>NZ_JAAIFP010000001.1:0-478874 GCF_010747435.1 Paenibacillus sp. ALJ109b
TTTGTCTCACGTTATGGGGTCAGTCCCATCCACTTAGGGTCAATGCGTGCTTTTTATTAAATTCATGCAGTGGAGTACCTAATTTTGGACACACACGACCTAGTTCAGGCCAAAGCTACAAACGAGCATGAAGCCTAGAATGGACAACACAATAGAGCCCAGCAATCCTGCCAAAAAAGGTTTCTTGCCCAGACGACGGAAGGTTGCAATATCCACACCCAACCCCAATCCAGCCATGGCCATCGCGAGCAGCATATAGGAGAGAACCAGAAGTCCCGAGATCAACTCTTGCGGAATAATACCCAGCGTGTTTAAACCACTCATAGCCAGGAATCCGAAAATGAACCAGGGTACTGGCAATTCACGCCACCGGATTCCTTTAGATGATTTTTGCTCTCCCCCACGCGCCTGTCGTCCACTCCACAAGCCAATGATCAGCGCAATGGGTACCAGCATGGCGACCCGGGTTAGCTTCACGATGACTGCCATATCCAGTGCCACTTGCCCTCCAGGTGCAGCCCCAGCGATGACGTGTGCCACTTCATGCAGTGTGGCCCCTGTGAATAGGCCATATCCATTCGCACTTAAACCCAACACCGGGTATAGCAATGTATAGGCTAAAGTGAAAATTGTGCCGAGTATCGCTACTGTGGCCGCACCTACTGCCGTTTCTTCATCTTTGGCCTTGATCTGTGGCGCAATCGCAACCACTGCCGCTGCACCGCAGATGGCTGTACCACAAGCAGTCAGCAGCCCTATTCGTTTGTCGATCTTTAACCACTTGCTCAGTCCGTAGACAACAAAAATCGTGACAACAACATTGATTGCCGCTAGCGCAACGACTTTGTATCCTGCATGGACAATATCCATAAGGTTCAGCTTCAAACCCAGCAGGATGATGCCGAACCGCAGCAATCGTTTTCCCGAAAAAGATATCCCTGATTGCGCGGTCAGCGGAACGCCACGCACCGCCCGGTACAAGATGCCAAGCAGAATTGCAATAACGAGTTGACCCATGATATTTAAGAGCGGCAGATAACCCAGCAGCTTGGCGATAAACGAGAGTAATAAAGTCAGTCCGATCCCCTGCAGAAATCCCCTGTTCCTAACTACTTTTATGTTTTTAACGAATCTCAATTGTGTCTGTAAAATCATAGCTCCACACTTCCTTATGGGATAAAGTATATCCTCACTATAGAAGCAGACAGGAAGGAAGTGAAATATGAATCTGCGATCCTAATCATTATAAAAAATTATGATTGATTAGATATCTTATGCTAAAATGAGCTCAATAGGCTTATAACTATAAAAACACACTATTCAAATGAGGAATTCTAATGATAACTGATGCCTTAAAAGTCTTCGTTACCGTTGTAGAACAAAGCCATTTCTCCAAGGCTGCAGAACTGCTGAACCTGTCCCAACCGGGGGTGAGCCTGCATATCAAAAATTTGGAGAATGAGCTGGGAGCCAAGCTACTGCATCGTTCTCCAAAGCAAGTGTCCCTGACTGAAGCGGGCGCAATCCTCTATAGACATGCCAAAGTCATTCAGGCCCGCTACGATGAAGCGCGGCAGGAGATTCAGATGCTGCGGGATGAAGTGACCGGAAGCATTCAGATCGGGGCAAGCTTCACCATCGGTGAATATATTTTGCCTAAGAAGCTGGCAGAATTCGCATCACAGTATCCGCAGGTCAACATTCAGGTTACGATTGGCAATACCCAGGAGATTCTGTCTGCGGTTAGGGGAAATCAGCTGGATATCGGATTTGTGGAGGGTGAAGCGCAAGCCTCGGCAGACCTTGACGTTATCCCTTACATGAAGGATGAGATGATCGTAGTAGCTCCTTCCGGTCACCCCCTCTCCGGTTCCGTCGTGGTAGAGCAGAATATGCTTCAGGATCAGGTCTGGGTTCTTCGTGAGTTGGGTTCGGGAACACGCGCGTTTAGCGATCATTTTATGGAAGAGACTACGATCCGCCCTAAGCGGTCTTATGTCTTCACTAGCAGTCAGGGTGTGAAGGAAGCTGTTGCTGCGGGACTCGGAATTGCAATGGTATCCAGATGGATTGTTCATAAGGAACTGGCAACCGGGGAAGTTGAAGAATTGCGAATTAGACAGTTGCATCTTGAACGCAGCTTCTCCATCATTCGTCTCATCGAGCATTCACATTCCATGGCGCTTGATGTTTTCTTGCAAAAGCTTCTTTTCGTCAAAAAAGAGGGTTGATGGCTATTCGCCATTAACCCTCTTTTGAACTACACAAGCAGATACATTCTTGCTTCATAAGGACGAAGTGTGTTCTCTGAAACAACGTCCGAATAGTTACTAATTAATAAACTTTTATCCCCTGCAAATTCGCTTGCAAGCTGGAATGGAACAACTTTGCCATAGAAGTTGCACAGGACTAGCAATTTGGTATCACCAAGTGTTCGTGTGTAAGCGAAGAGGTTGGTGTCTTCCGGATACAACAGTTCATAATCCCCATAGATGATCACTTCATGCTCTTTTCGCAGCTGAATCAGTGTTTTATAGTAATGGTAAATGGAATCCGGATCATGTATAGATTCTTCCGCATTAATCTCCGTGTAATTCGGATTTACCAAAATCCATGGTTTGCCTTCCGTAAAACCAGCATTTTCGGAAGCATCCCATTGCATCGGCGTACGTGCGTTATCACGGCCTTTTGCATAAATGGATTCCATCACTTCTTCCTCAGGATACCCATTCTCGACCCGTTCCTTATACAGATTCAGCAACTCAATATCACGGTATTCTACAATAGGATAACGTACATTCGTCATGCCTAACTCTTCACCCTGATACACATATGGCGTACCTTGCATGCCATGAAGAAGAGTAGCCAGCATTTTGGCAGACTGTACACGATATTCCCCGTCATTTCCCCAACGGGACACGATCCGCGGAAGGTCATGGTTGTTCCAGAACAAGCTGTTCCAGGCTTCTCCCTTCAGCTCGGTCTGCCATTTGGACAACACTTTCTTTAATTGAAGCAGATCCAGCGGCTGGAGATCCCACTTGCCTTTCCCCTCCTGCTCATCCAGACTAATATGTTCAAATTGGAAGACCATGGATAGTTCACTGCCGTCCGGGTTGCTATAAAGCTTGGCACTTTCGGGCGTTGCTCCCCAGGTTTCTCCGACGGTTAGCAGATCACCCTTTTGGAATGTCTCTTTACTGAGTTCACGCATATATTGGTGCAAATTTGGCCCATTGCCTGTAACTTTGAGGTCAGGCTGCTTGCCAATCAGATCGATAACATCAAGACGGAACCCGCCTACGCCTTTATCCATCCACCATTGAATCATATCGTATATCTCCTGCCGTACCTTGGGGTTCTCCCAGTTAAGATCCGGTTGTTTAACAGAGAAAAGATGCAAATAATACTGTCCCAGCTCGGGAACCCATTCCCAGGCTGATCCACCAAACGTTGAACCTAAATCGTTCGGCGGTGTTCCTTCCATACCATCTCTCCACACATAATAATCGTGGTATGGATTATCCTTACTTTTCCGAGCTTCCTTAAACCAGGGGTGCTCGTCGGATGAGTGGTTAAGCACCAGATCCATGATAATTCGGATGTCCCGCTTGCCTGCCTCCTGAATCAGCAATTCCATATCTTCAAGCGAACCAAACATCGGATCGATATCCTGGTAATCCGAAATGTCATACCCGTTGTCATCTTGCGGCGATTTGCACACTGGTGACAGCCATATCGCACCGATGCCAAGATCCTTCAAATAATCGAGTCGGGATAATATACCTTTCAGATCCCCGACTCCATCACCATTGCTATCTTGAAAGCTGCGGGGATAAATTTGATATACAACAATTTCTTTCCACCAATTTTTATTTCCCATAACGCACCACCTTTCTCTTGAACCAGATTCTGCTCATCCAATTCCCGTTTCATTCACTATTATTCTTTTACCGACCCCACAACAATTCCGGTTACAAAGTATTTTTGCAGCAGCGGGTAGATCAGCAGCAGCGGAATGACAGCCACTACGATTTTGGCTGCATTTAGATTTTTGTTCGAAATCTCAGTTAGATTGCTGAGCTGAGCAGAGTTCGTGCCGGATTGAAGAAGCTCCGCGATATTCACGTTAAGAGACTGAATATAGGTCATTAGCGGATAATTGCTAACTTTGGTCATATAGATCAATCCACTGAAGAAATCATTCCACGTGCCCACGATACTGAACAGGGATACGGTCGCCAGCGCAGGAATAGACACGGGCACATACACTTTGAACAGGACCTGCAATGCATTTGCCCCGTCGATGAATGCCGCTTCTTCAAGCGCTTTCGGCACTGCGGCGAAGAAGTTCATCACAAGGATGACACTGAATATCGGAACAGCACCTGGCAGTACAAGCGACCAAATCGTATTGAGCATATCCAGGTTTTTGATCAACAGATAACTAGGGATCATGCCCCCACTGAATAACATGGCAAAAATCATGATATTCATATATATATTTCTGCCCTTAAACTCCCTTTTCGATTTGGACAGCGGGTAAGCCATCAAAACAATAAGAATCATGTTGAGCACTAGAGATAGAGCCACACGTAGAACGGAAATGCCAAAGGATCGCCAGAACTGCGCATCATCAATAATTTTCGAATAAGCGGCTGTTGTAAACTTAACGGGTAACAGACCTACGGCATTGGCCGATACGGCCTCACTGCTGCTGAATGAAATCGCAACGATATTCCATAATGGAAGGAGGCAGATCAAAGCCAGCAATATAACGATGGCGTAGATGACAAACCGGCCCATTCGGTCTTTCAGGCTTGCGGAATAAGACACAAGTTTCGCCTCCTTAGAATATTTTTCTGTCGGTGTATTTTTTGGCCAATTCATTGGCGGACAATAATAGAACAATACCGATCACTGACTTGAACAACCCAACAGCTGTACCAAAACTATACTGTCTGCCAACGAGACCAATCCGGTATACATAGGTATCCAGAATATCGCCCGACTCATAGACAACCGGGTTATACAGATTGTAGATTTGATCGAAGCCTGCGCTCAAAATATTGGTCAGACTCATAACCCCCATTAGCAGGATAATAGGGAGCATACCCGGTAATGTAATATGCCATACTTTTCTCCACCAGCTCGCTCCATCTATCCCTGACGCTTCATAGAGGCCGGGATCAATCGAGGTAATTGCAGCCAAATAAACGATGGAGCTATAACCGAATTCCTTCCATACGTCCGTCCCGATAATCAGCGGCTGGAACCAGGTGTTGCTTCCGAGATAATTAATATTTTCCAAGCCGAAAAAGGCTAAAATCTGATTTACACTTCCATCCAGGCTGAACATGTTAACAACCACGGAGGCCAGAACGACCCAAGACAAAAAGTGAGGCAGATATACAATGGTCTGCACGGATTTTTTAACAAATTTAAAGCGGATTTCGTTTAATAAAATGGAAAAAATGATGGCCATCAGGGTGCCAAGTAGAATCTTGGCGATGGCAATCACCAAAGTATTACTGATCACTTGGCCGATGTCCGGCAGCTTGAACATATAAATAAAATGTTTGAGCCCAACAAACTCGGAGCCAAACATACCTTTGGCTGGTACGTAATCCTGAAACGCCGTAATGACACCAACCATTGGAATGTAGCTGAATACCAACAAAAATAAAATGCCTGGCAGCATCATCATATGATACATGGCACCTGTGCCCAAGCGGTTTCTTGCTTTATATTTTCCCTGATTCATGGATGAACCCCTTTCCTGAAGAAAGGCTGCTTAGCGCAGCCTGTCAGCAGTGTTAGCTTAATTATTTTTGGGATGTGGTCTCAGCTTCGATCTCCTGGATCACTTGATCGCCGCCTTGTTTCTTCCAATTGGTGACGAATGTTTCGAAGTAATCCAGCGGTTCTGCACCCGTTATGATTTTGATGAAAGATTCCTGTTCCATTTTGGTCAGGTTAGCCCACGTCTGTTTCATGCTTGGTGTAGTTCCAGAGAACGCTGGCGTCATCCAGTTAAATTTGCCTTCTTGGGTCAACTTATCGATCAGCCCCACTCCGTTCATACGTGAGTGATATTTCGACCAAGCTGTTACATCATCCGTATCCTGGTCTTTCAAGTACGTTTGGATACTGCCAATATTGTTCTTCGATTCCGTTGTACGAACCTGATCCAAACCGATCTCGCCTTTAATTCCACGAACAACGTCGGAGTAATCATCCAACAGGGATGTTGCCGAGTTGACTTCAATATTAAAAGGTCTGGTTGAACCGTCTACGCCGCTTTCCAAATACTTAGCTGCCTCTGGCATGGTAGTTGCGACATCTTTGTCATTTGCCAATTTATCGTAGAACAGATTAATAATTTTAATCGCGAGTTCCGGGTGTTCATAACCTTTTCTCACAACGATAAACTGACCGGATGGATTGGCATGTGCCACGTTTACCTTACCGTCTGCATCCTCCAACGTATAAGCCGTGAATTTTGCATGTTTATCCATCTGTTTCACACTGCTCAGTCCCCAGTCTGGAATGTGCCACGGTCCAAAAGCAATTCCGCTCTGACCATTGGTGTACAGTGCAGTGATATCGTCAAATGTACGGGTTCCAAATTGCGGGTCAATGATACCTCTCTTGAACCAGTCGGCCATAACACCCAACATCTTCTTGGTTTCCTCTGTAGTCGAACCATAAATGATGCTGCCGTCTTCACCCTTCATCCAATATTGAGGATACGCGCCTTCGGTTGAAGCAACACCCAGCATGGTATAGGCAGAACCGTTATAGTCCGTCGTATTCAGGGTGTTCACAAAAGGAATGCCCACTGGTTTCCCAGTTTGCCCAGGATCTTTTTTCAGGAACTCTTCTGCTGTTTTCTCTACATCTTCCAGCTTGATGGCACCGTCTCCGTCAGCATCGAGTTTGATTCCCAGCACATCCAACCAATCCTGACGAACCCAAACCATAGTTGGTGCGGAGTCCAGAGAGGTCGCTGGAAGGCCCATCAGTCGGCCATCAATCGTGGCATTGTCCAGTGCACGACCATCGTAGGAGTCGTAAATTTGCTTGATATTATCGGTGGCATATTGTTTGTATACTTCCGTCAGATCTTCAATCAGATCATTATCAACCAGTTCTTTAAGTTCATCCTTGGAATCGACACGCATCATATCGGGCAACTCCCCGGAAGCGATTGCAAGAGAGACCTGACGACTGTAATCTTCACCATTAGCCTCAAATTGGTCCTTAATTTGTGCGTTAAACGATTCTTTAACCAGACGGGTATACGCATTGTTCTCATATGTATCTCCAGCCGGCAATTTCGGGTTCGCCGTCGTAACACGCCCCATCGTTACCGTCACTTCGTCTTTATAAGCACTGAACGGATCTCCAGGTGTTACCTCATATTGGCCTGCATCTTCAGCAGTCGGTGGATTCGAGGATCCCCCACAGGCTGCAAGGACAGAAACCATCAATGCGGACATAGACAGCACAGCCAGTCGTTTCGTCAACAGTTTGCTTTTTATTGACCAATTATTTCTCATCAAATTCAACTCCCCTTCGTTCTGATTATTTCTCTATCATGTTGTTTGCGCTTTCATTATAAAACTTGGAGAAGCTTAATCGAGATAGGGATTAAACGCTAGTTTGGATAGAGAAATGTATACAGTTTTCACTCGGATCAACGAGCAACATGGAGGTTGTGAACATTTATCTCACCTACTAACTTACATTTGTCTATCCTCGTTAATAAGTTAGGGTACCACAGCTAGTGTGGCACAAAGAAAAACCGGCAAACTCCTTAAACAGGAGTCTACCGGCGATGAATGATCGAATTAAGTAAAAAACGCGGGGATTCACGCAGATATGTTAGCATTTCAGCGTTGATTTTGTGAAGCGGTCACTTCAGAAGTCACTTGGTCGCCTCCCTGTTCTTTCCACTCTTGTACAAATTGATCGAATGAATCGATCGGTGCAGCGCCTAAAATAATCTTCAAAAACGTATCATGTTCCAGCTTGGACAGTTTGCTCCACAATCTCTCCACCGCAGGCGTTCGTTTATAGGTAAGGCTTCGAACTTTATGGATATTCGGATCAAAGAAGTTTCTTCCACCCACGAGCAGTGAATAACCACGCATAAAGTTCTCGTTGTGCTGATCCCAATACGAAATGCCAAGTTGATCATAAGGCTTTAGCTTGGTTTGTTTTATCGTCGAAACTGTATTTTCCAGCAGCTTATATTCGGACTTGTCCTTAAAATCGGCAGGGGTTTTGGTTCCGGCCAGAATCTCCTGCACAGCTTTGGATTCAAATCGTGCTTCATCTGCTGGAGCAAAGAAATTGCGGCTGAGCATAAAACTCGTACCATACTTGAACTCATCACGGAGGTACAGATTGTTTATCTTGATAATCGCTTCGGGATGAGCATACCCTTTGCGAACCACCAGGAAAGAACTTGAGGGATTATCCACCTTCACACGAAATGCTCCGTTTGCATCCAGTGGGAGCGCGTAAGCCTGCCAGTTCGCCTTGGGATCATTCAGCCAAGCGCTTGGGAGCGGCCAGTAGCCTGCAAAGAAACCTTGAAAGAACATCCCCGCCTGCCCGCTAATGACGGTTTCCTCAGGTTCTTTGCGAATACCCAGATCTGGATCAAGGAGACCTTTGGCATACATATCACGAAGTCTGACCAAGGCGTTCCTTGTCTCTGGTAGAATCGAACCGTATACAGGTTTTCCATCTTTTTCGAGCCAATATCCGGGGAAAGCTCCATAAGCTGCGAAGATTGGCGTTAGATCAAAAGCAAAAGCGCTGTTGTTGAAATCGTTAAACAGACTTGTGCTTGAGGCGAGCCCGATCGTATCCCGTTTTCCGTTCCCATCCAGGTCCTGCTCCACAAAGGCCTTCGCGATAGCTTCCAATTCGTCCACTGTTTTCGGTGGTTTTAATCCAATACGATCCAGCCAGTCCTGCCTGATCCAGAGCATACTGAAGTCCTCCGCCGTTACAGACGGAACAGCCATCATTTTCCCTTCAAAGGTCACTTGTTCCAGAGCCAATCCATTGGAGCTGTCGATAATTTTTTTCATCTCAGGTGAAGCGCTGCTTGCATATGCCTTGGTCAGATCTTCAATTTCTCCCGCTTTGACCATCTCATTCAACTGAACTTGATTAACGATCATCGCATCAGGCAAATCATTGCTGGCAATAGCCAGATCGATTTTCTGTCCAAAATTCTCCTTGGATACCTGCCACATGACCTCGACGTCAATGTTGAGGTTTTGCTTAATCACCGTTTTCCACATATTCTTTTCTAATGTCTCTCCTTCGGAGAGATCCGTACCTGTGGGGTCAACCACATATCCCAACCGGATGGAAACGGGATGTTCATATTTACCGAATGGCTCGGTGGCAGCTGTGTCAGGAGCGGTTGTCGTTGGACCAATTGGCGATTCCCTAAAGTATGAAATACTGAAAAATACGATACCTGCAATCAAGCTGACGACAACAACACACACAGCCATCTTCTTGATCATTGCTTTCCCTTCTTTCACCGGATTGTCAGTCGGTTGTGTGGAGCGCACACTATTTGTCCGCTCTGCCTAACTGCCGATATTCACTAGGCAGCACGCCTGTCAGTTCGCGAAAGATTCGGCTGAAATATTTCTCATCCGTATAACCCACCCGCTCTGCAATCCAGAAAATCGTGTTGTTTGTGTTCAATAAATACTCTTTAGACTTCTCCATTCGTATATATCGGGAATAATCATTAAAGGTTTTTCCCATGATGTCCTTGAAGCATTGGCTGAAATAGCTGCGGCTAATGTTGAGTTGCTGGGACAGCCCTGAAGCTGTAAATGCCTGATCCAAATCATTCTGCATAATCATCACGGCTTTTTTCACTCCATCTATCATTTCCTGAGAATAAGAAACCTGTTCATCCGCTTTTCGAATACTCTCAGAGGTCTGCTTGATCCACTGTTCCACTTCGTACCAGGATTGAAAAGAATGGATCATTGAGATTCTGCCCAGTGTAGTCTGTGCGAAAAGATGGTTCCACTCCATGACCAGGGAGTACAGTAATCCCATCAGCTGCCCTTTTTGCAGCCTTAGAGATTTAAACTCTTCAACAAGCTGATTATAATAATTATCGTTATGCGTCCACGGAGATAGAAACCAACTTCGCTTAATACGATCCATGTCCTCATCCCGAGGTTCTGTTGGAGCTGTATCTTCTTCATTCATGGAAACGGCAATAACCGGATCTTGGGGTTCATACGCATAAAATAAGGACGTTTCTGTATAGTTTATAATCCAGTTTTGAATTTGCGACCATGTCCGTTCCTGTACTTCAGACAACACCAGTAGCGCCCCTTGAGGAACTTGATCCAAATATCCCTTCAATCTATCAAATAGCTGATCCTCTCCACCCTGAGGTACCGCCCACATCCAGCTGTTCCGTTCTACTTCAAATTGGACCTCGTCTGAACCGGATTCGAATCCAATGGGCCAGATCTGGCCAGATTTTCGGTCCAGTGAAACAAGTGCATACACTTTACGATAATGGACGTTGATTTCACCTAGCTGCGGCAACTTTCGTCTTGTATTCGTGAGCTCACCAATCCGGGTATGTATTCGATTCAGTACATGTTCGAATTGTTCCTTCTCAAGCTGAACTTTGGCTATATAGTCGATCGCTCCCAGCCGAAGCGCTTCCTGGATATAATCAAAATCCTGATGAAGAGTAAGCACGACAATATGAAGTTCCGGGTATAGCTGCCTTGCAGCGCGCATCAGTTCAATGCCTGACATCACGGGCATCGCAAGATCCGTTAGCATCAGATCCACCGAGTTGGATTCCAGAAAATCCAGCGCCTTAGCCCCGTTACTTGCTTCTCCAACAACCTCCATGCCGAAATCGTTCCACGGCATTGCGGAGCTTATTCCTTTTCGTACCAATTTATCATCATCCACAATCAATACCTTAATCATGCCGAGATATCTTCTCCTTTGATCGGAAGTATAAGCAATATGCTTGTGCCAGTTCCCAGTTCACTCTCAATCACCAGTTGAGCTTGATCCCCGTATTGTGCTTGTAACATGCGGTGAACATAATTGAGCCCGATGCCCATCCCTACTTTTTGATGATCTGCTACACGATTGTTCAGAAGTCTTTCAATCGCTTCCTCCGTCATGCCAGCTCCATTATCCTGAATCATAATGTTCAGCGTTTCTTTGCGTGTTACTTCAATTTGAATAAAACCTTCGTCGCTCAGTCCATGGTAAAGTGAGTTTTCAACCAGTGGCTGTAGAATAAAACGAGGTACAGGTATTTGAAGCACTTGTTCATCAGCCGAAATACGCACATCAAATTCAAAATCATAGCGGATTTGCTGCAGGATCAAGTACTGTCTAAGCGCGTCAATTTCCTCTTCCATTGTGGAAACCTGTCCTAATTTACCCAAATTGTAATACAACAGCTTATTCAGGGACTGCACCAGCTTGTCAATCTCCCCTTGTCCATTCATTACCGCCAGCCAGTGGACCGTATCCAGCGTATTCATCAAAAAATGAGGATTGATCTGGTACAGCAGCTTCTCTACTTCAAGGTCTGCACGAATTTTCTCTTTCTGCTGCACCTCTTTAAAGAGGTCACCGATTTGATGCTGCATATTCGAGAATTCACCTAACAGAAAATCAAATTCAGGAATTTGCGTGCGAGTCTGACTGCCTGCCGTTTGTGGATTTTGAGACATGCCGTTGATCTCCGAATGGAACAGACCGAGAGGTTTATAAACCATCTTCCACAGCAGCCAAGCCAGAAATACCGTAAAGCCCAGGAAAAATAAAGCGACCAGTAATATTTGAAGCAACCACTGGTTTTTCTCCTGTTGATACTTAGCCTGCGAGATCACCGACACAACGCTCCAGTTCTGAGTAGAGCCCTGTCTGAACCAATGATAATCGCGAGCTATTCCATCGGATGCTGAACCATTCGATAAGCTGGAGAAATTCTCCCCGACTCTCATCGCTTCCGGAATCTCACTATACACAATATTTCCCTCTCCATCGAGGATCAAGTGGGATAAATCTCCTTTGTACTGATTGTAACCCAATATATCCTGTGCAAGGTGAAAACCGGATTCAACGTAAATATAAACATCGTCCCTCTGGGGTAATTTTACCTTCCGCATGGCGGATAAGACGAGCTGATCATCAAACCGGTTCATACTGACATGAGGACCATAGTAGGTAATCCCATATGCTTGGGAGAGCACAGGCAAAGATTCGGGTGCAAAACGATCCTTTATAGGAAAGTTTCCAAACTGTGTGGAGCCATCCTTCTGAAAATAATACAATGTCAAACCGATATTCGGGTTAGTAAAAGTTACGACATTTAATTCGCTCTTTAGTTCATCCCGAGTTTCAATCAATTCAAATATATTGGAGGACGGCTTTAACACCTCATCCAACTTTTTGCCTAATGTACCACTGTAAGATAATTGCTGAGTAACATGATTCAGGTTGGTGATCGAATTCTCCAGTGAAGAAGTCACCTGCTGTAAATTGCTCCGAATGCCATCATCGATCTTGTTCGCAAAAATGGAATCAATGGTGTAATAGGAAATCGCAACTATACTAATGAAGGGAATAAACGCACTGAGAAAAAACAGCAAAAAGATTCTTTTTTTAAGTGTCATTCCAACCTATTCTCCTTAACTTCATCCATTCTATGTTGAATGCATAACTCCATAATTATAGATTGATAATTCAATATGTCAAACGCTTTCAAATTGTGATCATGACAAAAAGACTCTGCCAGCGTAATGCCAGCAGAGTTGTTATTATGGTAAAGGAATTAAACCAGGAAAGCTTTAGAGATGATGACCAACAAGATGAACAGAACAAGGATTGCGCCGATGGATGTGAAACCACCGTATCCACCAAGACCTCCAACATTTCCATATCCTACTTCACTCATGTAATCTCCTCCTCTTTTGTGTTATGTCATAAGGTATTCAACTCTTTGTGTATTGACAAGGCTTTTGAGGCAATCATCAAAAAAAAGGGCTCTATCCGCTAATGTAGCAGACAGAAGCCCCATCATTATACTCATCATTATCTTATGACACTTATTTCAGTTTCATTAAAGAATTCAAGTGCAGAATAGTACCATTTAGGTTTAGGTTGTAACTCACCATCCACATAGACATCGACTTGCTCGTTATAAAACGACATCAATCCAGCAATCTTTGGGATTTCAGGGATTGGATTTAGATAGCTCCACACGATATTCTCATAGGTCTGTCCATTGAGGACAACCGTCCAGTAGGATGCATCCCCTTTATAAGGGCAGGAGGTCTGCTTGTCATTTGCGGTAAGCACATTCTGATCCACGTCTTCCATCGGAAGATAATAGCGAACGGGAACTCCCGTTTCAAATACGATCACCGGGCGGCGGCTATCTGCAAGCTTGATGCCATCTAGAACGATCTGAACATACCGGGAACTATGGATCGCATCAACTCGCTTGTATGGGTCACGCGGGTGAACGAAGATCTGCTCTTCTTCTTCATACCAAGCGTCCACCTTATTCCAATAGAAAGCCACAAAACCTTTGATCGACTCGATATCCTTAAGTGGATTCTCATAACCCCAGACTGCATTTTCAGAAATACGCTCACCAACTTGAATGGTCCAGTAAGAAGCATCCCCTTTAATAGGGCAGTGGGTCTGCAACTCGGTCTTCACCAGAAATTGCTGCATCACATCTTCTAGTGGAAAATAATAAACCGGTAACTTGCCGCGCTCATGAAGTGTAATCACACGTGCGCTGTCCGCAATAATTTCACCTGCAAACGTGACGTGAACCCGGCGCGGGTTTAGATCTGCCTTCAACATTAGTTTATCTTCCTGACGCAGAGAACAGGCAATAGATGAATTCAGATGATTTACCATTTCACATTATCCCCTTTCTATATTGCGGTAAGGAAGGCGATCATCAGCAGATAGGGACCACTTTACCCCATCCACATAGAGCGCATCCACAGACTCATGGTAAAAGCATAACAGTCCTTCAACTTCACGAACTTCCGGTAATGGGCTCTTATAGCTCCAAACAAGATCATTGTATTCTCTTCCATTAACTGAAGCCGTCCAATAGCTGGCTACTCCTTTATAAGGACAACGTGTGGTTAAATCAACGGGCTTCAACAAATCCAGACGCACATCCTCCTGATGAAGATAATAACGCGGGGTCAGCCCTGTCTCATAGAGAATCACAGGTCGCTTGCTATCAGCAACAATTACTCCATCTAATTCGATTTGAACATGACGTGAGGCCGGAATTGCATCCACCCTGGAATACGGGTCCCGTGCATGAACAAATATTTCTTCCTCTTCCTCATACCAGGCATCTACTTTGTTCCATGAAAAAGAATAATGATCTTGCAAATATATCACTTCTTGTTGCGCACCCGAATAGCTCCATACCGCATTCTCTACCGTACGTCCACCGCTGGTAATATGCCAAAACAATTGATTTCCTTTATACGGATCATTCACCTGCTTTTCTGAAGGTTTGAATATGTCAAGGTTCACATCTTTCTTCGGAAAATAATAAACGGGCAGTCTGCCTGTTTCGGTAACAACGAGAACTTCCTTGCTGTCTGCGATAAACTGCCCGTCAAATTTTACGCGAATCCACTTTGGACTGACCTCCGCACGAATTTGCCAGCCCTCTTGGGAATGGTCCCGTAAAGACCACTGGGGATCAACATGTGCCATTGTACTTCCTCCTCTACCCATCATTATTGAGAGAATTAATTCATCTTCCCACGAACTGCTTTCAGCCATTTCCCTTCCTTAAGCAGAAGGTAGGCACGCTCTATATCTATGGTTTGATTACGGTCTTCTGACAAAAAAGGAACCTCGGAACGCAACAGTTCATAACCTGCTCTTGTCCCCTCACCTAGAGTCATATCCATACGCAGATCAATAGCTTGAGCAGCATGAAGCGCTTCAATCGCCAAAATATAAGTAACACGATCAACAATCTCTCTTACCTTGCTTACAACGTAAGGAGAATTGGCAGCATGATCCTCCATGTCTCCCGCCAGTGAGAAATAGTCAGATGAAACGGGATTACTCAGATGACGAATTTCTGCATCCAGTGAGGTTGCTGTTTTCTGAACCGTGCAGAAGCCGACGGAGCGGCTCGAATCAGCAGTCAAGAAGCGGCTTAACCCTGTAAAGTCCGGGTCACCCAGCTTGATCATGCGATAGCATGAACTTTTAGATACATGATGCAGCGCACTTCCAAGCATCTCGAAGCCTAGTGTCCATGTTATGGGATCATAATTGGCGCAGGATAAGATTCTACGCTCTTCCGTCAGCACACAGGGGTTATCGTCCGAACTATTAAGATGAACTTCAAGCTGCTGGCGCGCATAGGCATAAGCATCTCTTGCCGCACCATGAATCTGGCAAGCGTCACGGAAGCTCAGCGGGTCTTGCAGCGAATCAGGATTAAAACCATTCCAGAGTCCGCTACCACGCAGACTTCGCCGGACCATAGACAGGCTCTTTAACTGTCCTGGAAAAGGACGTTTGAAATGAACCGCTTCATCCAACGGACTAATATTACCCCGGATCGCTTCCAAAGACAGCGCGTATACAGAGTCTGCAGTATCCAGTAACTCTTCTATGTCGAAGAGTGCCAGTGCTCCGTTTCCGGCTGAGAGAGCATTGGAACTGACGATAGCCAGACCGTCCTTGGGACCAAGGCGCAGGGGTTCTAAACCCATTGCCATTAACGCATCGCTCGCTGGTATACGATTGCCTGTCATGTGCACTTCACCTTTACCAATCATGGCCAGACCGATATGCGATATCGAGGTAATATCCGCCGCACCCACAGATCCGCGAAGCGGGAGAACCGGGTGAATACCCATATTGAGAAAATCTGCGTAACGTTTGGCAATATCGGGCTGAGCGCCGGTAGCTCCAGCAAGTAAGCTATTGAGCCGGGCAAGCATCACCGCACGAACGACATCTTCTGTTGCCTCCGGCTTCACCCCAGCACTGTGAGATAACAACAAATTCCGGTTATAGTCTTCAAAATAATCATCTCCGATAACCTTGTCCTTATTCCAGCCTACACCACGATTCAGTCCATAGACAGGAACGCCTTCTGCAGCTAGTTCATAAATTACTCTTCGTGCCGTAACTAGTCGTTCCCAGGCTTCATCGGCAATCACCACGGATCTCCGCGAACGAGCTACACTCTCCACATCCTCAATGGTCAGGCGGGTTCCGTCCAATACAATTTGGTTAGAACTGAGCGAGAGAATGCTCTCCTCAAGCATAGATTGTTTTCTCCTTGTCAAAAGCATAACTCTGTAAATCGATGCCCAGCATTTCTTCCACCTCGGGATATACGCTGGGGTCCTTTACACTGGAGCTCAGTGGCACCTTGGATTTATCAATGGCGAAGACCGCTATTTCCATCCCCTCTTCAACATCTCCCACACTCACAGGCAGACCATTCTTCAGATCAAACGTAGTAATTACGTCCGGGAAGGTGGTCAGGCGTGTACCTTCATTGTCCTCGACGGCCATATATTCATTCATTACATGAAGTGTAAGCCTACGGTTGGGGATGGATACTTCGATCGTACCCACATCGAAAGCACCTGAATAATGAACATTTTTTGTTGTCACCGTCCCTCTGCCGAGGATTCTTCCATTGGTCTTGTGTACCACGGCCTCTAGCACCGCTTCCGGTCCATCCGGCTCTGCCTTCTGAATGACACGACCCAACTCAATCGCTATCGAGATGCCACCGATCGCAGCATGCTTCTTAATATGTTTGATCGGGAGCGGGTGCCGCGCGGCAGCAATAAACCCACCCGCCATGTCCGAAGCAGTACGCAGTATATTGGAGGTCCGTGCCGGAGTTCCCTTAACCACAAGTTCCATGTAGCTGCCAATCTCTGGTTTGCCGCCAGCCACTGCTTGTATCGTCTCGTAATCAATAGAAGACGCGAGGCCAAGTGAGCCCATCTTGCCAGTTGGATGTGCGCGGATATCTCCAGTGGCATCAATAACAGCAAGACCCAGGGCTGCTGCCGGCAGCCAACCGTTAATGGTGCTGGACATGCCATTCTGCGGAGTCATGACCCCGGCTATTTTGCCATCATAGTTTTCAATGATTAGCTGAACAGCCTTAATGTAGTCCTTTCCAAGCATTTGCCAGTCTCGTCCGGCAGGTGCCCCGATTGCGGTACATGTCAATATAATGGCGTCATCTGGCAGTTCATCTACCGACAGGAGCTTCGGTCGTCCGATACTCAGTGCCGCGTGTCCAATCTCCAGTCCATGATCCACCCAGCCTCCGCCACCGCTGGCAAATACAGAGCCGCCTTTGACAGCAGCATTTACATCATCTCTTGTTAATTCCCGCATAAAATCTCCTCCTGGTTGAAATTTCGTTGTAGCATTTCCCGATGTTATTTCACAGTGGATGAAATGGTTTCATATTGATGGGTATCAATTCGGGCAATCCCCTTGGTTTGAACTTCGGCCAACGATTGCTCGTAACCGGCATCCGCATAGCGGAGTACGCCAAGACCAGTATCATTGTCAAGCGCTGTACGAAGACGGGCATCACTTGCCTCTGATCCGTCGGCTACAATGGTGACTCCAGCACTTGTCATATAACCGGAATAGCCCCCTCCGCCGGAATGAATCGCCACCAGATCAGCCATGGAAGAACAATTGAGCATGGCATTCAACAACGGCCAGTCGGAGATCGCATCGCTTCCGTCTTTCATCCGTTCGGTCATAATGTTGGGATGAGCCATAGCAGCTGCATCCAGATGATCCCGGGAGAAGGCGACTGGTCCTGCAAGTTTCCCTTCTCGTACCAATTGGTTAACCGCGAGTGCCAGCTTGCTGCGGTCTTTATGCCCAAACCAGCCTATACGGGCCGGCAATCCCTCAAACGGCACATACGTATTCGCGAGTTTGATCCAATTAGACACGATGTCATTATCACTAAATTCTTTCAGGATATAATCGTCAATGATTCGTATATCCTCTGCCTCTCCGCTAAGAGCGATCCAGCGGAAAGGACCGATAGCCCGCGCAAAAAGAGGACGAAGAAAAGCTTCCGTAAATATATCGATCTCAAAAGCATTCGTAACTCCATATTGCACTGCTTGTGAACGGATATTGTTACCATTGTCAAAAACGACCGCGCCCCGTTGTTTGAATTCCAACATCGCTTTTACTTCATTCGCAATTGAAGCTCCGGCAGCGGCTTGAAGCTCCGTCGGATGCTCTCGTCTTGCCACACCAGCGGAAGCAGGTGAGTATCCGCTTGGAATATATCCGTATAACAAATCATGTGCAGATGTTTGGTCAGTCACAATATCCGGCTGGACACCTCTCCGAAGCAGTTCTGGATAGACATCCGCAGCATTACCGAGCAATCCAACGGACAGGCTTGTGCCGCTGCTTACAGCTTCATTAATCCATAGCAATGCTTCATCCAGGCTATCTGTCTTTCGCTGTAAATAACCAGAAGCGATTCGTTTGTCTATTCTCTCCTCCGCAACTTCTACACAAAGGATTGCCGCATTAGCCATATAACCTGCTAAAGGCTGCGCGCCCCCCATACCTCCCAAGCCAGCTGTTAGAATGAAACGTCCTCGCAAATCGCCACCGAAGTGCAGCCTTGCGATACTTTGGAAGATTTCATAGGTTCCCTGTATGACACCCTGTGATCCGATGTATTGCCAAGCAGCCGCAGTAAGGCCGCCCCAAATGATCAGACCTTTATCTTGCAACTCATAGAAATTCTCGCTGGTTGCCCATCGGCCGACCAGATTGCAGTTAGCCATTACGACAAGTGGTGCTTGCCGATGGGTTCTGAATACACCAATCGGTTTGCCTGACTGAATGACCAGTGTTTCGTCTTCCTCCAATTGTTTTAGGGTATCAACAATTGCCAGATAGGAAGGCCAGTTACGGGCTGCCTTTCCAAGGGAGGCATAGACGATCAGCTCCTTCTGGTTCTCGCCGTTCTCGAGCACGTTCTCCAGCATGCGCAGCAACGCTTCCTGACGCCAGCCTTTGCACCGCAGCACGCCACCTCGTTCAGCAACAATCCTTTTCACAGTCACTCCTCGCTTTCTTATCTTTCTGCCGTTCCTAAAGTAATCTTTTCTTGTGAATAGCGGTTCTCTGGCTTGCTGAGTCCAAAATGGTCCCTCAGTGTAGTGCCTTCATATTCTAGGCGCAACAAACCTCTGCGCTGAAGAATGGGCACTACCTCTGCTACAAAATCATCCAGAGCACCAGGCAGGTGAGTAAAGGCAATATTGAATCCATCTGCCGCACCATTGCTGAACCACTCCTCAATATGATCAGCAATCTGCTCGGGAGTTCCGGCAAAAGCCCGTTTGCTTACAATCCGTTTGGCAAGCTGAATCAGCGTCAAATCTTCTTCCTTGAGGATACGTCGGATACGTTGTAAACCACTTTTACTCTGGTTAAAGCCTTCTTCTTCAGGTAGAAAAGGCAGCGGTTCATCCAGCGGATAGCCGGAAACGTCCACCCCGATGTAATGTGATAGCAAGTCCAAAGCCAGTCGATCTGGAGTAAGATTCTCGACAATAGCAAGCTGCTCCGCTGCCTCTTCCGCAGTAGCCCCAATAATGGGCATCAAGGCAGGCAATATCTTGATCTCATCGGGAGAACGGTCATATTTGGCAAGCCTTCCCTTGATGTCTTCATACAGTGCTTTCCCTTCTGAGAATGTGCCACCAGGGGCAAATACAATTTCGGCCGTTGCCGCGGCTACCTCTTTACCGGCTTCCGAAGCTCCGGCTTGGATCAAAACTGGATACCCTTGTGGTGGACGGGAGATATTAAGGGGTCCTTTTACTTTAAAATGAGTACCTTCGTAATCCAGATTGTGCAGCTTGTTCTTGTCTGCAAAGTACCCACTTTCCTTGTCGAACAGCAGTGCATCCTCTTCCCAACTATCCCAAAGTCCTTGCGTTGCCTCTACAAATTCTTTCGCACGTTCATATCGCAGCTCATGCTGCAGATGGCGTTCCTTACCGAAGTTCCGCGCCTCTTCGTCCGTTTGAGACGTCACAATATTCCACGCGGCTCGCCCGCCACTGAAATGATCCAGCGTCGCCAGCTTCCGCGCAATATGATACGGATCGTTATAAGTCGTCGAGATGGTCGCCGCCAAACCAATATGGGACGTTACCGCCGCCAGTGCGGAAAGTAGTGTGAACGGCTCCGGCCGAATGCTATTTGCATGGCTAATACCCGATTCGAATCGGTCCCAGACATACAGTTCATCGGCGTAGAAGAACATGTCAAATCTTCCACGCTCCGCCGTCTGCGCAATTCTTTTGTAATAATTGAAATCAAGGAGTCCCTCTGCTTCAGACCCAGGATGTCTCCAACTTGAAATATGCTCACCCGCCGGAAAAAACATCATTGCCCCCAGCGCAAGCTGACGATTATCATTACTCACAATGCATCACCCTCTCTTATTAACTCGTTGTTAGACAACGTAATTACCGTTAATCATTGATCCATCATATAGAATTTCACTTGATTAGTCCTTGGGCTTTCAGCCAGTCCCGCGCTACATCAAGTGCCGGCTTTTGATCCTGCTCCACTTCTGCATTCAACTTTTGCATTGCCTTCTCATCCAGTTTTCCTGCCAACTTGTTGAGGACTTCTTTCAACTCCGGATGTTCATCCAGCGTCTGCTCACGAACCACTGGAAATGCATCATACGGAATAAACACATGCTTGTCATCCTCCAACGCTACGAGGTCATTCGCCAGGATTTGGCTGTCCGTTGAATACGAGAGCTTCACATCAATCAGCTTTTGCTTTATCGCCTGATACTGCAAGGAAGGGTCCTGAATGGACTTTGTCTCCTTGAACTTTGGTTTGTATATGCTCTCTACATAAGGCCAGGCATCTGGGCGATTCAGAAACTCCTCACTGGCTCCAAAAACCAGTTCACCTGATTTCTCAGCAAGTTGAGAAGCTGTCTTCAGCCCATACTTCTCAGCGGTTTCTCTACGAACGGTAAAGACATAGGTATTGTTGAACCCTAAGGGATTTAGTGCAATCAATTTGTTCTTTTCCTTGAGCTGGGTTACGACTGTTTTAAATGCTTTATCTGCATCGAATTCTGGTTCCTGCTTCAAAATATTGATCAAGGCCGTCCCGCTGTACTCTACATAAGCATCCACATCTCCCGAGTCAATGGCATTCCAGAGTAGTGTGTTATCCAGCTTCTTAATCTCTGTTTTCAGCTTCGTGTCATTCTCAACTAAAATTTTGAAGGCGTTGGCCAAAATATCCGACTCTGCGAATCCTTTTGTGGCCAGCACGATGGTATCGTTTCGCCCGGACGCATTGGAATTCGAGCACCCCGCTACTGTCAGCACGGTCGTCAACACCAGCCCAAGGGTGATAAGCAGCCTGCCTCCTTTGATTACACTCCATCTTTTTTTGTTTGTGGTTGTCATGATTGCTTCCCCTCTCCCTAAGTAAAAGCTTAAAATTTATTCAAATGCCGCAAACCTTTCGGGGTAAGCGCCCTGTTAAGCAGCAGCAAAATGAAGTTAACGGAGATTACCAGCAGCGAGACGGGGATGGCCCCTTCCATAATGGTAACCGTGTTGATCATGGCAATACCTCTTGTGATGATGTCTCCCAGGCCTCCTGCGGCAATATAGGTCGCAATTGTCGTAAGGCTGATCGTTTGCACCGCGACGAGCCTTACGCCGGCCATGATGACACTGCGCGCAATTGGAAGCTGAATCATCTTCATCATCTGCCATTTGGTCATGCCCATTCCGGTTCCTGCCTCAATCAGAGAAGGATGAACACCATTAATGCCGACATAGGTGTTCTGGAGCATTGGAAGCACGGCATATAAGGTTAATGCAATAATGGCGGGTGTTGTACCGATACCTACCAGCGGAATCATGAATCCGAACAAGGCCAAACTTGGGATGGTCTGGATGGCAGAAACTACAGTAATGATTGTATTTGCCATCCGCTTGCGGCTGGTCAGATAAATACCAAGGGGGATTGCAATAATTCCCGCCATGAGGACGGAAATGAGGGACAGATACATGTGCTCTCCCATTTTCTCAACGATCATCGGCCAGTCAGCAACTAACGTATCCCATACATGGTTCATGCGCTGGTCTCCTCTCGGTGAAAGTGTCTCCCAATGGCTTCAATAACACCTGAGCGGGTTACCGTACCGATTAATCGGTTCTGATCATCCACGACAGGCAATATTCGTTGACTTTGCATCAGTTCGAACACATCAGAAATTGGTGTGTTCTCAAAGAGGGCGGGAGTCCCATTTTTCACAATATCGCCGACCTTCATTTTGCTGTCCTGCTGCAGATGTTCACTGATTTCTTCAATTCCTACAATACCCAGCAGCTCTCCCCAATTCCCGGTCACAGCAAGGGCATCAGCCTGATTCAAACGCAAGAGATCAAGTGCCTCTACGATTGTTGAGATATTACTTATCGAGAGACCGTCAATCATAATATGCTGTGCCATCCCACTTGGAAAAGAAGGACGAAACCTCTCCTGACCGATGAATTCGATCACAAAGTCGTTTGCCGGATGAGCCAGCAGCTCCGCAGGTGTACTGTTCTGAATTACCTCACCCTCCTTCAGTAGAATAATCCGATCAGCGATCTTCAGCGCTTCTTCAATGTCGTGGGTGACAAAAATTATCGTTTTATGCAGCCGCTGATTCAGCTGGATCAGTTCTTTTTGAAGCTGGACCCGGCTGATGGGATCAAGTGCGCTAAAAGGTTCGTCCATTAAAATAATGGAAGGGTCTGACGCCAGTGCACGAGCTACACCGATCCGTTGTTGCTGCCCTCCACTAAGCTCATGGGGATAACGTTTGCTGTATTGTTCAGCTGGGAGACCGATCAGGTTCAGTAATAGATCAACTCTCTCTTTTCGTTCTTCCTTTTTTGCTCCCTTAAGCCTCGGAACAATGCCAATATTCTCTTCTATGGTCATATGTGGAAACAAGCCAATTTGTTGAATCACATATCCGATATCGCGTCGGAGTTGGACTGCATCTGCAGCTCCTACATCTCGCCCTTCGACAAGAACTCTTCCCTGATTCGGCTCCTCAAGACGGTTGATCATTTTGAGCAGTGTAGTTTTGCCGCAACCCGAGGGCCCAATAATTGTTACAATCTGACCTTTCGGTACCGTAAGATTAAAATCATGCAGCACACTGCCAGAGCCATAATTTTTATTTACATGTTGGAACTCAACTGCCACTGCTTCAGTCATCGTTCTTCCTCTCCCTCCAAAATACAGTAAACAAATTTGTTAACTCGGATAAACAAATAAATTTTTTTACATCCTTCAGTCATCATTTAACTATTATTGCGAATTCTTGCTAAAAAAGAAGAAGGCCTTATTTCTCGCCAATAGGCGAAAAACAAGACCTCCACTGTTATGGTCAGCCGTTTATTATTAACATGCGATAATCGGATTTCTTATTTCAATAATATTACCAAGAACATTCTTTTGTCAATCATTAATTCCACTATTTCTATCGGGATTAATTGTGATCGATGATTTTCTTCTATTCCCCTCCAAGTAGATTGGAGAGATGCTTGGACGATTCCATAACGCTATGAATCATTTCGGGTATCCTCTCTTTCGTCCCGCGAAATAAAGGACCCGCAATAGATAGACTTGCCACGACAAGACCATGACTATCCAATACCGGTGCACCAATAGCGAACACATCGGGATCGTATTCTCCTTCAGTACAAGCGAAGCCCTGTTCCTTGACAGCTTTCAAGCTATCAATCAATTCCGATCGGTTCCGATCGGTTGTAATATTTGCTACAACCTGCTCAATTGTCTTTTCATTTTCAAAAGCCAGTATACTTTTTCCAGAAGCGCCTTGATGTAAAGGCAGACGTCTACCGTTCTCGATTACAAATTGAATAAGACCTCGGCCTTTCACATGTTGAATGCATACAGCATCATTTCCAGTTCTAACGAACAATAACGAAGTTTCTTGTGTAGACTCCATCAGATCGATCATAATAGGCAATGCAAGTGACAACAACTCACGATGAATTTGTTGATTCAAGCTACGAGCTAAATCCAGAATACGCAAACCAAGTCCAATCTGATTCTTGCCCCTACGTTCCACAATCCCGTTCTTTTCAAGCGTTTGCAAAAAACGATAGGTTGAGCTTTCTGGAATGCTGACCTTTTCTGCGATCTCACTAACCGATAATGTTCCATTCGCCTCAGATAACGCAAATAAAATATCCAAAGCCCTTCCAAGAGTGTTTGTTCCACTTTTCCGATCCAAAGCGACGCTCCCTTTCATTGAAATCATCCGTTTCTTTTATCATATAGTGAAAGATTGCGGAAATCACTATCGTTTTACTCGTCTGTATAAACGAAATTCACATAGAATGCATATTAAATAGTTACTGTCATAGCACGTTAACGCACTCGAGCAATGCAATGACTGGGTAGACATACCTCCAGAAAAAATCATAAAAAAAAGAGATATGCACCTCCAAAAAATGAGGCACACATCTCTAATAATAAGCATTTTATGACTCGCTGTCTCATGCACAAGTATGTTAGAGATCTTGAATATTAACCTTCCTACGCAATGGAAACACGGTGTATCTCATCTTCACCCACTTTTACAGAAATAAAGCTGATCTGTTCTCCACCTTCGGTTGTTTCCTGTTGGGCAGCAACGGCTATGCCGTTGTGGTATAACGTCTCGGTATTTACAGGGAAAGCAGCCTTCCAGACAAAAGGTTTTCCAGATTGCAGCGTCACTTCACTCTCTGTATTCCCCGTATGTTTAATCATAATGTTCCGATCAAGGATAGGGATATTACCCATTTCCGCCCATTCCAGTGAATGCGTAAGTCTTGGCAAGGTGCTAATTACGGATGCTCCGTTTCCCGTAATTCCCATTAATCCGGCGGCGATGGAACCTATCACACAATAAGATACCTCCGGGTAGTCCCGTCGCTCCAATGATGGATTTACCAGCTCTTTCAATTCACTAAAGGCTTCTTCATTTTGGCCATACCGATAAAAAATATCCGGCAAGTAAGTCTTTCCTTCAACGTTAGCAACACGATGGATCTTGACATCCTCAAGCGCCTTATGCAGTTTCTCCGGGTCACTGACCGACCCGTAATAGATAGGGAGAAATGTTCCTTCTGCATTATAGCCTGTTAGGAATGAATGATCTTGCAGCTTGGCTCCGAAGAAGCGCTCCTCCTCCTCGTTCCACCATTCCTGCTCATAACGCTGTTTCAGGTCTTGCGCCTTGGTAGCGTACACTTCCGCTATCTCCGTTTGGCCCCTGAGACGGGCAAGATGGACAAATGCACGGTAACCGGCAATTTGAGCAGCGATCATATCACCACCTATCAAAGGCTGATGTCCAGCTTCGTTGAAGGTAGCCAGGCCCCTGCGTCCGTATTCGGGATAATATTCCAATACTCCGTCTCCGTCTTTGTCCCAAGTGTTCGTATATTCATTTAACGTTAAATTGAAGAAATCCAGTAACTTACTGTTATTTAAATAATAAGTATCTCCTGTCCATAAGTACTGACGTAAGCTGGCGTCAATAATGTCGAAATTCGCGGGGAGATTATACCAAAAATCCTCATCGCTTTCATAATCGACTGGGGCAGGAACATTGTCTTTATTGATCTCCCAGTACGTGCACCAGTCACGTGACTCGGCAATATTTTCGGCAAAATGCATGATCATGTTCTTGGTATGAAGACGAAGCCCAAGAACAGCAGCTCCGGTGCTGTGGTGCATGACATCACGGATGCAAAATGCTTCTCTGGCTGGAAGAGCGGCTTCGTACCATAGCCCGACGGGATCTTCACCAAAGTGGGCATATTCCAGCGCCTGCCGTTTGGCCCAAACAAAACCTTCATTCAACTCCTTATCGGAAGATTGAAAAGTTACTGCACCAGCTTGGGATTCTATCTCTCTCTCATAAGGCATGTCAAAGCCCCTCCTGTCCTTATTAGGTTTAACTTTCCTTGGAACCTGAGAAGGTCAGACCTTCCATAAACGCTTTTTGCGCGGTGAAGAATAATAGGATACACGGTAAAGTGATTACAACAGCCGCTGCCATTAACAAGTTGGTATCTGTGGCATAAGTACCCTGAAAACCCGCCAAACCAAGCGTGAGTGTCTTCCATTTGTCGCTGTTGATATAAATAAGCGGTCCCATGAAGTTGTTCCACGAGCCCATAAAGACCATGACGCCAACCGCCATCAGAGCCGGTTTGGACAGCGGCAGGAAAATCTTCCACCAAATTTTAAAGTAACCGCATCCGTCGATGATCGCTGCTTCCTCCAATGCGACGGGTAGCCGGGAATAGAACTGACGTAGCAAAAAGATATAGAACGCCGATCCAAAGAAGGTCGGAACGATCAGCGGGTACAGTGTATCCAGCATGCCCAGATTCTTGAACAGAATGAATTGCGGAATCATCGTAACCTCGCCCGGTAACAGCATGGTTGACAGCACCAGGACGAACAAGATCCCGCTTCCCCTCACCTTCAAGCGGGCAAAGGCATAGCCCACAATAGATGAAGAAAGAACCGTACCCACGATAGGGAACACTGTTGTAATTACAGTATTGACCAGATAACGACCAAATGGGAACGCGGTAAGCGCCTTCGCATAATTATCCCAGCGCCAGTTATCAGGCCATATGCTCATTCCTGAAACTGCAACCTCTTCCAGACTCCTTAGAGAGGCAGAAACCATCCACAGAAAGGGATACAGGAACATAACGGCTCCGATCAGCAGCAATATATAGGCCAGCCAATGCACCTTTTTGTGAGCAGATTTACGCTCTGTTTTTACGGACACGACGCTTCCTCCTTCCGGTTTGCTCTGTTTCGTAATAAACCCATAATGCACTGCTGCGGAATACGAGCGCAGTGAACACGAGGATAATCACAAAGAGTACCCAAGCCAGGGCCGAACCGTAACCCATTTTGAACCACATAAAGGCATTTTGATATAGGTAGTAGGCATAAAATAACAACGAATTATCAGGTCCGCCGTTAACCATGAAACCTTGGGTAAAGGTCTGGAATGCCCCAATCATACTTGTAACGGTGTTGAAAAATAAAATCGGTGAAATCTGTGGTAGCGTCACATGCCAGGCTTTTCTTGCTGCCGTTGCTCCATCAATCTCAGCCGCCTCATACAAGCTTTGTGGAATATCCGAAAGACCGGCCAGATAGATAATCATATTGCCTCCGACCGTCCAAAGACTCATGATAATGACTGCCGGCATTGACCAATCTGGACTGGAGAACCAGCCAGGACCTTCGATACCAATCAAACGCAATAATGAATTGACCAGACCGACATTCGGGTTAAAGATCCAGATAAACAGCACCATTTGTGCGACACCCTGCACGAGCGTTGGCAAATAATAGATGGTACGGAAAAAATAGATCCCGCGCAGCTTCAAATTCATCAGCAAGGCAATCGCTAAAGAGAGAATGACCTGCAAGGGTACACTTACGAGTGTGTAATAGAAGGTCACGGACAGCGATTTATAAAACATGGTATCCTTGAACAACATGCGGTAGTTGTCCAAACCGATCCATTTCGGGTCGCTAACGACCTCCCATTTGTTGAAGCTGATATAGAATGAGAAAATCATCGGACCTACCGTAAATAACAGAAAGCCAATAATCCAGACTGAGACGAACAAATAAAAACTTGCCGTTTTGGTATGGATAATCCTCTTTTTCACAAGAACTCTGGTAATGGTATAAATAATAGCGAATATTAGCACGATAACGGTCAGAAAAGGGAGAAGAGGCAACAATGCTGCTGGTGCCCCTATTCCTTCATAGAAACTGTAGATCCCTTCTATTATTCCATTCATAGTTTGCTCCCGTTAGTTTTGTTGTAAAATCTTGTTTATCTTCTCTGCCACCTGCGGGAATACTTCCTTAACATCCTTGTTTCCAATTCCGATTGGTGTTGTATCATCGATAGCTTTCATCTCGTTGTTGATTTCATTCGTACCCTTCTGGGCTTCCTGTGTATGCTGCTTCTCGGCGGCAAGTACGAAGGCTTTCAGGTTTTTGTCGGGGGAAACCTCTTCAAACGCACTTGTTGCACTGGAAATAACCGGAACTCCATAGGCATTCTTGTTTCCTCCGATGATTTTTTGCACCTCTTCGTTTTGTGAAAGGTGATTAATGAACGTTACTGCGGCTTCAGCATTCTTGCTGTCCTTGCTAAGAGCCAGTCCATTAACTTCTTTGGAACCGCCGTTCCCTGGGAAAGGAACAACATCCCATTTGAATTTCTGCACATCAGCCATTTGCGGCAAATACCAAGGACCAAAGTCGGTGAACATGCCGATTCTTCCACCCAGGTACCAGTTCATCATGCTTTGTCCCTGCTTCTCACTATCGTTCGGCACGATGCCGGCTTGTTTGCTAGAGACAATATACTCGGCAGCGGCTATGACTTCCGGTGAATCTAGTGCCGACTTACTTAGATCATCGCTGTAAAATTGACCACCGAACGCATAAATCCAGTTACCGAGCCACAGCGGTTCTGAACCAAAAATCTTTGTTGCCCCTTCTCCAGATGTGAGATTCTTTGCGATGTCATTGAATTGTTCAACCGTCATCGGTTCAGTCTTGCTTGGAAGCGGAATGTTATTTTTCTCAAAAAGATCGACGTTAATCGCCATAACTTTAGGCTTGATAATAAATGGTGCTGCATAGGCTTTGCCATCCACACTCATGGAATCGACGAGGGAAGGCGAACTGAAGAGCGATTCATCCAACTTCAACTCTTGGAAAGCGTTTGCAAAACCGGGCAAATCCCCTCCTGAGATCAGCATGACATCAGGAGTCGTACCTCCAGCAATCATCGTCTGTAGTTTGGTGAGATAATCCTTCTGAATCCACTGGCTCTCAACCTGAATGTCGGGGTAACTTGTTTCGAAGTTATCAATGGCTTGCTTGATCGCATCAGCTTCTGACTGAGCTCCCCAGAAGGCAAATGTTATTTTACCCTTGTCCTTCGTCCCGCTCTGACTTTCCGACGAGTTCCCTCCATTTCCGGAACACGCCGACAATGCAATTACAACAAGTAGAGATAAAATAATCAAAGACCATTTTTTCATCATTTTTCCCCCTATTGAATTGAATATTTAAATAAAGATCAATCTTCCACGTCCCCTATGGATCTGATTTCCGCGCCGCAGCTGCTTCTAATAACCAGCTTCGATGGAATCACGATCTTTAACGGCACTTCTCTGCCGCCGATCCGTTCTAGCAGCATTTTCACCGCGCTCTGACCCATTTGTTCAGTGTAGATTTTCACCGTGGTTAACGGCGGATTGGCGTATGAAGCCATTTCAATATCATCGATGCCGACCATTGCGATATCTTTCGGAACCTTTAAACCAGCTTCTTTTAATGCCCTCCCAGCAGCTATCGCCATGGGGTCGGAACCAATCAGGAAAGCTTCCGGTAAATCCTGCTTATCAATCACTTCCTTCATGAGCTGATATCCGGTAGACATGGAGAAATTATTACCGATATGGACATGCTCAGGCAGGTACAGATTTTTCTGCTTCATATAAAATTCAAAACTGCTTTGCCGCTGATCCACTGAATCGATACCAGAGTTGGAACCAAAACGATTGATGAAATCGCGTGAGCTGATCAGGCCAATTTTTGTATATCCAAGTCCGGTAAGATGATCCAAAGCCATCCGAGTTACCTTGTCAAAATCGACGACGACGGAATCAAAGCGGTCCTCATCCGGCGAATAGTCGACAAAAACAATGTTATGTATTCGGCTGAAGTACAAATTGTATGGATCAAATTCGAACTTGCCAATCACTATAAGGCCATCAAGCCCCGACAGGCTTTCATACGAATCATGGTTCACCCAGCGAATAGTCCGAGTAATGTGAAGGCCCAGCTGATTGAATTCTTTCTCGATTTGCAGCCTTATAGTCAGGTAATACGGGTCCTCCGACTCAAATTGCTCCGAGCAGAAGGTCACCAATCCAATTTTATAATCTTTCAACTGCGCCGCTTGATTGGTATGACGACGCTGGGTTACTTTATATTGCAGCTGTTCTGCAGCAGAAAGAATTTTTCTTCTTGTTTCCTCCAATACCGATAAAGAAGGATCCCCGTTCAGTACACGGGAAACTGTAGATGGAGAAACACCGGCCAGACTTGCAATATCACGAATTGTTGGCACTACTGATCACCTTTTCACTTCATATTTGGGAAACACCCCTCACAATCATTTTATAGTTTTGCTAACCACTTGCCAATCACATTGTATTTTGTTTACTAAACATTAGCGAACTAATGCGTGTTTTCAATATATCAGAGATCAATTTGTTTGACAATACCTTATTGTCATCGCTTACATCTATTTTTATTTGTATAAAACAATAATTATATCCCGTATTACGTATATTTATTTTATTTGTTTACTAAACTTTTTGTAAACATTATACTCTAAACAAGGTATCGTTAGTCCTTATCTATTATACAAGCAGGAGGTATTATGAAAACTTTAATTAACTACGATTGTCCCACTGTAATTATTAACGGCAACAGCACCTTGTTTGAAAGCTTTACCAACATCGAAACCATTACGGAGAACCTTTTCCTGGTCCATATCCGACTAACAGCTGTGAAAAAAGAACAGCCGCCAGTGTGCCGGATCGAGTGGTCTACTCCCGCCGTAGACATCCACTCTTTATGGCATCCAGGTACCGACCGCAATAAAGCCCTTCAAGTGGATTGGGGTGATGGTTTCCAGTCCAAAAGCACTTCTCTCGCACCTGTGGCCTCTCTATATAATCTAGAGGGACGAAATCGAATGACCTTCGCTTTTACTGATGCATTGAACAACGTGTCGATAAAAGCCGGTATTCATGAAGAGGATTCCACCTTCCTATGCTCTGTTACCCTGTTTGAAGAAGCGATGCCAAAACTCGATCATTACGAAGCAACGCTTCGAATCGACCGTAGAGATATCCCCTTCTATATGGCGCTTGAAGATGTAACCAAGTGGTGGGAAGGCCTTCCCGGCTATGAACCCGCCGCAGTTCCTGATGTGGCCCTCCGCCCCATGTACTCCACGTGGTATTCCTATCATCAGAAACTGACCGCTACCGAATTGGAGGAACAATGTAGACTTGCTACGGAACTTGGCTGTGACACCATTATCGTTGATGATGGCTGGCAGACGGACGACAACAACCGGGGTTATGCGTATACCGGGGACTGGGAAGTCTATGCGGGCAAGATTCCGGACATGAGAGCTCATGTGGATACCGTACATCGGCTAGGTATGAAATATATGTTATGGTACTCCGTGCCATTTGTAGGGAAGCGCAGCAAGGTATGGAGCAAGTTCGAGAATAAACTATTGCGGGTAGATGAGAAGCTGAATGCGGGAGTGCTGGACCCCCGGTACCCGGATGTGCGGGAATACCTGATCAACACCTATGAACAGGCCGTATCCGGATGGGATATTGACGGTCTGAAGCTGGATTTCGTGGATAGCTTCAGACTGAGCCCGGATCAGAAAGAGGGAACGGCGGAAGGACGGGATTATGAATCAGTGCCTGAAGCGGTGGACCGCCTGCTCTCCGATGTTATGGAGCGCCTGAGAGCCATCAAGCCGGATATTCTCATCGAATTCCGCCAAACGTACATCGGCCCGTTAATGCGAAAATACGGCAACATGTTCCGGGCCAACGATTGCCCGAACGACTCTATCCAAAATCGCATCCGTACGCTCGACCTGCGACTATTGTCGGGGAATACAGCCGTCCATTCCGACATGATTATGTTTAACCCTAAAGAATCGGTCGAAAGCGCAGCCATGCAGCTGATCAACGTTCTCTTCTCCGTGCCTCAAATCTCTGTTCGTCTCGATGAGATTGGAGAAGCGTACGCTGGAATGATCCGCTTTTGGCTCTCCTTCTGTAAGGAGAACAGTGACATTCTGCTGAAAGGTAAGTTAGTTCCGGAACAACCCGAGCTACTTTACCCACTTGTCAGTGCTCAAAGAGCAGGTACGAAAATTGTCGCTGTTTACGCTAATATTGTTGTCCCAATGGACGCTACCTATGACCGATTCATTGTAGCCAACGGCACTTATAACGAACAAGTAGTTGTGCGTTGCCACCATCAGGGTCGTTACGATCTAACTGTAAAAAATTGCTGCGGTCAAGTTGTTCTACTTCGTCAAATTGAGCTTCAGGACGGTTTGTACGAGCTCCCAATCGCAAGAGCTGGTCTAGTAATTTTACAGCGTATAGATGATTCAGGAGAGATATGAGCAGATCATTCAATAGCAGACAGGTTCCTTCCGTGGTCATAGCCCTGTCACATAAACAATAAAAAAGGCATTTAATAAATCGGCGACTTTTTCCATTCGATTGGGGAGAGGTCGCCCTATTTGTTTTGGAAACATTCCATGTTGTAAAACAAATCTTTGTGGGAAGATGACAAAAGTCACCTTAAACGAATTACTTTGTACACTGATATAAATTTTAAATATCCTCGATACTTAGGTTACATAAAAAAACAGACGAGGTGCTTACCATGAATCCAATATCTTTAACAATCTCATTATTAATTGTCTTACTTATTTTGAGGGGCGTTATCCAGGGCAGCAAGAAACCACTGCATGAATCTGGCCGGAAACTATTAATTCCGATCCTTTATATCTCTACATCTTTGTTTGAATTGTTCGACCCTACGTTGGTGCTTACATCTGGCAGAATGATCAGCTCAATCGCAATAGGTGCAATTCTGTCGATCCCGTTAATTCTGGTGACGCAATTCGAGCGGAAATCGGATGGCAAGATGTATTATAAAAGAAACGTATCTCTTTATGTTTTAATTATTGTTATCTTCTCGATCCGATTCTTTGACTTCTTGTTCATCTCAGGCATTGATCCCAAAACTCTTGGATTCCTGAATAATGTAGTCGCCTTATCCTATATTGCCATTTGGCGAATAGCTAGCTTCATTAAATTTCATAATTCCAAGTCTAGTACGTTCAGAGCTTGGGACAAAACCGCTTAATTGTACGATTAGCTAGAGCTGGTTGACTTGCCATATCAAGCATGTTAACCTAGGCCGAGTATTAACAACGATTGTCAAACCCTCCTACTCTTATAATGAAGAAAGGTAATTCAACAAATGATGATTTATAGTCGTCTCGCCATCATGATGCCCCCCTTTCCCTAGCTAGGCTCATTTTCTTGTTGTCATAACAGAGTATAAGCTTGTAGGAGGGCTAATCTATAATGAAGAAATATGCAGTACCATCTTTGCTTTTAATGATTGTTCTTATCGCTTTTCCGCAAATTAGCGAGACCATCTACACTCCATCGCTGCCAGATATCGCAACAGCACTTGGTGTATCTAATAGTTCCGTACAATTCACGTTAAGCATCTATTTTATAGGATTTGCCCTGGGAGTCTTCTGCTGGGGCTGGCTGTCCGACTTGATTGGTCGTAGGCCTGCAATGCTGGGCGGTCTCATCGTATATGGGATCGGAAGCTTGATGTGCTTTTATTCGGATTCGATTCAGTTGCTTCTCATCGGCCGTTTCGTACAGGCTTTCGGTGCCGCAACTGGCTCGATTATCACCCAAACCATGCTTCGAGAAAGTGTATCGGGAGATCGAAGACATGCAATGTTTGCCCAAATCTCTGCTGTCATTGCATTTACGCCGGCAGTTGGACCACTTATTGGTGGTTGGATTGATCAGGCCCTTGGCTTCAGATGGGTATTCTTGGCGTTAGTAGTGATGAGCGTGTTGTTGTTCATATATGCTTTTCTTAAACTGCCGGAGACAACGAACGTTTCTTTACGATCCAAAGTCGCTATACTTCCGGTTGTTAAAAAGATGCTCGCTATGCCGCGCGTAATGGTGTTTGGCGTATTGATCGGAGGTATTAACGGAGTTTTATTCAGTTATTATGCCGAAGCTCCCTTCATCTTCATAGAACACTTTGATCTGTCGCCTGGCGTTTATGGTTTTCTGGGCATTATTGTGGCTTTGGCCTCAGTGGTCGGTGCAATGATCTCAAAACGATTATTGACCGTTTACACACCGGAAAAGATCATTCGTCTGGGTTGTCTGGTCATGACCAGCGGAGCTCTGCTCCTAATCCTTGGAAGCAGCTTGTCTATGATGCCCAATCTTTTGCAGATCATCTGCATGTTAACTGCCATGTTTGTTCTGTTGATTGGCGCAGGTATTGCTTTGCCCAATTGTCTAAGTCTTGCGCTTGTTCGTTTTCAAGATGTAATTGGCACAGCCGGTGCTATATTCAGCTTGGGCTACTACTTGCTGGTAAGCCTTACGACATGGGGAATGGGTGCTCTGCATAACGGTTCATTGCTGATGATGCCTTTATATTTTCTAATCATTAGCGGCGTAATGTGGTTGCTTGGCAAAAGATTTATCTCAGAAGAATAATCTATTAGGATAATTCATTAGGATCATAAATAATACGAAGAAATGTCACGGGGCACATTTCAAAAAAATAGAAGCAGTCCAGTACTTTTATCGTATCTGGGCTGCTTTTATTCATATTGTTGAACACGATGTTTTGAAAGCCAATCGGCTTATCCAACATTTTTTAATGTTTTATATCCATATCTACAACCTTAACTTTGAAGATTCCTTGCATATACGGAAGCAGTGAAAGTACGCCTACCACAGCCAGTACAACCCCGACCCAGATCGGTGCAACCAGACCATAACCGGCACTAATAGCCAAGCCTCCAACAGAAGACCCTACCACTACACCAAAGGTGACGATTGCGGTGTGAACGGTGTTCACCATCAGACCACTTCCTCCCGTACGTATCACTCGCGCGACCATAGGCGGGTTCATTGGAACTCCGGCCAACCCGATGATGATTACGGCAGGAATAACCACGGCAGCTGTATGTACGCCAATGGCGAATGTCAGAAGACCAAACGTCAAGAGAACAAGCCCTATCGTTAGAATCAGCATGGTGTATCGGTCCGCCAGTCGACCAGTGATCAGATTACCAGCAACCGTAGCAGCTCCATACACAACAAACAATAGTGGCACCACGGACGTTGAAAAGCCCGTCAACTCTGTAAAAATTGGAGCAAAGTAGCTGAATGCTGCAAATGTGGCTCCTATAATAAGAAAACTTGTCAGGTAAGCCGCCCAGAGCTTACGATTGCGAAAAGATTTCATTTCATGGCGCAGGCTAGTTGGCTCCGGTCTGGATAATACGGGGATCAACCGCAATGCGGTTACTCCTGAGAGTAGAACAAGAATGGCGACCGCCCAAAAACTTAAACGCCAGCCAAAAGCATCAGCCACCCACGTTGCAGCAGGTGTACCCAAAACTGTGGCGATCATAAGACCACCGAAGATAATTGATACCGCCCGTCCCCGCTGGTTTTCCTCTACGAGCGAAGCAGAGATCGAGATTGATACGCCAAAAGCAGCCGAGGAAGCAACACCTGCTATGATGCGTGAGGCCATCATAACCTCATAGCTACCTGCGATCGCGCCAAGCAACTGTCCAGCGAGAAACAGTCCGGTTAGCATAATAAACGCTTTTTTCCTAGGCATATTCAGCAGAGCAGCGGTTAGTAAGGGACCTCCCACGACCATCCCCGCTGAAAAGGCTGTAATCAAATATCCTACTTGCGAGACAGATACTCCAAACTCCCCCGCAAGTGTATTCATCATTCCAGCTACCATAAATTCTGAGGTAGTCATGCAAAAAATAGCTAAGCTAAGCACATAGATTGCCAATGGCATCTTCAATTCCCCTTTTCATATGAGTTATAAAACCACACTATTGTAATGATCGGTACAAAACTAATGCAAAAAAAGTGCCGGATTACCCGGCTAGTAAATAGCTGCCAATGTACCTTCTACAATACTTTTTGCCAGATCACGGTTCTGTGAAGAGCTGTTAAGCACGCGAAGTCCGTAATAGCTGCTTAGAAACAGGCTTGCCAGTTCTTTGGCTGGTCTCCCTGAAGTAATCTCTCCTGTCTGTGCACCCTGCCCCATCAGATCACAAAGTGCATCCTCCAAAAATCCGATATGACGTGTTACCACTTGCTCAACCATAGGATCAACCCGTGCCCGTTCCATTGCTGCATTAATTAGGAGACAGCCTCTTCGCCCCGATTCCGAAAAATCCTCCTGTATACCCCACTCCAGCAGGCCGCGTAATCTTTCTTTCAACGGTAAGGAGCTCTGTAAAATCTCGCTTTGCTCCCGTATCCCTTCCTCATGATAACGCTGGAGTACCTTTTCGTATAAATCATGTTTGCTGCCAAACGCATTATATAAACTGCCCTTCCCGAGACCGGTCTGTTTACATAGATCCTCAGTAGAGCACCCTTCGTATCCGTTCAACCAAAAGGCATCCATGGCTGCGTCAATCACAGCCGTATCCTTAAATTCTCGTGGTCTTCCACCTCTGGTCACTGCATTCCCTCCCTTCTCAACGAAATAATAAATCTTAGTATAGGTAATTTGTAACGTTCAGTCAAGAAGTTGTTTACAGCTTCATTTTTCTCTGTTACAGTAAAACTGTCATACCATATTAAATCGGGAAAGGAAGTCGGAATAAATGAAAATCGCAATTATTGGAACCGGAAATATCGGTGGTAATCTCACCCGTCGTCTCACCAAACTTGGTCATGATGTCTCGATTGCTAACTCACGTGGTCCTCATACCTTGACAGATCTGGCTGAAGAGACAGGCGCAAAACCACTTGAAGTAACGGAAGTCGCCCATGGAGCCGAGCTGGTCATCGTAACGATTCCACAAAAGAATATTCCGGATCTCCCTGATGGTATCTTAGACCATATTGCACCTGGTGCTGCGATTATTGACACCGGGAACTATTACCCCCGTCAGCGTGACGGCTTGATTGCCGAGATCGAAGATGGCTTACCTGAGAGTCGCTGGGTCGAGAAATATTTGAAACATCCTGTCAACAAAGCCTTTAATGGTATTTCCGCTATAAATCTGCTTGAACGTGGACTGCCTACCGGTTCAGCGGATCGACTTGCTCTGCCGGTAGCTGGTGATGATCCTGATACAAAGAAAATTGTACTTCAACTTGTCGAGGAATTGGGATTTGACGCCATAGACGCCGGCGGATTGGACGAATCCTGGCGCCAACAACCGGGGACTCCCAGTTACCAGGAGCATGGAGCGGATAGTCTCCAGCAGGCCTTATCGAATGCCAGTCCTGTACGAAGCGAGGACTTTAAAGCTTGAACATTTGAAATTCCGGGACATTGAATATGTCATCATCCACCGCCCTTTCGGGCGGTTTTTTTGTTTGATCATTTCTATTCCATGAAATACAACTGATGCTTCTTGCGGTACTCTCCAGGCGTGAGGGAAGTTTGACGTTTGAACAACCGTGTAAAATAGTTATGGTCCTGCAGTCCACACAATTCACCGATACGTTTCAGTGGAAGCTCCGAATGTGCCAATAACCGCTTGGCCTTCTCCATTTGCAGGTGATGCCTGTATTGCAGCGGGCTCATCCCCGTATACTGCTTCAGGCAGCGGGCCAGATAATCAAAATGATAAAGCAGATCACGCTCCATCTGTCCGGAATCAAACGGCTGCTCGAGATGCTGACCCAGATAAGTTGCCACCTTCTCGCTTAGAAAATAGGAACGAGCCTGCGGGCTGTTCTGTCTCATTCCCTTCTGTAATTGCAGCAGGAATTGACCCAATAGAACATGAAGCTCGAAGGAACGCTGACGGGTGAGTACATGGTGCAGCTCAAGCATTTCTTTCAGTATCGGCTCCAGGTTACGTAGATCCACCGCGGCGAATTTGGGAATTTCAATGACTCCTGGGGGAGCCTCAATATCCTGGTCTGTTTGTTGAAGCAAAGGCTGCTCCCAAGTCGTCTTTTCTTTCAAAATCATCTTTTGCAAAGAGGGAAGCTGGAAATGAATCCAGTATACTTCCGTCTGCACATCCGTTGGTCTATAGCCACGGTGGTCTTTGCCTGGTTCAAGAACCAGCATCATACCTTCCGCAATCTCGTACCGGAGGCCATCTTCCTCCATGTACAGCGCTCCTTTGGCGCAAATAATAAGATCAAACACATCAAAGCTACGCTGGGCATGCTGCATCCCCGGCTGCCATTCGGTGTGCCCAATGGCTGCTAATAGCGGAAACGGCGGAACTTGAAGTTCAAGTACAAGCATGAGATCCCTCCTTTGTTCAAAATGTAGATAATGTGCTATATATAGTCGTGATTGTCAGCTGTATCGGAGCTGATGATCGATTAGAGTGGTAGATATAATATGATTCTATCATTTAATGACCAGGGGGAAGCAAGCATGAAATTTCGTCAAGTTCATCTCGACTTTCATACGTCAGAAGCCATTGAAGGCATTGGCCGTGATTTTTCGAAGCAGCAATTTCAGAATATGCTCAAAACTGGGTATGTCGATTCCATCACCATATTCTCCAAGTGCCATCATGGCTGGGCCTATCATCCGTCTACCGCCAATCAAATGCATCCACATCTGAATTTCGATCTTCTGGGTGCCCAGATTGATGCTGCTCATGAGATAGGCGTAAAGACACCGGTCTATCTCTCCGCTGGCCTGGATGAGCGACTCGCCCGCAAACATCCACAATGGCTCATCCGCAATCAGCAGGAGCAGATCAGTTGGACAGCCGACTTCATGACGCCAGGATATCATCAATTTTGCATGAACACCCCTTATCTTGACGTTCTCACTCTACAGGTCGAGGAAGTCGTAAAGAAATATGATGTGGACGGCATCTTCCTCGATATCGTTGGTGTTCGGGAATGTTATTGTCAATATTGTGTTGCCGAGATTCGCTCACAGGGCTCCGATCCACGAAACATTCAAGATATGAAAAAACTGTGGGAACAGACGTATGCTCGTTATGCTAATCGAATGAATGAGACTGTGCATGCAGTGAAACCCGGACTACCTGTGTTCCACAACAGCAGTCACGTCGACCGTGGGCGGCGGGATCTCGCTCATGTGAATACCCATTTGGAATTGGAATCGCTACCAACGGGTGGCTGGGGGTACGACCACTTCCCGCTCTCTGCACGTTATGCGCAGACATTGGGCATGGATTTCCTCGGCATGACCGGAAAATTCCATACCTCCTGGGGCGAATTCGGCGGATACAAGCACCCCAACGCGCTGCGCTATGAAACTGCACTGAGCATTGCGAACGGGGCACGCTGCTCCATTGGAGATCAGCTGCATCCGGGCGGTCAGATGGATCATGCCACGTATTCGTTGATCGGGGAAGCTTATCGTGAGGTAGAAGCGAAGGAAGAATGGTGTCGAGATACTACCGCTATGGCTGATATCGCATTGCTGTCAGTGGAGGCAGCCTTATGGGAATCCGGAGGCGATCCTCATAACCAGCACATGCACCACCACGATACCGGCGCTGTAAGAGTTTTGCTGGAAGGCCACTATCTCTTCGATGTAGTAGATCTGCAGGCTGATCTATCCAAATATAAAGTTGTTATTTTGCCGGATGCCATTAGCATTACAGAGTCAATCAAAACCAAACTGACAGCCTTTCTTGCCGGGGGCGGCAAAATTCTGGCCACTGGCCGTTCCGGACTCTCACCGGATGGAACGGGCTTTGAATTCGATTTGGGCGTAGAATATCAGGAGGTTTCCCCATTCCGTCCCTCCTATTTCCGTCCGAATTTCGAGCTTCCTTCGCTGCGTACAGCCTCTTTCGTCATGTACACCGAAGGACAGAACACAGTACCCACGACAGACGGCATCGTACTTGGCAGTATGGAAAATTCATATTTTAACCGTGACTTGTTCACGTTCTGCTCTCACCAGCATACCCCTTCTGATCTGCAGGAATCGGGAACTGGCATGGCTGAAGGTCAGGATGGAATCTATATCGCGTGGAATGTTTTTGAAGATTATGCGACGAAGGGGAGTTTGGCTGTCAAGGAAATCATCTGTTACGCGTTGGACCGTTTACTGAGTAACAACAAGTCGCTGATAACCAACCTACCTGCCCAAGGGGTTACCACGCTGCAGATTCAGAAGAACTCGAACCGTTGGGTGAATCATCTACTTTATGCCTCTCCAGTACGTAGAGGACAAGGTGTGGAAGTTATCGAGGATATCCCTCCACTTATCAATACAGAGGTAACGGTTGCGGCTGCCGAACAAGTACAAGATGTCTATCTGGCGCCGCAGAACCTTAGTCTCCCATTCAGTCAGGTGAACGGCCTTGTGACCTACACGATACCGGAGTGGTCCTGTCATCAAATGGTCGTGATTCAATTTTAGAAGTACATTCATGGAACATTTAGCAGTAAACAAAAAAAGAAGTCGCCATTAACATGGCGACTTCTTCTTTGGCGTTTTACTCCGCCGATGTACTATCTTTAGGGATTAATGATTACACACAAGCTTTCAATTTGTTCAGAGCCTGGGAAATATCCCGAATCAGTGAGTCCACATTTTCCCGCTGGGTTGCCCAACTGGTACAAAAACGAACGACGCTGTGTGTATCGGACACCTTTTCCCAGAATGTGAACGAGTAACGGCTGCGTAAATCCTGAAGCAGATCATCTGGCAGAATCGGAAATTGCTGATTGGTTGGTGAATCATATAGGAAAGTAATACCTTGCTCCGCAAGCGAATCATGAATCAACATGGCCATGTCCACCGCATGCTGGGAAATCTCAAGATACAGACCATCTTCAAACAGCGTTTCAAATTGAATGCCCAGCAATCTTCCTTTGGCAAGCAGGCCGCCTTTTTGTTTGATCATATAACGAAAATCTGGCTTGAGTTTTTCATTCAAAATGACTACCGCTTCCCCCATCAATGCTCCGATCTTGGTTCCGCCAATATAGAATACATCACATAGGCGAGCGAGATCAGCGAGAGTTGTATCACAATTCCGGGAAGCAAGAGCATAACCAAGACGTGCCCCATCAATAAATAACGGGAGACCACACTGTTGGCTCACATCAAACAATGCTTGCAGCTCTGCCTTGCTGTACATCGTACCGTTCTCAGTAGGCTGGGATATGTAAACCATTCCGGGCTGGACACAATGTTCAGGTGCTGCATCATTCCAATGGGCATCATAGACCGCTTTGACCTGATCTGACGTGATCTTCCCATCTTCGCTTGGTACCGTAATTACTTTGTGACCTGTGGCTTCGATTGCTCCCGTCTCATGGACTGCGATGTGGCCCGAAGTTGCTGCAATCACGCCTTGGTACGGACGCAAAATGGAGGCGATAACCGTTGTATTGGTCTGTGTACCCCCAACCAAAAAATGCACATCTGCCTGTTCATTTTCACAAGCTTGTCGAATAAGGCTTCTCGCCCGATCACAATGGGCATCTTTACCGTAACCGCTCGTTTGTTCCATGTTCGTTGAAATCAGTCTTTGCAAAATGCGCTCATGCGCGCCTTCGTTGTAATCACATTCGAATCGTATCATCGTCTTGTCTCTCCTGCTCTTTTGTTCAACTTATCTTGAATATTCATCATTGAAGCGTAAACTTCTCTGATCTCTTCCTCATCCAAACCTTGCATTAACTTCACAATCTGCTGATCTGAACGTTCATTCAACTCACCGTAAAGCTGCTGCCCTTTTTCAGTCAGGCGAATCAAACTAACCCGGCTGTCAGCAGCTGAATCCACTTTCATCAGCAGCCCTTCTCTGGTCAGTTTACTTACAATTCGGCTCATGTAGCTGCGATCAATGGTCAGTGTATCCACCAGATTGTTCGCAATGCTCTCCCCTTGAATGCCAATTTCAATAATGACCCTTGCTTCAGCGAAGGAGTATCCCGTTCCCAGGATATGCTTATCGAGTACACCGAGTATATTGGTATAAAAACGGTTAAAACGCCGCATTTCAGTCAACATATCTGCATTTATTTGCTGAGAGTCGATGTGAAACCCTCCCTTTTAGTGGACATTGTCAACATTATATTAATCAGTTTAGTGGACGTTGTCAACAATATAATATCGATGAGCTTTATAGTTCAAATGAATGCCACTTTATTGAAAAACAAAAAAATAAACCGCGCAAATGCACGGTTTGTTTTTTTGCTATTAGGAATGGCTATATTGCACTTGGTGAAGCCTGCTGTATATGCCTCCAGCTGCGACCAGTTCCTCATGGTTCCCCTGCTCAGCGATGCCATCCGCATTGACTACAAGGATGCGATCTGCATTCTTGATGGTTGTCAGTCGGTGTGCAATAACAAGTGTTGTTCTACCCACTGACAGTTCCGCCAAGGACTTCTGGATTAATGCTTCAGTTTCGGTATCCAGAGCGGACGTTGCTTCGTCCAGGATGAGAATCGGTGGATTTTTCAGGAACATACGAGCAATGGACAGGCGCTGTTTCTGACCTCCGGAAAGTTTGACACCACGTTCACCAATGATCGTATCGATCCCTTCTGGCAAAGTAAGAAGCAACTCTTCCAAAGAGGCACGACGGGCTGCATCCCAGATTTGTTCGTCTGTAGCCGTTAAATCGCCATAAGCGATATTCTCCTTAATTGTGCCTGAGAAGAGAAATACATCTTGTTGAACAATACCGATATGTCTACGCAATGATTCCAGCTGAACCTCACGAATATCAACTCCATCAACGGTGATCCGACCTTCCTCTACTTCATAGAATCGTGGAAGCAGACTGCAAATGGTCGTTTTACCTGCACCCGAAGGACCCACAAATGCAACGGTTTCCCCTGGATTGATGGACAAACTGATATTATTCAGAATACGTCGATTTTCCTCATAACCGAATGAGACATTTTCGAAGCGAATATCTCCACGGACGCTTTTTAGCTCAACGGCATTTTTCGCATCGGCGATTTCCGGCTCAGTATCAATGATTTCCAGATAACGCTTGAATCCTGCAATGCCCTTAGGATAACTTTCGATTACGGCGTTAATTTTCTCAATCGGACGGAAGAAGATGTTGGATAACAGCAGGAATGCCATGAAATCACCCATATCAATTCTGCCATCGATAAAGAACCAGGCACCGCTAATCATAACGAACACAGTAACCAGACGCATCATCATGTAGCTGACCGATATACTCTTCGCCATCGTTTTGTAAGCAAGCAGCTTTGTTTTACGGAAGTTCTCGTTGTCTACGGAAAATAGTTTTTTCTCATGCTCTTCGTTAGCGAATGATTGAACGACACGAATTCCGCCTACGTTGTCTTCAATACGGGAATTAAAATTCCCCACATCGCCGAAGAGGCGCCGATAGGTCTTCGTCATACGCCCACCGAACACGATAATGACCCAGGCCATGATAGGAATAATGACAAAGGTGATCAGTGCAAGCTCTAAATTAATGTTCGCCATGAGCCAGAAAGATCCGATTAATGTCATCACTGCGATGAAAACATCCTCTGGTCCATGGTGAGCCACCTCGCCAATATCGTTAAGGTCATTCGTAAGATGACCGATCAGATGACCCGTTTTACGATTATCGAAAAACCGGAAGGATAACTTTTGCAAATGAGCAAACATCTTCGAACGCATGTTGGTCTCAATGTTAATGCCAAGCATATGTCCCCAGTAGGTCACGACATAATTCAAGACGGTATTCAGCGCATAGATCGACAGCAATACAATACATGCGAGGATAATGAGTGGCCAATCTTGACCTGGCAGCAACTCATTAATGAACTTGCTTACAGCAAGTGGAAATGCCAGCTCTAGTAAACCAGCTATTACGGCACAACCAAAATCAATTAAAAACAGTTTTTTGTAAGGACGATAATACGAGAAAAAACGACGAACCATTCTTATTCACTCTCCAGATCCTGATTAGGGCTTTCTTCTTCATTTTGTAATTCAAAAAGTTGGATGTATTCATCAATGACCTGATCAATCGCTTTCAACTCACCACTGATCATCTGATGTATATTACGGAACTCCTCCTGACCAAGCTGTCTAGCCAACGTAGCTCTTCGATTCTGCATTTGTTCCAAAAAGACTAGAATTCTTCCACGACGAAACGTTTGTGCCCCATTACCCCGTTTTCCGTGATGTTCTCCATGCCCTCTCCCACGTCTTGAACGTTCACCTTGTTGCTCATCTTCCCCACGACCGCGTCTGGACCGCTCTCCATGGCGATCAGGTTGTTCGTTCACATTTATATGTCTTTCTCTCATTTGTGAAGCACCTCCATTTTCGTATACATTTGTATACGAATTGTTTATGTATACGATTGTATACGCAAGCGATTTTTCTGTCAACCCGTATTTTTCCATTTTATTCTGGGCCAATTCATATTCAGTTCACCGTCCTAGAGTACACTAGCTTACGTACCACCACAGAGATCCCCAATCCACAGATAAGACAGGAGAAGATGAGATTGACACTGAAAAAACGAACTTCATTCGCCGCCGTAACCCTGGTGTTAACCATGTTAGCCCCAATGACTGCTCTCGCCACACCGGCAACCAGTAACAGTAGTAACCTTACGTATGATATGACCCAAAAAGCGGTGATGGAGAAGGCCAAGCTCCTTACGGAAACATATGGTACAACAAGTGTGCAGTACGCACTCATGGATGAGGGAGAGATCGTGATCTCCGGACAGGTAGGCAAAAACGACCCAGAGGGCCGTATCCCCCTTTCTTCTAATACAATGTACGGCATCGGTTCAACCAGTAAAATGGTGCTCACAGGCGCTGTGATGAAGCTGGTTGACGAAGACAAGATCGATCTGGATGTGCCGGTTGTGAACTATATCCCTGACTTTAAAATGAAAGATAACCGTTACAAACAGATCACACCTCGTATGTTGCTGAATCATTCATCCGGGATTCTTGGAACCTCAAGCGCTAGTGCCATACTGTATGGGGACAATGATACCTATGCACATGATACATTTTTGGATCAATTGGCCGAGCAAAATTTGAAGGCAGATCCGGGAGCCTACTCGGTGTATAGTAACGATAGCTTTACGTTAGCTGAAATTCTGGTCGAAAAGGTTAGTGGCATGAGCTTTAGCCATTTCATCCAACAGAATTTCACCGAACCCTTGGGTATGAGCCATACCAAAACACCGCAGGATCTGATTGATCCTGACCAAATGGCGGTAACTTATTCGCAGCTGAATAAGGAACAACTTCCACTAGAGAACACGAATATGATTGGCTCTGGAGGCATTTACTCTACCGCAGAAGACCTGGTCAAATTTTCGCAAATCTTTACGGGAGAGGTCACAGGTATTCTTTCCAGTGAGTCAGCAGAAGCCATGACGCAGGAAGAATACAAAAGTGGCCTGTGGCCAGAGGACAGCGATTCATCTATTTCGTACGGGTTAGGTTGGGATAGTGTAGACTTGTTCCCATTTAGCGAATACGGCATCAAGGCAGTTACCAAAGGTGGCAATACGATTGCTTATCATTCGTCATTAATTGTGCTTCCGGAATACAACATGGCTGCAGCCGTTACCTCTTCAGGTGGATCAAGCACAACCGACCAATTGATTGCGAGCGAACTGTTGCTTAGCGCCCTTGAGGAAAAAGATATGATTGAAGAACGCAAGCCGGAAAAGTCATTTGGCGTACCTGTAAAAACAACCATGCCGAAGGAACTAACGCAGTATGCTGGCATTTATGGGGCTGTTGGCAGCTCGTTATTGAAGTTGGAAGTGAATGATGAAGGACAGTTGACGATGTCCCAGCTATTGTCGCCGAACAGTACCGAACAAAAGTATACGTATACTGAAGATGGCTCTTTCGTGAACGAGCAAGGTACAGAAAAGTTGAAATTCGCCCAAGGAGATAACGGGAATACATACTTGTGGTCCCGTTCGTATCAGTCTGTGCCAGGGCTTGGACAGATCGCCTCCTCGGAATACAAGGCAGAAAAGCTCGAAACCAATACATTACCCGAAGATGTAACAGCCGCTTGGCAGAAGCGTGAAGGCAACATTTATTACCTGGTGAATGAAAAATACACCTCAACGGTATATGACAGTGCAACGCCAATCATCCCTATTCATATGTTCGATGAAGCACCAGGGTATGTGTATACCAATAAAATTATTGATGCAAATTCGGCTGTGAACCAACTGCAAATTCCAGGCTTGGCTGGGCGTGATACGATGGAGTATAAGTTATTTGAGAAAGACGGCGTGGAATACGTCTCAGCAGGAGGAAAGGTCTACGTCAGTCAAGAACTTGTGAGACCACTCTATTCAGGGAAACAATCGAAGACAACGATTCAAACAAACGGTTATGCGACATGGTACTCGATACCGGCAGCAGCCGCAGGTAAAGTGATGACAGTGAAGATGCCTTCGAAAGGCGCTTTCACTGTATATGACCAGACAGGTATCAGTACGAACCATACCGTGGTTAGTGGCGAGAATGAAGTTACCTTACCTGAAAACGGTACGATTGTATTTGCTGGTGAAGCTGGTTCAAGGTTCGAAATTTCGTTAACAAATCAATAATAATGAGCATGGAAAATACGCCCGTTCCCCGGTGTTCTATTGGGGAACGGGCGTTTCATTCTTTCTGAAATCAATCCTGAAACTACGTTTGTTCTAAGTTTATTTTACTTCGTTCATAAACTTCCTGAAGTTTTCGGCTATTTCCTTGGACCGGGTATGGTGTAAATAATGTCCACCTTCGAATGTCATCACTTTACCATGTACTGAATTTTTGACTTGCTCTTCATGCAAAGGTATCCAACCTTCCGTTTCGGTATCATTCGCTTGTAAAAAGAAAATGACAGGCAGATCTCTAGGGAAGCTCAAGTTTTCAGCAGCTTTGAAATTGGGACCAAAATTTTCTCCTTCATTTAAATTATTCGGATTAAACGTATTTTTGAGTGAGAGCATTCTAATCTGTTCTCTGGTTTCATCATCAACATCGGGTGCAATCAGTTGATCAGGGGCCAGTTTCATTAACAATCGGTAGAATCCTGATTTTTTAAGCAGTTTGTACGTTTCGGTTGGAAATGGATCATCGTTACCTCCCTGCGCTGGAACGCTGCTATCAATCCCGACGAAGGCAGTTACTTCGTTTGGATATTTGTTCACATAGTCCAGTCCATAAATTCCTGAAATAGAGTGACCCATGAGCGTGTAACGATGAATATTAAGCTGCTGTAACGCTTCATGAATTTCACTAACCATATTTTCCGTGGTACGCTCTTTTTCAGTTACGTCACTTAATCCATAACCGAAAGGCTCAATGACAACGACTTTGTAAAATGGGGATAACTCATCGATGAGCGGTTTAAAATCGAGAGCTGGGGCAGGCGTTCCGTACCCCGGAAGCAATACCACGGTTTCTTCACCTTTTCCTTGGATCAACACATTCATGTTTTTCCCGTCAACCGCTACGGACTGACCATAGGCTTTTATTTTCCCTTCCTCCGATTTGTTGCTAATTACATTTACAATAAAAACAGTGGCTATAAATAATGCAAAAGCGATAACTATGGCACCAAATATTTTGAGCAAAATGATAAATATTTTTTTCATCATGATGGTTCTCTCCTGTTGAGTTCGTTTATTGTACAGCCATTTGAAACTCCATTCATTTTACTTTTTTAATGAAATTTCAAATCGGGAGCCAACCTCACCTGCAAATACAATACGACCGTTTTCTGGTAAGACAAGTTCATTCTTACCGCTGACCCCGGTGTAATTAATACAAATTCCCATCTGGTCGTATACGGCAAAGGCGCTATTTGCGGGTATTTTCACCGTCATGACTTTTCCTTTCGCAGTCGCTGGTACCGAGAACCATTTAGCATATCCATCTGCTTGAATGGTTGTTGCGGATTGTTTACCTGGATAGATGGGTTTTACAAGTTCCTCACTGGCGTATACATAACCCGAAGCTGTAAGATACTCTCCTCCGTTCTTTTGAGAGAAATGAATGTCCATCGTATCACGTCCGGCAGTACCCGGAATTTGCAAAGGATTGGCTGCTTCGTTAGCTCCAATAATCTTATTATTGGACATATATCCTGGATTCTCTTTATTCATATGAATAGGCAGGATCGATGAAGCATTGAGATAGACCATTGATGTGTATTTCTCATTCACCAGATAATATTTTTTACCATCGCGCTTTGCCCATGCGGCGTTAATCTCCTTTGATAATTTATTGGCTTCCAGCTTCTCCGCATTATATTCTGAGAAAGCCAGCTGTCCGAGTCCTGGAACGGATATATAAGACCGTGACCACAAGTAGGTATTCCCATTTTCCTCGACAACGAATTTCAACTTATCTGTACCTTCGTTGTTAACAAAAGTACCATCTGCTGTATATGTGTATTCTTGAGCCGGATTACTCGGAGCTGTAAGTGAAGATACCGTCATTTGTCCAGCCGTATTGATGTTGATCTTCGTAACTGAATTATTACCGCCATATATACCTGTAAACTTGGAGATTTCCTTAGGCATATTGGCCTTCACGGGTACGCCAAATGATTTTTCCGGCTTCCGTTCTTTAATAACGCCCTTTTCCTCAAGTGCGCTCAGTAATAATTCATTGGCAATAAAATGATTGGTTAAGCTTGACCCGCCTGAAGAGATAACGGCTGCTGCCATGTTGTATTCCGGGAGTACCACTAATGAGGACTGATAAGATAAAGTATCTCCACCTTTCATAACGGCCTTAATGCCGTATTCGTTGAATGGAAACAAGTTCACACTATCCCACCCCAACCCGTAAGACATCAGCGTATCGCTATCCTCTGGCCACATGCCTCTTTTATACTCTTCTTGCGCCATAGCTTCTACCGACTTACTGGAAAGAATACCATCAACTTCTCCCGTGAAGATTCTTGAAAATTTGACCAGATCTTCAGCGGTGGAATACAGACCTCCAGTACCGATGATATTATAATTCTCTTTTGGAAGTTGTCCCTCATAAAAAGGGGAATAGATTCCCGCCATTTCTGCCGGATCAACCACATCCTGTGGTGTTTTGGTATGTTTCATATCCAAAGGCTCCGTAAAATACTTGTGTATAAATGCGGTATAATCAATGCCACTAACTCTTTCGACCAGAATCTCGGCTAACGTAAAGCCATCGTTGCTGTAGACTGAGTATGCGCCGGGATCTGCCTTGAGGTTTTGAGTCGCCAATTGCTCCAGAAACGTATCATGTGAATACGTGTCATTATCTCCATACAATGTAGCATTGTTGGTTGAGGTGCCCAGAAGACCGGAGGAATGATTCAGCAACATACGGGGTGTAATCTGTTTGTATCGGTTATCTTTCATTTTAAAGTCAGGGATATAGTTCACAACAGGCACATCCAAATCGATCTTACCTTCGTCAACTAGCTTCATTACAGCGGCTGTAAGCATCATTTTACTAGTTGAACCTATGCCATAGATGGTGTTCGAAGTAAGAGGTACCTTGTCGTTTATATCGTTCTTGCCCGCTTGACCGGACACCACAATCTCTCCACCATCGATGAGCGCATATTGCAGACTCGTCGTACCGTAAGTCTCAGTCAGTAATTTGGCTTTTTCCATCACGGTTTTCTTCGTTGCCTCATACGTAAGGTTGCTGTTGTTCATAGCAGCCGGTGCGGCCATTGCAGATAGCGGTGCTAACATGGTTAACACTAGCGTTAAAGCTGCAATTGAAGTTCGTTTTTTGACTGTTCTCTTAACCACGTTTATTTTCTCTTGTTGTATCATCTGCATCTTCTCCTGTCAGTATCTCTTTATTAGAGTATCTTGCTTTGGTGCTAAAATAAGCTTAACCAATATAAATGTACTGCTCGTGACATCTATATGAACCGAGTATGAACAGGCAAAAAATTTGAGTACATGATGATTCACAACCCTTGATTTTTCCATCTTTCTCCACAAAAATATCCCCTTTAAGTAGACACTTAAAGGGGATAAAGATTAGTCTATTTCAATGAAATTTCAAACTTGGAACCGACCTCACCTGCAAATACAATACGGCCGTTCTCCGGTAACACAACCTCATTCTTACCGCTGACCACGGTGTGATTAATGCAAATACCCGTCTGGTCATATACGGCAAAGGCACCATGTGAAGGCATTTTAACGGTCATAACTTTTCCTTTCACCGTTGCTGGTACTGAAAACCATTTGGCATATCCATCTGTTTGAATCGTTGTTGCAGATTGTTTACCTGAATAGAGTGGTTGTACAATTTCCTCACTGGCGTATACGCTACCTACGGCTGTAATGTACTCTACTCCATTCTTTTTGGAGAAATAAATTCCCTTGGTATCACGTCCAGCCATGCCAGGGATCTGCAGCTCAGTAGCTGCTTCGTTTGCTCCAATAATCTTATTATTGGACATATATCCTGGTGTCTCTTTATTTGAGTGAATAGGGATGATTGGTGATGAATGGAGATAAACCGTTGATGTATATTTCTGATTTACCACGTAATATCTTTTACCTTCACGCTTTTCCCATGAGGCTGTAATATCCTGGGGTAATTCATTGACTTCCAGCTTCTCCGCTGTATATTCTGAGAAAGCCAACTGTCCAAGTCCTGGCAAGGATATATAAGATCGAGACCACAGATACATGTGTCCATTCTTCTCCGTAACGAATTTCAGCTTTTCTGTGCCTTTATCGTTAACAAACGTACCATCCGCTGTATATGTGTATGTTTGAGCCGAATCACTCGGAGCTGCGAGTGTGGATACAGTCATTTGTCCAGCATGATTCATTTCGATCTTCTTAACCGAATTATTGCCCCCATACATACCTGCATACGTGGATATTTCTTTAGGTATATCTGCCTTTACTGGCACCCCAAATGATTTTTCTGGCTTCCGTTCTGTAATGATACCCTTTTCCTCAAGGGCGCTGAGCAATAATTCACTCGCAATGAACTGATCTTTGGCACTTGTCCCACCAGATGAAGTAACGGCTGCAGCCAGATTGTATTCCGGCAGTACGATTAATGATGAGTGATACGATATCGTATCTCCACCTTTCGTTACTGCTTTGATGCCGTACTCACTGAATGGGTACAAATTTACACTATCCCACCCTAACCCGTAAGATATAGACGTATCGCTATCCTCCGGCCACATGCCTCTTTTGTATTCTTCTTGCGCCATAGCTTCTACCGACTTATTGGAAAGAATGCCTTCCACCTCTCCCGTGAAAATTCGTGAAAATTTCACAAGATCTTCAGCGGTAGAGTAAATACCTCCAGTAGCGATGATATTATAATTCTCTTGCGGGAGCTGGCCATCATACAGAGGGGAATAGATTCCCGCCATTTTTGTTGGTTCAATCACATCCTGTGGTGTTTTGGTATGCTTCATGTCCAGAGGCTCTGTAATATATTTGTGTATAAATGCAGTAAAGCCCATGCCGCTAACTCTTTCGACTAGAATCTCGGCTAATGTAAAACCATCGTTACAATATACGGAGTACTCTCCTGGATCGGCTTTCAGGTTTTGATTCGCCAATTGCTCTAGAAACGTATCATGTGAATACGTATCATTATCTCCGTACAATGTAGCATTGCTGCCAGTGCTGCCCAGCAGACCGGAGGAATGATTCAACAGCATGCGTGGTGTAATTTGTTTGTAGCGGGTATCTTTCATTTTAAAGTCACGGATATAGTTTACAACAGGCAGATCCAAATCAATCTTGCCTTCGTCAACCAGCTTCATTACAGCAGTGGTAAGCACCATTTTACTGGTTGAACCGATGCCGTAGATCGTGTTTGAAGAAAGCGGGACCTTGTCCTTTAGATCGTTCTTGCCTGTCTGACCGGATACGACAATCTCGCCACCATCGATTAATGCATACTGCACACTGGTCGTACCATACGTCTCGGTAAGGATCTTCGCTTTCTCCGCTACAATTTTCTTGGTTGGTTCATACGTCAGGTCGCTGTTGTTACTCGTAGCTGGTGCGGCCAGTACTGACATTGGAGATAACATCATTAACGCCAGAGTTAAGGCGGTGATTGAAGTTCGTTTTCCCTTTTGTCGTCCCATTCACATCATCTCCTGATTTAAATGTTTTGGTTGATTAGAGTTCTTTTGGATCTATAAATTTCACCTCTGGATACTTGTCGCTCGGCCCCTGAAGCAGAGTTCCGCCCGTTCCTTTCAATTGCTTATTAAAGAAATCAAGTACATATTGATTTACGATGCTTGATCCTCTTTTACCATTGATGTCTCCTGTGATCCCGGACAGTTTAACCAGCTCCGAATAGAATTGAAGATCCGTGAAATTGAAGTGTTGGGTTCCTTCTACATAGATCACTTTTCCCCCATCATTAATAACATTTTTCATAATGTGCAGCTCATCTGAAAGAAATTTAGTTACTTCATCATCCGAATTTCTATCCATTTCAAAATTGGCTAACCATTCTTCAAAACTTCCCGATCGGATGAACATAAACGGCTTGTTTATATCATCTCTATTTTCCACTTCATATAGTGACCCATCCATATTAACCCCGGCCTTGATTCTCTGATCTAAATACGTTGCATTAAACGCGGTTGCACCCCCAAAAGAATGCCCCATCGCGCCGATGTGATCTAGATCGATTTTTCCTTTAAACTGACTTTCGATTGCACCTGAATTCAGCTTATCGATTTGATCGATTACAAACTCCACGTCTTTCGTCCATATATTCCCTGTTTTTGTACGTTCATCTAGTGTAGTCGTACTTTTTTTGTAATCCGTTACACGGCCATCTGGAAAAAGGGTAGCAAAGGTGCTATACGTATGATCGATTGTCACTACGATATACCCATGACTGGCCAGATTTTCCGCCTGTGATGCTTGTAGAATTCTACTGGTTCCCATACCATGAGATAGCAGTACCACGGGATAAGGACTTGTGGAAGGTAATATTTCTACATTTTCATAAGAGTTGGTTTGACTATACTTCAAGTAGTCGAGCAAAAATTCGGGCAGTTTTAAAGAAGCAGAGAAGCTCTTAATATACGTTTTGAACATTTCTTTATCATTTGGAAACAGCGTGTCACGCTTGTTGTTATTCATGTTCTCAGTAGGATACCAGAATTGGACCATTAACTCCCTCTTGTCGCTTTGATCTTCAGTTAAGACTTCGTCTCTGTTCTGGTCCGTAAAATGAAATGTTTGAGTGCCCACTTTCTCTGGACCATCCGGCTTCGGCAAATTAAAGACAGGTAAGTATACAGACAAGGCAGTAGAAGCAACCAGCAGAATGACAATTAGGGAAGATAAACTATATTTCAACAGCTTTCCTATTTTTAGATTTATCATCTTTTCGGAATGTCTGAGTAAAACAATAAGTATGAATAGCGCCGTCATGATATATACCAAAAGCAACTGCCATCTGTATCCCTCAACCAACAATTGAACTACGAGTATAACGCTACTTCCTATACCCAAACCCAAGCCTATTTTCTTTGCACTTCTTTTAATAAACAATAGATCTACGAGTAAAGCGAAACAGGATAAAACTAACAGTACTTCAAATAATCTCATTTTGAATTCCTCTCTCTCATCACGGACTTTTACAGGATATTTACTTCGCTTCGTTCATGAATGCTCTGAAGTCTTCAGCTATTTCTTTAGATAACGTATGGTGTAAATAATGTTCGCCATCCATTGTTATTACTTTTCCATGTACCGAATCTTTGATCTGTCCTTCATGCAAAGGTATCCACCCTTTTACACCTTCATTATTCGCTTGAATAAAAAGAAGAAGTGGAAGGTCTGTAGGGAAGGTTAAGCCTTGAGCCTCTTTAAAATTGGAAGCAATATGGTCCATCTCATTTAACATCGTGGAACTATTCGAGTTTTTATTCGACAGCATTTTCATCTGCTCTACAGTGTGCTCATCAAATGGGAGTCCAGCATAAGGATCACCACCAAATTTGACCACTAATCTTTGGAGACCTGATTTTTTTAGGAATCCGAACATTTTTGTAGGCAATTTGGCATCCATACCCGGTTGTGTTGAAACACTGCTATCGATTCCGACAAATGCCGTCACCTCGTTTGGATATTTGTTCACATAATCAATGCCGTAAATGCCTGCAATGGAGTGGCCCATGAGGATATACTCGTTAATGTTAAGCTGTTGTAAAGCTTCATGAACTTCACTTACGATATTTTCTGCCGTTCTTTCTTTTTCAGTTCCATCACTTAATCCATAACCGAAAGGTTCAACCGCCACAACCTTGTAATATGGAGATAGTTCATCGATGAGCAGCTTAAAATCAAGCGCTGGTGCAGCCGTTCCATAGCCTGGCAGAAGCACGATCGTTTCTTTGCCTTCGCCTTGAATTAACACATTCATATTTTTCCCGTCTACAGATACGTGCTGGCCGTAAGTCTCTATCTTTTTCGCCTCTGAATTGGTACTGATCACATTCGTGATATAAACAATACCTAGAAACAGAACAATGACGATTACGATTGCTCCTAGTACTTTAAGTATATTGTTTCTTACCTTTTTGGCCCTCGATCCATTCTTCGCTTTCTTTTCCTCTGGTTGTGTCACTCTCATCTTCTCCTGTCTTTAACTGTTTGTTCGGCTTTCTTCTTTGCTGCTAATGAAATCTTAACCCATGAAAATGTACTCCCCGTGACGTCAATATGAACTGAATATGAACAAGCAATAAATTAATAAATTTACGGAGACGTCATTGGCGGATAAATTTCCGTGAACACATTATTGGATTTCCTTCATAAATCCCATGAATTTTTCAGCAATTTCATTGGCATGGGAACGATACAGATAATGATTTGCTTCCAGCAGCACCACTTCACCGTGTGCAGAATCCTTTATTAACTTCTCGTGTTCCGGAATCCATTTGTCTGTTGCTGGATGATTCTTTTGAATAAAGAAAAGAACAGGAAGATTTACAGGGAACGTTAGCTGTTCAGCTGCTTTAAAGTTGGAATACATGCTCTCTGCCTCATTTAATTGAGTGGTATTATACATATTTTTTCGGATCAGAATGTTCAATTGTTCTTTGGTCTGCTCATCATACGGTAGTCCATCATAAGGGTCAGCACTCAGTTTCAATTGTACTCGCGCGAATCCTAAGTTGCGGAACCATTTAATCGGTTGTGTATCTGACGAATCAATCTTCTGTTCACTTATCGGTGGAACACTGCTATCCAGTCCAACAAATGCACTTACTTCGTTTGAATATTTGTTCACATAATCCAAGCTATAGATCCCGGAAATGGAATGGCCCATAAGGATATAACGATTAATATGGAGACTCTGTAACGCGTCATGAATTTCACTTACGATATTTGCCGTACTGCGTTCCTTTTCGGTCTGATCACTCAATCCGTAACCAAAGGGCTCAATTACAACAACTTTATAATCTTGAGATAGCTCTGAGATAAGCGGCTTAAAATCTAGTGCTGGTGATGCTGTTCCAAACCCTGGTAAAAGGACGATCGTTTCTTGTCCTTCTCCTTGAATGGTGACATTCATTTGTTTTCCATCCACAGACACATGCTGCCCATAAGGCTCCAATCTCTTCTTCTCCGAATGACTGCTGATTTTGTTAACGCTATACACGATGGCCACAAAAAGTAGGATGGCTATAACGATTGCACCTAATACTTTAAGCAAAATGTTTAACACTTTTCTTGTTCTGGTTCCACCCCACTGTTTCTTCTCTGTTTCTTGTGTCACACTCATCTGCTCCTGTCCTCATCTGTTTACTAGCCGTAACAAGCCGTTAATACAAGCCTAACCAACTAAAATGTCCTCATCATGACGACAATATGAACGGAGTATGAACTAACAAAAAAAGGCCACGTTTCACATGCGGGGGAGCTTGCATGTGAAACGTGGCCTGAAAATATGGTTTAGACAATCGGATGAATATTCTACACATCCACTTTACCCTGTAAGCCTAACTATTCCGTTGGTGGAGTGATGGGCAACGTGACAATAAAGGTCGTTCCCTGACCAGGTTCACTTTCCACTCGGATGTCCCCTTGATGAAGCGATACAATCTGTTTAACGATAGCAAGTCCCATACCACTGCCGTCATATTTGCGACTGTGAGAACGATCCGACTTGAAAAACCGTTCGAATATGCGCTTCTGGTCTTCAAGAGGGATACCGATACCTGTGTCGGAGATTCGAATAGTCACGTTTTTGATATCCTGCTTGGTGCTGACGTGAATTACGCCGCCATCCTTGGAAAATTTAATACCGTTGCTGAGAATATTCGTCCATACCTGGTTCAGCTGGTCGTGATCAGCCAAGACTTTAACTGCTTGGAGATCGAGCTCAAAGTGAATGTTGCGAGCAGACCATTGTGGCTGGAGAGTTACAATGACCCGCCTGATCTGTTCATCCAGGCTAAGTGTGCTAAGTCGTGGTTGCTGTGACTGCGATTCAAGCATACTCAGCTTGAGCAGATTATCACTCATTTTGGACATCCGCTTCGCCTCGGCGATGATAATATCAAGATATCGGCTTCGTTCTTGCTCTGAGAGATTTACTTGTTTCAGCGCTTGAGCATAACCGGATATCGAAGTCAGCGGAGATTGAACCTCGTGTGACACATTCGTTACGAATTCCCTGCGCATCTGCTCCAACTGCTGCAAATCATGCATCATTTCTTCGAAACTGCGCGCCAGTGTGCCCAGTTCTCCGGTTTGCTTGATATTCAGCTTGACGTTGAAATCTCCAGCAGCGATCCGCTTCGTTGCTTTTGTCAGTTTTTTGATCGGTCTAACCAAAAATATGGAAGCAATCAGAATGATAATACTTCCTGCAATCAATGAACAGGTTGCAAAGATCGAAGCCCATTGGACGACAAACAAGGAAGAAGGTGGAGCGAGCGTCTCAAAAAACATTGCTTGCGCTCCCATTTCCGTTTTCACCGGCAAACCTAGTAGAACTGTTGCAATACCGTTCGGATTGTCCTGTACTACGCCTCCATCTAACACTTTCTTTAGTTGCTCTTTCGTCACCGTGGCCGATTTATGTCCGTTAAGCTTTCCATACGACTGGAACTGACCCGTTGCATCGTAAATTCGAATATGATATGAATTCAGTAGCTTCATTCCACTCACGAACGATTCTGCTTCACTTAATGGAAGGGTCTTGTAAATCTGCACGACATCTTGGCCGAAGTTACGTATGTTAATTTGAGCATTTTCATTCAATTGATCTTCGAATATCATCGTGGACATAAAAAAAGAAATGACTGTGCCGGCGATGACGGAGACCAGAAATGTCAGGACCACACGGATATATAACGATCTAATCATTCGTAAACCTCAAGCCGGTACCCCAGACCTCGCACCGTTTCGATCCGAAAATCGGATGTTGTTGCGAACCGTTCACGCAGGCGTTTAATATGTACGTCTATTGTTCGATCATCACCGGCGTAATCAATACCCCAGATTTGATCGATCAATTGCTCACGTGTATAGACTTGTCCGGGTGTTCCAGCGAGTTTATAGAGCAATTCGAACTCCTTTAGCGGCAACGTAAGCGACTCTGTTCCACTTGTCACCTTGTAGGTTTGTCGATCCAGGATGACGTTGCCGAAATGGATCGTCTGCGTGGAGCCGATTTTGTATCGTTTCAGTAATGCTCGAACACGAGCCGTGAGCTCCAACGGATCAAACGGTTTCGTCAGATAATCATCGGTTCCCAGTTCGAATCCCTTCACTTTCTCCCAGGTCTCCCCTCTCGCCGTCAGCATGAGCAACGGAAGATCAGGATTGGCTCTTCGCAGCTCCTTGCATAATGTCCAACCATCCATGATAGGCATCATGATATCAAGCACAACAAGATCGACATGTGTTGAGCCGTAAACGGTCAGTGCCTCCTTGCCATCCGCAGCTTCAGCCGTTTCAAATCCGTCATTTCTCAAAAATAAACAGACGAGTTCACGAATGTTCGGATCATCGTCAGCAACTAGTATTGTAGGCATTTGTTTCCTCTTTTCCTGTTTCCATGTCATGTAGTCGTAATCATTATACTATTATTGAATTTGTAAAAAGCAAGAAGCACGTAAGAAATTTAATCACGCCATCCCATCAGAATGCTCTGCATCCCCGCTTTGTTATGAAGAAACTGTTTCACACGAGAGCCGTTGGCACCAGATGGATGAGGGAACCCCCATAAAATTTTCCCTTCAACTAACCGATGTTCATCTAGCAATTGATGTAGTACAGCCTCCACCGACTTTCCTAATGGAATAATAAGGGGATGCTTTAACTGTTCCACTTCAGGCAGAAATGATTCAAGTACAGTTTGATACAAAAATGTATTTTGAGTAATGGAAGGCTGATGCCCATTGTAATTTTGCTTATTCACCAAGACTGGATATCGAATCAGAGAAGTTGTATGTAACAATATACAATCTGCTTCAAACAGCCTTTGCACATGGGGCACTTTTAAATATTCATGCAAGCTTATTTCCTGGAGCATTTGAATCAAATTGCTACGCATGGAGCCGGCCATTCTTGCCGCTATTTTGGCTTCTTTACAGGCTTGCTCATATGATTTGTGTGCTTTCAAAGCCTGGGTAGCCGTTCTATATGCAATCTCCATTTGCTGCCAACCTGGTGTGATGCCCACAAGCATGACTTTTGCGGAAGGATTGATATATTCATTATGTGGAGAGAAGAACATCTCCACCTCTCCCGCTGAGCTTAATTTCAGATCATTAATCAGCAGCTGTGCTTTGGAGTACTTTGGTTGTATCGGTAATGAATTCATCACATCAATCAGACGTTGTTGGTGAGTGGAAGATATCAGCAGACTGCTCACTCCTTACGGCCTTATGTATTGGCTACCCTGCAGATTATCGATTATATACCTTATTTTGTACAATAACAGCCGAATTAATTGAAATAAAAAGGGTAATTGAGGACAACGTCCATCAATTACCCTTTTTATTATTCTGAATGGACAGGTAGCTGTACAGTAAATGTCGCACCTTCTCCTGGTTCACTGAACACGGAGACAGTACCCCCATGCATCTCCACAATTTTATGCACGATGGACAGACCTAACCCACTGCCTCCCAAGGCACGTGTACGGGATTGATCTGCTTTGTAGAAGCGTTCAAATATACGAAGTTGATCATGCTTGGTGATGCCAGGTCCACTGTCAGTAATACGCACACTGACCTTGCCTTCACCTTGCGTAAGGAAAACATCAATTTTACCGCCTTCTGGCGTGAACTTGATTGCATTATGAATCAGGTTGATCCATAACTGAATCATCAAGTCCTCATCAGCCAAGATTTCAACTTCTTCCAGCTCTACGTTCATATCTATTTTTTTGTCATCCCATTGGGGTTCGCAGGCCAGAACCAGAGTTACCAACTGCCGATCCAATCGGTAAGATGTTTTATGTGATGCATGCTCGGATGAATCCAGAACGGCGAGCTTCATCAAATTATCACTCAGTCTGGACAAACGAACACATTCCGTCTCGATGATCGTCAGATACTTTTCCCGTTTCTCCTGGTCCATATCTTTATTTTTCAGCGCTCTGGCGAACCCGCTGATTGACGTGAGCGGCGATCCGATCTCATGTGATACATTGGAGATGAATTCCTGACGCAAATCTTCCATCACTTTGAGATTTGCTGCCATGTCATTGATGCTTTCAACCAACTGCACAAACGGGTGGGGATTTCTCTGTCTCCCGTTTCTATTGGCAAATTCCGCATCCAGATTCACACGAAAATCCCCCCGGGAAATGCTTTTCAATGCCTGAATCATCTCATTAAAAAATTCATACTGCCTGCCTTTAACCAGCGGACCGATCATTGTAATGCATAACCCAAAAAAAATGAACCCAAGCATGGCATTAATCAGAAAAGCAAGCAATTCATGCGGTTCCCATGGGACAAAGGAATACACATATCTCGTAAGGTAGAAAGCTGCTGTCCAGCAGGCAAACAGGGCCAGAGATACCAGAATGACGTTTCTGGCAATATGAAGAAATCCAGCCTCCTGCTTCATTGCCGTACCTCCAGGCGATAGCCTAAACCTCGCATAGTACGAATGACAAAAGCATGCTCTTCCTCCGGAAACCGTTCACGAAGTCGCTTGATATGCACATCAATTGTCCTCTCGTCCCCTTCGTAATCATAACCCCAGATCTTTTCGATTAACTGATCACGTGTAAAGGTCTTGCCAGGATAACTCGCAAGGGTGAATAGCAATTCAAATTCCTTGCGTGGCAACACAATATCCTGATCTCCTTTCTTGCACTCAAACGTATCCCCCCGCAGGACCAGTTCACCAAGCAGAATCACTTGTGAAGTCATAATCCGATATCGTTTCAATAAAGCCTTCACTCGTGCAACCAGCACCAACGGATCAAAAGGCTTCACCAGATAATCATCCGTCCCAAGGGTAAAACCTTTGATGATCTGCGAGGTTTCTCCTTTGGCCGTCAACATCAGTAGCGGTAGATCCGTCTGCTGCCGCAACTGGCGGCACAATTCCCATCCGTCCATGCCTGGCATCATAATATCGAGAACGACGAGGTCAACCTTATGGTCAGCGAGTAATCGCAGTGCATCCAAACCGTCAACAGCCTCGATTACGTGCAAACCCTCCTGCTGTAAAAAATGTCCTACCAGCTCTCGGATATGCGGGTCGTCATCAACGACCAATATGCTTGTCAAAGTGACCACCTCCATTTTTTCAACCTTGCCTTATACTCCACATTCTGTCAAGAAGAAGACCTTACACTATGAAGGCACAACGTCTCTTTCCTGATAACTCAACATTTTTAGAAAATTTTATGATTTTCAATTACGTTCTGCGCATATATGCCCGTACTGTTAATGGTGCAAAAATAGCTACAATAACCGCCGCTCCAGCAAGGCTAGTCACCAAATCTGTGCCCATTGTCCCTTGATTCGCCAAATCCCGTACAGCCGAGACCAAATGGGATATCGGATTGACATTAACAATCCACTGAAGCCAATTCGGCATCGTATCTACCGGAACGAAAGCGTTCGAAGCAAAGGTGAGCGGAAACAATACGAGCATGGAAATCCCTTGTACACTGGACGCTGTACGTGCAATAACACCGAGAAAAGCAAAAATCCAACTGATCGCCCAAGCGCACACAATAACCAGTAATCCTGCCATGGCGACATGACCCAATCCACCTGCAGGGCTATATCCCAATAGATATCCAATTGCAAAGGTAAGGATTGTTGCAATAGTATATCGGATCGTGTCCGCCAGCAATGCTCCAGCCAGTGGCGCAATACGTGCTATAGGCAATGATTTGAATCTGTCGAATACCCCTTTATCCATATCCTCACGCAATTGCACGCCAGTAACGACGGAGCTTGTAATTACTGTCTGCACAAGTATACCCGGAATAATGACCAACAAATAAGCTTGAATGTTTCCCGAGACCGCACCACCAAAAATGTACGTAAACATTAATGTGAAAATGATCGGCTGTAGAGTAACATCGAATAATTGCTTTTTATGAACTGAATATGAATAGAATCAGAAAATTTTCAATTTCAAAACACAAAACCCCGCCAATGTCCAAATGGACACCGGCAGGGTTCAGATCGGGCTATCATTCTCTAATTTGCAGGTTTGATATCAAAGAAGTCCAGTTCTCCATATCCTTCACCTTTGGAGAAACGAATTTTGTTCACACCAGCCTTTAGCTGAACTCTTGCTGTAGACAGTCCCCAGTTCTCCCATCCCTTGTTCGTAATGTAGAATGGGCTGGCTGTACCTCCATTCACACTCAGCAGCAGGTTGGACCAATTCCCACCTGCTGTGCCATTCGCCGTCCTTGCCAGGAGAATATATTGCCCTGCAGTTGCTGCATTGACGTTAAATTCTACATAGCTGTCCGCCGTATCGATATGACCAGCTTTCATGCCGCCTGAACCAGAAGGACTCTGGGATGCATAAGCGATCCCACCAAAGGTTCCCTCTTCTCCTTCATATCGAACGATTGACTTTTCTCCCGAAGGTAGAGCAATGGGTGCGTTGGGATTCACCGGTGTACCCAAGTTCGGGGTATTGTCGGCATTCCAGGTGAACTTCTGTAAGCGAATCTCACGATTCCATCCGGAATTATTGGATTTCGCTGTGTGGTACATGATCCAGTCCTCAGTCCCGTCAGGCGATTTCGTAAAAGAATGATGACCCGGACCATACAAGCCGTTCCCCGATTGGAAGATAGGCTGACTGCGCTTGCTCCAGGATGCCGAATTCAGCAAATTGCTTGAGGTGTTAGCGGTAATCAGCCCCAGACAATAGTCGTTGGTCCAACTGCCACTTGCAGAGTAGACTAGACTGATAACTCCGTTTCGAACGATCACCTGCGGCCCTTCATTTACATTCGGGGAATGATTGGTTTCCCAGTTGTAGGTTGGTCGTGCAATTTCCACGCGATTTGAATCGATCGTCCAGGGATTACTCATATGGGCAATGTACAGATTCTGCCTTACATTCATATCTGCTTCCCAGCCCGACCAGATGAAGTAGAGCTGTCCGTTCACCTGCAATACCGTCCCATCGATAGCCCACTTGTTGGTGGGATCCGTAATCTGTCCTTTGTATTGCCAGGTTCCCTGTGTAGGATCAGCTGACGTATTTTCCATAACATACATGCGGTGATTGACGTTGTCTCCATCATCCTTCGCATAATAGATATACCAAGCACCATTGATGTAATGAAGCTCTGGAGCCCAGATGCCGCAGCAGCCAGTATTCACCACTGTGGTTGGAGCCGCATCAACGGTTGTTAATTGAGCTGACTTCCAGATGGTAACGTTACCACCTGTTGTTTTGGTGAAATAATAGAATCCATCTGTGTGCTTGTAGACCCATGGATCAGCTCCATCCTGCATCACGACATTGTAGAAGTTATTCTGAACGGTCGCAGCATGCGTCGTCTGTCCCATTAGGAAAATAAGGAATGCACATAAGGCCAGCAACAATTTGTTCCTGTAATTCATTATTTTCATCTACAGTCACGCTCCCTATAGGATTATGAATTATGCGCGTAGCTGACCTTCAACATTCAATCTTCAATGGCAGCCTTGCGGGAATTAATGCGACGAATCGTTTCCGGGTCGAATTTGGGACGGCGGTCATAGGTGTACAGTCCATTCACTTCCTGTTCCACATCATATAGCTGGGTATAACAAAACCCGAACATTTTCGGATGGTCCAGCAGGACATTCGTTAATCCCTCATAACGTGCAATGAAAGCTTCTTCAGATTGCGGTCTGTCCCCGTAGCCCCAAGCTTTCTCATCTTGCTGATCCGGATTCCACCAGATACCGCCATACTCGCTAATAAAATATGGCTGCCCTTCATACGTCTGCCGCTCCGGAAACGTATTGAATACTTCTCCGCCGCTTTTCATCGGTTCATATCTGGCCATGAACGTTTCCGGGTTCTGATCATAGTCATGCAAATCGAAGATATCCGTCACCACATGAAAGTTACCGCTGGTATCAATGACAGGACGTGTCGGGTCCATACGTTTGGTCATCTCATAGACAATGCGTAGCACATCATTATCCTGCCGGGTTCCATCACGATCCCACGTTTCGTTGAACGGACACCAGCCGATAAGCGATGGATGATTAAAGTCGCGTTCCATACCTTCCATCCATTCTGGCAAAAACCGGGCAAGGCTTTCGGTCGTTGTAATATCCTGTCCCCAGTTGGCATGTTCTCCCCATACCAGGTAACCAAGCTGATCAGCCCAATACAGGAAACGCGGCTCAAACATCTTTTCGTGCAATCTCGCTCCATTAAAACCAAGCCCCATGGAAATCTCGATGTCCTTGCGCAGATCTTCGTCGCTAGGTGCGGTGTAGATCCCATCCGGGTAAAAGCCCTGATCCAGCACAAGCCGCTGAAAAACGGACTTCTCATTGATACGAAATGCCATACCATCCAACCTTACCGTCCGCAGTCCGAAATACGAGCCTACCGTATCGATGGTCTGATCCTGCCCATGCAGCTTCAACTCCAGATCATACAATTTGGCATTCCCCGGCTCCCATAAATGGATTTCGGATAATGGGACGGTAAGCTTCACAGCAGGTCCATGGACAACCGCCGTTGTCGATCCAACATCCTTGCCGTCAAAGTGGGCAGTTGCAGCCAGCTCTCCTCCAGCAGCGTTACCGCATATTTTCACTTCAAGGTGCACGCATGCATTATCCGGATCAGCCGCGACTTTCATGTCGGAGAGGTACACCTCTGGCACTTGCTCCAGCCACACCGTTTGCCAAATGCCGGTAGTCCGCGTGTAATCGCAGCCATGCGAGTGGAAGCGTTCGCTCTGTTTGCCTCGCGGCTGAAGTCCTGAACGCACATCGTCTTCCGCATAAACCGTGACTACATTCGTTCCCGACGAAACATGGGGTGTGATATCAAAATGGAATGGCGAATAGCCTCCCCGATGTTTACCAACGGCTTTTCCATTGACCCAGATCTCGGCTTCGTAATCAACAGCACCAAAATGAAGCAAAATGCGTCCATTCATCCAGGCATCCGGGATGGAGAACTCGCGTTTATACCATACTGCTGCCATAAAATCGGTATAGCCCACCCCGGACAGTTTACTCTCTGGACAGAACGGAACAGTAATAGTTCCAGAGAGGTGATGTTCGGACTGATCATAACCCCGTTCTTTTCCACTTTTGCCATGATCCATTTCGAACTGCCAAGTTCCGTTCAGATTGATCCAATGGTTACGCACCCACTGAGGGCGAGGATATTCCGGGCGTGGTGTCAATGTCATCTTGTCTTTATTCATACGTAAATCACTCCTATTAGCCTTTGATTGAACCGATATATACTCCTTTTACAAAGTACTTTTGCAGGAAAGGGTATACCATCAGTATTGGAATGGTGGACACAACAATGGTGCAATATTTGTTCTGTATTTGAATCAAAGTATAATTACACAATAATTAGATGTCAACGTTTTCAATTTATTTTCTTGTAATAAAATATGTCTGGTATTATTGCTTACATTTCCTTCAAACAGCATGGGAAAGTTAATTATTCACCGGATCACACCATTAAACCGCCGTTAAAATGCGGTTAATTCCAGTTTGAATCCATAATAATTATTACTTTCATCGTCTAATGAAAGCATTCGTTTTCACCAAATCATTTATCTACATCGCTATTAATTACAAAATAGTTGTAACTATAAACATACCCATCCCCTATTCTCGAGTCTTATGTTTTACTCTCCCGATGGAACTTGGAGCGTATGATCATCGCTGAAAGGCACACCAAAATCAGGTGTTCCATCCCTGTTCCATTCAAATTTATGAATGCGCGTTGCCCGCAAACCAGTATCAGCACCCGGTGCCGGAAGAGCATGAAATACGATCCAGTCCTCCAGACCATCCGGTGATGTAGTAAAGCTGTTGTGCCCTGTGGCATATACACCATTCTCCGTACTCTTCCGAAAAACAGGCTGCGGGGATTTGGTCCATGATGAAGCCAGCATTGGATCATCTTCTTCATTCATGGTTAACATGCCAAGTGCATAATCTTCCGACCAGGTTGTGCTGGCCGAGAAAATCAGAAAAACTCGTCCATTTCGATGCAGCGTAAACGGGCCTTCATTAATCGCCATCCCGCCTTGCTTTTCCCACGAAAAGGTTGGAGCTGTTAACAGCACATGGTCACCTGTCAGTGTGTAAGGATTAGACATCCGCATAATATAGATCGCTGACCCATAGTCCGGAAAATGACCGTAACCTGCGTACAGAAAATAGAATTGAGCACCCCATTTCAGCACGGTACCATCCAGACCCGGGACAGGAGTGTCCAGAGCCCCCTTCCATACCCAATCTCCATCCATGGGATTTGGGCTTTCATTCTCCAGCACGCAAATCCGCCGTGAATCGTCCCCTCCCCCATCATTGGCTGTATAGTATATGTACCATTTTCCATTCAAAAAATGGATTTCCGGTGCCCACAAATGATGGCTGTAACGCCCGCCAGGCTCCGGTGACCAGATGATTTTCCGTTTGCCTTCATCAATCTGAGATAATCGGGTGGACTGAATAAGCTCCAGGTAATTGGAACGTGTTGCTCCAGATGAAACAAGTTCGGTTTAAAACGCTCGATACTCACGATACATTAGGTACCGTTATTTGGCATATCTCGCATCCTTATCACCTGCATTCATCGTATACCTTACCTGCATAATAATGTTCTGTTCATGATCTCCGAACTCATTGCCAAACAGGTTCATGCCTCCCTGATGCCTAGCATCCGGATGAATTCCAATGCGTAATCTTAACTTGTGTTTATCCTCAAGATGAAGATCTGACAGGGACACATCCGAAATTTTCTCTTTGTCCAGCATGGTCATGTTGTCGTCCACACGCCATTTTTTGAGAATGCCGTATTGTGTGGAACCATCAGACCACCATGTCGGATTCAGTTTACCACGATGGTCGCCCAAATCTCCGGGACTAGTCCACATCCCGATCTCAGTGCCATTCACCCAAACAGAAATATCCGAGGGCCAATCATTGTTATAGGTTGCTACTTCAGAACAGATTTCCATGGACAATTCCAAAGATTCAATCGTTGCACCTTGCGGAATATCCATCGGAAGCAAATATTCCAAATAACCTTTTGCCAGCCAAATGATCTGAGCATCAATATGCTTGGGATGATAGAAGCTTGCCGGATCGTCTTCCTTCAGAATCATGTCCTCCGTGCTCGCCATGCCGCATGTTGGCGCAACTTCACAGTCGCTGTAATGCCCTATCGGCATCTGAACTTCGTAGACATTCGTATCCCGTGTGGGAAAGGAACCCCCTCGATCCAGGGCAATATGAATATCATCATAATTGCGGCTGCACACCTTCATGGCCCCACGAGAGGCTGGGAGCATTTCCGTATGTATTAAATTGGCCGCCTCCAGCACTTTAATATGGTTGGCTACCGTTGACACGGGCAGGTTAAGTGCTTCGGCAATTTCGATAATGTTTAATTTGTTAGCATTAAGAAGCTGGAGAATGTCAATCCGGGAACGAGTCGATAAGGCGTGGGTTACAGTTACCAGTTTTTCCGGGTCGTTAAAGCTGAGTTCCAGCACGTATTTGCTCTCCTTTGGAAAATATTAATTAAAATAATTCTACTTAATAACAGGAATAAACACAATGTTGCTATGCTCCATCCTTCTTTCGGAGGAATACATCTGAGAACATTTTCCACGTAATCTTTCCTGTAACGAAGGCAATGAATAGAAGTAATCTGCATTTCTTGTGAAAGGAAGTGTTATACGTGATAAGTGAACTCAATAGCTGGATCAGGCATATTGCTTCTAACTATATATTGATTATTACGGCAGCTGTTATTTTCTTCGCGATTAAGGCTGTGATCGGATTCTACACGTACAAACACTACAACAAACAATTGGACCATCTGCACCATAAAGTTGATCTTCTCATCAAGGAACAGCAGCTTCTCGCTCAGCAGTTTTCCCTTCCTAACGAAAACAGAGACATGATGCAGAAAGAAGACCACTTCGAGTCTTCATCGCAACCTCCACTAATGTGATCTTCTCATATAGTATTGTATAGTTACTGTTGTATGTCCCTCTCTATTCTGTTACGTAAACAGCTCAGAAAAAACTTGAACGTTATACAAGCCGTAGATCAGATGTTGGTACACATCCAATCTACTGCTTTTGTTATTTTGACTGTATGATTTTAATCCTTCTCCTAGTGCACAATCTTCACAGGCAAGTATGTCAGGGACTGGCCTGGAGCCGAGACGGTAAGGTTGTTTTCCAACTCAAATGATTCATCCGATTCAATAAAAGGTACCCTTTCTACAAATGCAGTCAAAGCAACACTTAATTCCATTCTCGCCAGTGGAGCACCTAGACAGAAATGCGGACCATTCCCAAAGGTAAGATGTTTTTTGTTATTGGGACGGTGAATGTTCAAATCAAACGGATTTTCAAATATGGTTTCATCCATATTCGCCGCACTCATCCAGGAGATAACGACATCCCCTTTTTTCAATTCTACACCCAAGAGATTATTATCTTTCTTAACGGTCCGATGTCGCTTGGCATTATGGAAGCGATAACGAAGCATCTCTTCCACCGCAAGTGGGATCAACTCAGGGTTCTCTCGTAATTGAACATACAAGTTGGGGTCATCATAGAGAAAAGAATAAAATGTACTGGAAACCATGTGACTGGTGGTTTCGATACCAGCCCCCAGCAAAAGCATTGTGGTTCGAACAACCTCATCGTCGGAAAATTTCTCGCCGTCCACATCCACTTTCAACAGGTCTGTAATGATATCGTCGCCAGGCAGAGTCCGTTTCTGAACGACAATGGGATAAAGGAACTGATAATACTCCTGTGCCGCGACTTGCTTTTTCAGTTCCATTTCCTCTGCATTTTCTCTATTGGCGGGTTGAAACAGAATATCTACCCAGCTTTTGAAGCGGTGGCTGTCCTTCAGCGGTATGCCCAGCAAATCAGCCATAACCATGGAAGGCAATGGTGCTGCCAGAGCTTGCACGATGTCAACCGTTGTATTGAGTTCGATATCCTCCACCAGTTGCTTGGCAATGTTCCGAATCCGCGGCTCCCAGTTTTTTAAACTGCGGGGGGTAAAAGCAGCAGAAAGCAACGAACGGCTTTTTTGATGACGCGGTGGATCTATGCTCGAAATATTCATTTTGTCCGGCGGTGTGCCTTCCTTGTTTTTCGCCCCAACAGAAATGGTTGTTCTTGATCCTTCGGATGAAAAATATTCATGATTGCTTAGTACCTGCTTGACATCGTCATATCTGAATACATTCCAGGTATCCGTATCCTCATGATAGTAAACAGGTTTTTCCGACAACATTTTCCGAAACCAGTGAAGTGGAAAAAACTCTTCCGATCTGGACTGAAAATTGGTTATATCGTGAACTCGAATCACTTCTTTGTACATCCAAACACCGCCTTAAAACTATTTTTATCCAGTGCAAAGAGGGATTTCTTCCATGTCTCTGATAATCATGCCACGGCGTCACTCCAGTTCTTCGTTTCCTTTTCATCCCTCCTTTGGTTGGCACATGAATTGACAGTTCAGCGCACAACCATTTTATACTAACCGTATATTATTTGGAATGAAACTTTTGAACTATATTCATATTATGGATATTTTAAGGTGTATTTTTATACTAATAGTACATTTATGACGAAAATTAAGTTCCTAACGGTTATAATACAGGATTACAGATAGGTAAGCATGAACATGTCTAAACCTAATACGTGGACCATATGGTTTACTATGGTATGCTTGAACACTAGACTCATTCTTTGCACATCGGGTTTTCGTTCGGGAGGGATAAAGTGAATTGGATACGTCCATTGAATAGAGGAGAATCTGTCTTTAAAGTTAAAAATAATCGCATTATCTACTTTGCAAAATTATCTATTCCACTAAATGCCCTTATCGCGGTTGGGAAAATACTTTTAGGGATTTTTACGCTCTCCTTCTTTTTATGCATTAACGCTTTTTATAATATCGGCATCGCTGTTGCCAAGTATCACGCAGCAAAAGCACATGAGGACTCGAATCTTGATGATTCCAGCCCGGAGGAAATCCTAAAAAAACAATACGCTGCATACCGATTTATAGGCAATATTGTACTCGCTTCAAGTGTGGTCTACATCATCTATTGCAGTAAGTTATTATTCGTTACAGGCAGCAGGACGCATTATCCTCACTATGTCGCCTTCATTATAGCTGCCGTTACTTTTACTGAAATCGCCGTTTCTCTTGGGGGCGCCATTATGGCGAGACGGAATAATGAGCCGGTCATCGAAGCCATCAAACTGACGAACTTCTCTTCTTCATTGATCTCACTTTCCTTAACACAAACTGCGATCATGTCATTTTCATACAAAGGAGATCCCACCTTTTACAATGGACTGTCTGGCATTATTTTTGGTGCTCTGGCAGCACTCATTGGGCTGTATATGATATTACGAACTCCGACAGGAGCGTAGCCCGTTAAATTCTTGAAAAACATCTGCGTATAGTTGATTCTGACTATAGCTGGATGTTTTTTTGTTATATCAAGTCATTGTAAGAATAAGCACGAATTAAAGAGAACTGTTTGGCTAGAAAATGCGGTGCATAAGGCATGTCATTGCGAAGCCAGGATACAATGGTCCCAATTAGGGCTGAGGAACTGTACCAGATGGCGATCTCCTTATGAATACCTGCTTGTTCAAGTGTGCTTCCCAGCTCCAAACTTTCGATCTTAGCTGAAACAAGTTTCGTTAGCAATTTCAATAGTCTCTCCGTAAAAATGGGGGTTCTTCTTGACGCAAGAACGACGCGATAGAATTTGGAGTGGTCAGCAAAGTGTTCAAGCAATTTCACTAGCACTGGCCAACCATCATTGGCAGCATCTTCAAATTGAGGAGCATGTTCGTCCACAATCCGTTCAATGTGCTCAATCATCTCATCCGCCATTTTCTCCATCATGTCTGTGATATCCCGATAATGCAGATAGAAGGTCACGCGGTTGATCGTCGCTCGTTCTGCAATCCGATTGACCGATAGTTTCTCGATGTCCATTTCCTGCAATAGATCTACAAAAGCATCACGAATCAACTGTCTTGTACGAAGTATACGAGGATCTGTAGCAGGCTTCTTTTCGTTCTTCATGCAAAATCACTCCTCAAATTTTAAAAATTACAATTTTAAATGATCAGTCGTTTATTTCCGAATTAGACGACATATTTTATTTTTTCGTAAAATAAGCAACGAAAATACCCAAAATCGTAAATTGTAATCTCCGGGAATATGTATATAATTCAATAAATACAATGTAAACTATACAACACGTTGTAAATTTAGTCACGTGTGGATTGAAAGGATGGAATGGATTGAGTCAGGCTAGATTAAAAGAAAGAGATGACGTAAAAAAGGGCCCCATACTGTTTGTTATGATATTGGGTGCATTTCTTGCCACATTGAACCAAACCGTTATGAGCGTGGCAACTCCGGAGCTGATGGGGGATTTTAATATCTCAGCAGCAACAGCCCAATGGTTTACGACAGGCTACATGCTGGTGAATGGTGTACTCATTCCTGTCACTGCCTATTTCATGCAACGTTTTTCGACACGGCAATTATTTCAAGCTTCGATGTTTATTTTCCTCATCGGTACGATTATATCTGCCCTTGCGAGTAATTTCGGTACATTGTTGACAGGACGTATGGTTCAAGCAGCTGGTGCTGGTATTATCATGCCATTGTTGATGCATGTCATTCTAACCCTGTTCACTCCTGAGAAAAGGGGAGCAGCGATGGGTATGGTCGGTTTTGCCATCATTTTCGCTCCAGCGATTGGGCCAACCCTTGCTGGATATATTCTTGAGAACTACACATGGCAAACGATGTTTTACGGAATGATCCCACTAACCGTTATTGTTATTGGTTTTGCGTTTGTATATCTCAAAAATGTATCGGAACGAATCAAACTCAAGTTCGACACACTCAGCGTGTTGCTGTCCACAATTGGATTTGGTGCATTGCTGTATGGCTTCAGTCGGGCGGGAAGTCTGGGATGGTCAAGTGCAGAAGTAATCATATGCCTTGCAGCAGGAGTTATTGCTCTTGGACTGTTCACATGGAGACAGCTCGCGTCTACAAATCCGCTGCTCGATCTGCGTGCTTTCAAGTATAATATGTTCTCACTGACCACGGTCATTAATATCGCGATCACGATGATCATGTATGCTGATATGATGTTGCTTCCTTTATACCTCCAAAATGCACGGGGCTACACGGCATTGGAGTCAGGATTATTATTGCTTCCAGGGGCGCTTGTCATGGGCTTCCTGATGCCAATAACAGGTAGATTGTTTGACCGGTTTGGCGCAAAATGGCTGGCAATTATCGGGATGGTTATCACGATCGTAACCACTATTGGTTTCATCGATCTAACCGATTCTACCAGTTATACTTACCTGGTCTTAATGTCAACAGGTCGCCGAATTGGTATGGCCTTGCTCATGATGCCTATCCAAACGGCAGGTTTGAATCAACTGCCTCCAAGACTTGGGCCACATGGTACAGCGATATCCAACACCGTCAGACAAGTAGCTGGCGCTGTGGGTACTTCATTGCTCGTAAGTGTAATGACTAGTCGCACAACGGCACATGTACAGGACATGGTGGCAACGGGTGCAGCCAAAGGTTTAACCCAGCAACAGTTGGGAATGGAATCCATGATCCAGGGAATTAATGATGCTTATGTTGTCATTATCGGCATTGCCGTTCTCGGATTGCTACTTTCCTTCTTCATCAAACGTACCAAACAAGCGACGGAGGAAGACTCCAAGCAGCCTGTAAGACAAAAAGTCTCGATGAATACAAATTAAGAACAACATTTACATGAATTACATCATGTAGAGCCTATGTATCTTATATAAAAAGCGGCAGATCAGGACCCTAAGCTTTACGTCCAATCTGCCGCTTTTTTTGTGTATTACAAATGAACAGGAGCCTCTGCACTTCAGTGAGAACCGCTGCGCTAACGTGTTCTATTTCGTTTTCTCCATCGGAACCTGCCTGATTTGTTCGAGATATAAGCCGCAGTCTTTGACAATTCTGCTAGCTTCGCAATTCATAGAAGACGATTCAAATTCCGTTTGAAACGCCTGCAGCGTTACTTCCAACATGGAAATATTGATCTCTTTTTGCTCGACTAAAGCAAGCAGTCCTTTGGTCAGTTCTTTCGCTTTAATAGACACTTCCGAGTGGAGAATAGAATGATTGAATTTTTGAAGACCTTCAATCAGATTGTTTTTATCCACCGCAATTTCTTTGGAATCAGGAGCGATCACCAACAGACTTGGAAAATCAACAATATGCTCTTGCCTTTCCAGCATGGAACGAAGCAAAATTTCAATGTAGTTCAGGATTTTAGGCACAAGATGGTTCCAATTCGGTTGGGCAAGATGGAAGTTTCTCCACATATTCGAGATTTGATGTATCATGCCAAAACCAAAAATAGCCCCTTCATAAGCAAAGGGTTTTAATTCTTCACCAAATACCTGTACCAGTCGTTCAGATAACCAATTTAACTGCATACGAGTCAAGTTCTCCAGATTGCATTCTCCAGAATAGAAGCCTGTCCAGAATAGCTCCACAACAAGCTTTTTTTCCGGCAAAATCATCGGCACCATAATTTGATCCACCAGTAAGTCAAAATCGGATGCATAGCTTTGGCTCTGCAAATCTTTGCGAATCATCATATCTTCCTGTACACGCTGCTCCAGAATGGCAAGAATACAATCATCCTTGGAACCAAAGAATTTATAAAATGTTCCTTTGGACACACCTGACTCGTCTAGGATCATCTGTATGGAGGTGTTGGTTACTCCATGTTTCTCAAAGAGCACAAGTGCTGAGTCCAATAACATTTGTTTCCGTTTATTCATAAGTTCCCCCTGGATGATTTAGGTGGTACACGTTACGATATTCAACAATCTACTGCAAATCCACTGCAAACATCACATGTTCCTTCCAAATTCCCTTGATTTTAATATTCTGGCGGTCCGTTTCTTGGAAGCCCGCTTTACGCAACACTCGAATTGATCCGGCATTGTCGGGAAGTGCACCAGCCTCCACTCGTTTTATTCCCGCTTCATTCATAGCAAAATCCAGTGCTAACCGAAGGGCTTCGCTCATGTATCCCTTGCCATTCTGCACTTGATCTAGCACATAACCAACAATCCATTTGGCTGTGGAATCCAGTTCAAGTTCGAACAGAGAAATCTCTCCAATGAGCTCATGTGTATTGTTCAGGAAGATTCCGAAAGAGTAACGTTTCCCTTCTTCTCTGGCCTTGTTCCAACCTTCAAGAAGTGCAACTTGACCCTCCAGTGTATAGAAAGTCTCCGATCGTTCACTTGCCGATATCTCTTCGAAAACAGCCCGGTTACGGAACTGCAAATCCAGCAGTGTCGGCGCGTCCTCCACGTTCAAAAATCGCAAATAGATACGTTCCTCACGATTGTCCATCTGTATGTTCATCCTTATCTCTGGTTGTAGTAGATTGCATTCATCAGAAGTACGAGAGTTGCCGTTTATACGCCATATCCCAGAACAGATATTCAAATTCAACACTTCTTCTGAATATGTCTTCTATGGCCTCCAGCTCCTGCTCGGTTTTATGTTCACATAATGCATCCAGTGTATCATAGAACCATTCGAATGAGTCGCGGAAGTCATCACTTGCATAATTTTCGATCCAAGTCTGATAGAAATTGCCCTCTAATGAATCTCGATATTGTTCTTTTAATCTTGTAGCATAGTCGTAATACGTCCACGCACAAGGGAAAATGACGGCGATGATTTCGGCAACCCCACCTGTTTGTGCAACACTCATCATATTCGACGTATACGCCTTGTTGTATAGAGAGGGTTTGACAGCATGATGTTCATCCAGCGTAATCCCAAATTCATTCATATAATTTCGATGCAAATCCATTTCTTCGTACAGAATAGCATGTTGAATCACCGTAAAGTTCGTCATCAGTTTTTCATCTGTCGCCTTCACCGCACCCATGGCAAAAATCTTCGCATATTCAATCAGATATGTATAGTCCTGAAGAAGATAAAACTTAAACGCTTCCCGATCCAGTGTGCCTTTCCCCATTTCGTGTAAAAAAGGATGGTTGTATCCATCTTCCCATACGGTTCTGGACTTATCTTTTAACGTTCTTGAAAATGACATGATCATTTCTCCTTTTATTAAAATTATTATGTCCCCGCTTCACATCCAGCTATCGCGTTCTGTCATCCAAAATGCAGACCAAAAAGCCCTTGTCCTATTTTCGGCAAGGGCAAAATAACATGAGTACATGTCATTTGCTCCCTACGTCAGTATTAACTAACAGGTTCAAAGGGTCAGGTTTTAGCCTTCTCAACTGCGAACAGTCCCCCTGCAAATAGCTCAGGCTTATTACAACATGTGTTTTTCCAAATGTCAATCCATTCCTATTAATCTTCAAGTTCCCCTAAATCTTCTTGCAAGTTCTTAAGTCGGGTCCGGATATCCTTAATCATACTTTGCAATTTCGTTAACTCATCGACCCATTTTTCCTCATTAGAGACGTTCGTTGCTGAAGTTGAATGATACCCGGGAGACGTCTTTAACTGATCTAAATCCGATTCATATGCCCGCCGCTTTTCCTCAGCTTTTGCCAAGTCCTCCTCTGCGATGGCAATCTGGTGCTCCAGATAGATGACGTCTGAGGAGTAGCCGTGAGTTAAGCGCTGTGAATACGTCATAGTTCACCTCATTTCTGATCATCCATTGCTTTTCCAAGGTCATATGGCTGAATATCGATATCCAAATCCATACCCAAAGCCAATTTGGCCAGTTGACTGCCAATAAAAGGCCCCATCGTTAGCCCAGATGCTCCAAGCCCGTTAGCTGCGATCAAGCCATTCCAACCTGGAACAGCACCCATTACCGGAAGAAAACCTGGTGTAAATGGACGAAATCCTACTCTTACTTCCTGAAACGTGCTTTCAGCTAAACCGGGAGCCAGTTCCAATCCTTTATTCAAAATTTCCTGCATTCCGCCTGCGGTTACTCTTGTATCGTATCCTTCAATATCATTTTCGTGAGTCGCACCGATCACAATCTTCTGTTGATCAAAGGCTAACAGATATTGATCCGAAGGAGGCATGACTACAGGCCAGTTCCCAGTGTCCTCTCGATCGTGAACCTGTAAGTGCATAATTTGCGCCTTCTGATAATGAACCTTAAAATCAATGCCCAAGGGCTTCAACAGTTCATTAGCCCAAGCGCCGGCACACACAATAACCTCGTCAGCCGATATGACTTTACCGTCCACAACAACTCCACTTACTCGGTTCAATTCATATTGAAGTGTGGCGTCCCCATTAATCAGGACCGCTCCATTTCGTTGTGCCGATCGAATTAAGGCATCACGCAGCGCACGCCCATCAATACGCGCGGCTCCGCTGATGTAGACGGACTGAAAGCTCTCCTCCAGAAGAGGAAAACGCTCATGAGTTTCTTTTGCATCTAGACGGGTAATATCGGCAATCTCCGGTGCATCTTCTTTACGAAGGTGGGCCCTCTCCTGCATCTTGTTGATTTTGTCCACATCCGTATGAATACTAAGAGCACCCACTTGAGCGTAACCCGTTTCCGTTTCCCCTTCACTCTTGAGTTCTTCAATCAACCCGGGATAAAAACGTGTACCCGCCTTGGCAAGTTGATACCAATCCTGATTACGGCGCTGAGATAACCAGGGACAGATGATCCCGGCAGCAGCATCCGTAGCCTGCCCTCGATCTTTCCGGTCTATAAGAAGAACTTCCGCACCCTGTTTTGCCAACTGATACGCTGTGGAAGCCCCAAGAATTCCTGATCCTACGACGATGACTTTCTTCATGACTGCATCCCTTTCCTAAATCACTGTATCCATTATAGCGTATACTGTATGGTCTGATAATGGCAAGGCATCGACATTATGAAACGTGTTCCTAAAAGGTTTTCGATAAAATGTTAATTATGTAATATAATTCAAATCAGGTTTCTTTTAACTCTGTATCCACGCCATTTACGCACACGACCTTTAACGAAATGAGGAATAACACAACGATGCCGAAACCTAGTATGGGGAATTCACTGGATCCCGATATGCCGCTTATGATTACAGGTCAAAATCAGCTAACCGTAGATGAATTAATGAATTGGAACGGCCATTCACGGGATTACAGTATTGTGCAGTGTATCGGGGGAACAGGGAAAATCGCAGCCCAAAATCACGAGTGTTCAATTCGGGAAGGAACAGCTCTTATTATGTTTCCGGAGGTAACATATCGTTACGACAATCTGGATGATTCATTGTTATTCGATTGTCTGTCCTTTAATGGCTATTTATTGCCCCGGTTTCTGCATACCTTGCAGATCGGGGAGCTGCGCGCCTTCAAGCCGGATGGAATGCTTCATATCCTGTTGCATGAAATAACGTTGGCGCTGCAGTCCCGGCACAAGGATCAGATCTGGCACGTATCCGCATTGCTGTACATGCTTCTGGTCAGGTTAACTATTGATGGCGATCGTTATGGTGCTTATGAACGCTCGGATGCCCGATTAAAGCTGGGCGGACTGGTTACTTTTATCAAGCAAAATTATGATCAGGATATTTCGCTTACCATGCTGGCTCAGCAAATGGACGTCACCGAACAGCATTTAAATCGGATATTCAAAAAGGAATTCCAAATGACTCCGCTTGATTATCTGACACGATATCGGTTACTGAAAGCCAAGGAAATGCTCGTCCATGACGCTGGAATAACGGCCCACGAGATTGCTCGGGCTGTCGGTTTCAACAGCGCCAGTTATTTTGGATCCGTTTTCAAAAAATATGAAGGAATCTCTCCTATTGAGTTACGCAAGCAATACCAGGGTTAAAGAATTTCCATCGTGATCTCTGCGAGCGAGGTTAACCGCAGATCATACTTCGAGAATTCCAGATTACGTGTCACCTCGTTAGGCACAATGACACAGCGAATCCCCGCGGCTTTGGCTGCCTTCAGTCCATTCGGCGAGTCTTCGAACACAACCGCTTCGGATGCCCCGATCCCGAGACTCTCCAGGGCAAGCAGATACAATTCCGGGTCCGGTTTGACCCGCTTGACGTCCTCGGCTGTATGAATGACATCGAATAGTTCGAAAATGCCGAGTGTCCGCAAATAACCATGAACCCAATCCCGGGTAGAGCTGGAAGCAACGGCAAGTTGAATTCCCTTTTTACGGGCAGACTGGAGCAACTCATGTACGCCTGGAAGAATTGCTGCCTGTCCAAGGTATGCTTCGTATTTCTGTTCAGAGAGCAGCTTGATATGATCGTGATCGATCGGTTTTTGCAGCGCTTGCTCCAGGTATTGAAAAGGATGAAATTCTTCAAACGATGTTCCTACGTTTTTCGACCAAAGCTCCAGGCCAAGTTCAAGTCCATGCTCTTTATAAATATCGCGAAAAGCATAGAACCAAGGTGTCTCCGTGTCCACAATAAGTCCATCAAAATCCAAAATAAAAGCTTTTACCATTCCGCTTTTCTCCCTCCAATGATTAGCCGATTGGCAGGGAGATGGGCCTAGAAGCGTGCAGTCACGTCCGGGCGGGAAACATTCATCGATAAAAAGTGACAGGTGCATCCCGTTCCGGCTGGTGACTGTCCAACAACTCCAGCCCGGATCTCCCCCTCTATCGGCATGCCGAAATATCTAATTAATTTCCACTCCACCCCATCGGGTGAATAAAAGAATGAAATGCAGTCCTCCACTTTGCGTATGCGCAGATAAGGATTGGTTACTGGAACTTCAACCGAATTGCAATCGTCGGATGACCCTTCCTTCGTTACTACCGACACAATGGTAGCTGCTTTTCCATCATACTCAAAACAAAGTTTGCACCAGTTTCGCTCATCCGCCATCACCATCAAACATCCGGAATCATACTGATGTTGCATGTCCACGGTTAGCTGGGTCGTCATTTCAAAATCGTTAGGCACCGGCATCGACAGAAATGGCGCGGTTGCACGGATATGCTTACCTGCTGGGTCCTGGAAAAAGTCTGTATCAGCCTGAGCTTCTACAATTAGAACTCCTTGATCGGTATAAGACCAGGTCTTCGGTTCATTAATCCAGTTCATTTGGTTTCTTGTTTCTGTTGCAAATACGTTTGTCATTTCTATGCCTCCCAGGTTCATTTTCTGTATTATATATTCGTTTCATATACAGAAAACCCCTTCTCCTACATATTTTTGTAAGTGCTGGTTGCCTGGGAGTGTTTCTGGGGATCAGGGAGGAATAACATGATGACCATGAGTACGATATAAAGTACAAGAATGACACTGAATAACAGCACGGGGTTATAGTGATACAGCAGCCCTGTCAGGTAACCTGATGGAATCGCTGTTAACGTCATAACGGTCTGCACTGCCGAGAACATATCCGCTTTTTCATGTGTACCCAATCGGTTCATAAGCAATGAGTCCCGATACGTTTGCAAGATGAAATTGCCTGCCGCCAGTACAATTAGAGTCAGAAATAACATGGCTATATTCCCCGCAGGTATCAACAGAAAAAGTATTGCCCCCACTGTACTCAAAATGATCGAGAAACTGACATACTTTTCTTCTGAACGCCGTTTCAGACGCGGGATAATGACTAAATACAAGAGCATGACGGTTACAGCGGTGACGACCGGGATATATGAAATAATCTGATCATTGAATTTTAACTGTTCCTTGAAAAAAATCACCTGAAAAAAGTTCAACTGCAGGATCAGATTGGACAACACCGTGATGAGAATAATCGGTAAAAGCCTCCGCTTGTAGAACGATTTGCCGAAAAGTCGCAGACTGGAAGCCAGACTCTGAATCACCCGGGTTTGGCTATGCATTCCCATAAGTTCCTTCCCTACTGCGGTCTCATCCGTATATCGGTTGCGAATGAAGAACATTACGGTCATGAGAATGCCACCGACAAAATAAATACTGGCTAGTGTTGGCACAATGCCAAAATCGGCAATCACTACCCCGGCGATCGGTGTCAGTACTCCAGCACCAGTAATGATCATGTTAAGAATGGCGAATACCTTGGATCGCTTGTGTTCCTCAACATCCTCAATAATTAGACAGTTGAAGGAAACCGTCACAAATTTGGAGGTTGCATTCAGCAGGTAAGCGATCAGAAACAACCAAAAATTCTGGGAGAAAGCCCAGATGAACATGGGAACACTCCAGGCAATCAAATCAAAAATCAGTGTTGTTCGCTTGCGACCAAGCTTATTCGTGATTGAACCCGCAAATAACTGAAATATAAAGGCAAAATAAAGATTCACCGAATTGATCAAACCAATTTCAATATCCGAAAGTCCGGCTTCCTTCATATATAAGGGAGCATAAAAAAGAACAATCGTGCCCGGAATGGCCCATACCGGTTCAAGTAAGATGGAGTACCGCGGATTTCTCGGCAAATCCTGTAGCAGCTTCAATCGATATCTCCCCCTTTTCTGCGGTGTTTCACCGCCGCGAATTCCTGCTTTTCGCAGCGGCAAAACCACCAATTCTACATGCTTACAAGATCAGAGCTGTTTTAACCGAATTCATGGGCAACTTCTCTCCGGTACGCAGATGATACCCGATTGTCCCATTGAATGCCTGTTCATAATCACTCAGCAGTTTCGTAGAGGTAACCATTTGCTCCAGTTCCGGAATACTTTGTGCAAATTTCAATGCTGTACTGATCATCGAGTGATTAGCTACCGCACCAATGATACTGATGCCATCATTAATCACGGCAGTTGATTTGAACGTGACCTCATAGCTGTCGTCATAACCCATAGGAATGATCTTGCCGCCTTTGGCAATCATCTCAAATCCTACATGAAGCTGGTTACCAACCGCGTCCACTACAATATCAAACTTCTTGTTATTATTGATCTCGTATACTTTATCGAGCGTCAGTTCCTGAGGATAGAACACATGATCCGCGATCTCTGAAGCGTACTCTTTGCGGAATGGATCAACTTCCGTGCCTACAGTAAGCCTTGCCAATCGTTTGCTCACAAGCTGACATAGGGAACCTATTGCACCAGAACCGAGGACCAGTACAGAGTCACTAGGCTTAGTCCCTGCTTTCATGAACGTCTGAAGTACACATCCCAGTGGTTCGATCATCATGGCCGTTTCCCAGCTCATGGAATCCGGGATGGCATAGATATATTTTTCGTCCCCAACAAAATATTCAGCAAAGGTTCCATGTGTCGTCATCCCTACTTGATAGTCATCAAAATTCTCGCAGTAGATGAACAGACCTTCACGGCAATAGGAGCAGGTACCGCAAGATTGCGTGGGATCAACCAATACCCGATCACCTATCTTGAAACCACGAACTTCGTCGCCCACCTCAACCACTGTACCTACACCTTCATGACCAATAATCGTTCCTTTATTCGCCGGCACTTTGCCTTTGACAATATTCAGGTCTGTACCGCAGATGCCTGAACCATAGATTTTAATTTTTACCTGGTTTGGCTTTTGTATGGTTGGCTCATCAATATCCTGGTAAGTCACCTGTTTAAGCTCCTGATATACGAGTGCTTTCATTGAATATTCCTCCTAGTCGATGTTCTTATTTGAATAAAAATTTTAAACGTTTTCGTAAATCTCAATTCGAAAGGTGTTCCTGTTTCAGCATTTCTTTCCAGTCTGAAAGTGTCTGCAAGAGAGCTTCCTCTACCCACAATAATTCATCCCGGGTATGAGCATCTGAGAAAATAAAATACCCTTTGGTAAAAATTCCGAAGTGCGCCATTCTTTTGACCATAAACTCACGGAAAGGATCGGTATGAAAATTTTCCTCCGAAATAGAGCTAATGGAGAAGCTCGCATAGGTACCCTTCAATACCAATTGATCGGTTAATCCAAGAAGTACGAGTTCAGCTTCAATCAGATCCATAATTCGAATGGTGGCCTCGCGCCAGCTAGGCCATACTTTAGCGCTTTTCATCAATCGCTCACATGCAATCGCTGCCGCGAGCGCAGTGGTCTCGCTGGAATGCGCGTTGCTGAATCTGACCTGTCCTGATAATGACATCAGATGTTCTGGTCCCATTACGGCTGCGAGTGGCAGTCCATTTGCCATGCCTTTGGAAATACAAAGCAGATCCGGCCAGATATCATACTCCCCAGCTGTAGCTTGCTTGCCCATTCGAATACCGGAGGTAACTTCATCAAATATGACAATGATATCCAATGACCGACATAGGGATACAACTTGCGCCAACGGCTCACGTTGCCATTCATTTGGACAAAGGACAATGCAGGCGATATCCTCGGGAGAGGATTGGATTTGGGCCTCGATACGCTCTGGTGAGGGCTTATCTATCCAGATTGTTGTGCGTTCGATATCCACGGGGATGCCTCGTTCTTTCGTTTCACGGCCATAGTATCCATAGGCAGACCAGTCATGCCAGCCATGATAGGCCGTCGCGATGACCCTGCTTTTTCCACTTCCCGCACGAGCCAGACGTACGGCTCCACTGACGGCATCGGCGCCACTTTTGGTGAATCGCAATGAGGGGTAGCGGCCTTCAAACCGTTCCAAAATCAATTCAGCGCATTCAAGTTCAATGTCAGCAGGAATAGAATAACTTGTCCCTTTTTTCAGCTGATGGATGACGGTTAGTTGAACTTCGTGCCGTGCATGTCCCCATGGCGCCGTACCCATGGCCATCTCACAATCCAACCATTCATTTCCATCGATATCTATAAAACGGGAATTGCGCGCCTCTGCGCAGCATAAGGGTGTATATCCCGGAAACAATCGTTCTGGTGCTTTGGCTAACGTACTGCATCCGCTCGGAATAACCTTTTCGACATGTTCCAACCACTCCAGATTCCGTGTAAACCTTACGGCACGATCAAGCGTGCTCTCTTTTGATTTCACCTTTGGTTCCTCCCTGTTTACTTGGTTTGTGAGTTAGCGAACTTTGGAGCCTGGCCAGCAGCCATCATATATGCGATCCATGGTGATGACATTGCCATACAGATCAATAATCAGATCTTTAGCCCGATGAGCATGTCTCATCTCGATCCAGTAACGGTTTTCCAGCAACCGGGCGAAATTGTCCACAAGAAACAATAATCGGTTCTCGCTATGAATCAGCTCCTTGCCCAGAACCTGCGGCAGCCAGATAGCTCCATTTGAGTTAAAACGGTTGGAATAGTCACGTACCTCAGCAACAGGTGCAATGTCAGCTTCCTCCAGCTTGGTCCAGAACGTATCCGCGTCACTGCGAACTTCAGCAAGATCAATGCCAACGATCGGCAGATGCTGATATTCACTCTGGCTATCCAGCTGTTCTTTCAGATGACCGAATACGAATGGCCAAACATCGGCCTCAATTTCCCCACCCCACTTTTTCCAGAAACGTGCCAGATTGTTTTTCCGGTTAAAGTTACGATGAATGCCACTGCTCCGTTCCCAGTGATAGGCGAGAATATTCGGATTAATGACCGTATCATATCCCGCTGCCCGTGCTCGCATCTGATAATCAAAATCCTCATATCCGTTAAAGAACTTCTCATCCAGCTCGCCTACCGTTTCATACACTTCCCTTTTCATGCCGAACATGGCGAATACGACAAGCTGAACTGAAAATGTTTCCTTCGGAATATCTTCAGGCGAAGCGTTCAGAAATAAGTGGCGACCAATTGTATCGGCAAATGCAATACCACAATGCTGCACGCCTCCCGTTTGCGGATAGAGCAGAACACCGCCAATCATACCGATCGTAATGTCGCTGTCCATCGTCTCTTTCATCATTGATTGCCAGTTCGGTTGAAGGATCGTATCGGAATCCAGGAAGAAAATATAATCTCCCTCTGCTCGCCGAAGCGCGCTATTGATTGATACTGCACAACCGAGTGGAAAGTCATGCTGAAGAATTTCAATCGTTACACCTTCTCTAACCTCTTGTTTCAGTTTCTCCAAATGCTGTAAGACAGCAGAACCGGAACCATCGTTGATAAAAATGATTTGAGTGGACGGGCTTACGGTCCGTAGCAATGAGTCCGTGAACAGGTTCAAAATGTTATAGTCCTGGTTAACTGGCACAATAATGGTGTAAAGCATGGAATCCCTCCTGTTGGATATGATGGAATGCGTGCAAAAGCGGGTTGAAACGGTAGCGCGTTCAGTGCAGATTATCGACCTCCTTGTCGCAAATTTACTGTCTTAATTTGGTAATGATTTGAATATACTAGAAATTTATATCATTTTTTGTAAGTTTGAAATCTTAAATTCTGAACTCTGTTAAAATTTGAATATGTACCGAAAACAAAATATCCGCCTTTCAAGTAGCGCTAATAGCTCTCCACGCAAAAAAACACCTCCAAAGTGAGTCCGTATCCAATGACACGACCGACTCCACAATGGGGTGTTATATTGCATTTATTATATGTTGTTATAAGGTAGTGGCTTTTAGAATGTATATCTTTTATCTTTCCTTTTTGCTCATAGCTCGATAATTCTTGTTGCAATATTTGCGCAAAATTCACTGTCATGCTCTACAAACAGAAGGGTTGGGGAGTATTCCAGCAGCAAGTCTTCAATTTGCATACGAGAGATGACATCAACAAAGTTGAGAGGTTCATCCCAAATGTGCAAATGAGCTTGCTCACTGAGACTTTTGGCAATTAGCACCTTCTTTTTTTGGCCTGCGCTATACGTTGAGATATCCTTCTCCAATTGCAGCCTGGAAAAATCCAGCTTCCTTAGTATCGATTTAAACAGGCTTTCATCGATTCCCTGCGTGACAGCATAATCCGATAATTGGCCGCCGAGATCAGACGTGTCCTGCGACACATAGGAGATCTTAAGCTGATGATCCTTTCGAAAATGACCAGTATAAGGGATATCCTCACCACAGATCAGTTTAAGGATGCTTGATTTCCCCGATCCGTTTTTACCATAAAGTGCAATACGATCCCCTTTTTCAACTGTGAAACTCACGTCCTTACATACCGTATTGGATCCGTATGCAATCGACACATGTTCCAATTCGACAAGTTCTTTTTTGTGAAAATCCAGTTGATGAATCTGTAGACGTTCTGCACTCTCAATATTTTTCAGAAGTTTGGACTTCTCATGAATGGCGGATTGCTGTCTCTGCTCGATATTTTTGGAACGTTTCATCATTTTGGCAGCCTTGTGTCCAATATAGCCTTTATCCACCTTTGAACCGGAATTTCTGGTACCATTTTTGGTTCTTTCCACTTCATGCGACCATCCACCCGTCCGTTTGGCAGAATCGGACAAACGCTTGATGTCCTTTATTAACTTCTCATTACTTGCAAGTTCAAACTGATCTTGCCTTTGTTTATTTTCCCACCAAGCGGAGAAGTTCCCTCTCTGAATCTCAATGTTATTTTTATTGATGGACAGGATGTGGTCTACGCTGTTATCCAAAAAGGATCGATCATGCGACACCAGAATAAATCCACTTTTGCTGCGAAGATAATTACTAACGAGTTTTCTAGCATGAATATCGAGATGATTGGTAGGTTCATCAATGAGCAAAAATCGATTATCCTTCAGAAACAAGGCAGCCAGCATCACCTTCGTTTGTTCTCCGTTAGACAAGGAATCGAATGGCCGATACAGGATATCTTCCGAAACTTTTAACAGGTTAAGCTCTCGCACAAGCTGCCAGTGTACATATTCAGGATAGACCTCTTCAATGACATCGAGGGTCATAGCTCCTTTATTCTTAACCTGAAAAGGAAAGTACTCAAAGCTGACATTCGCAGAAATAGTTCCGCTGTATTCATATTTACCAAGCAGCAGATTGAGGAATGTCGTTTTGCCTCTGCCGTTCCTTCCGGTAAAGCCCAATTTCCAATCGGAGTCCAGCTGAAAACTCACATTTTCAAATATATTATCGTAACTGCCATCATAGGCAAAGGTTAAGTTGCTAACGTTAATTAAAGACATAAAGATCATCCTTTTTATGTGAAATATAAAAGTTAACCGACGTGAAATTTACCACGACATGGTCCCTCACTTTATATTTGAACATAATCAGAATTTCAATCCGTTCTTGCATGAATGACATATCCCTCGTGTCAGAGTGATTAGAATATCCTCAAATGAAAAAACGCAAAAAAGCCCCATTCACCGGTGCTTTTTTGCGTTACATCAACCTGACTATGATAAAGAGACTTGGCGTTCAAAAATTTAACACCAAGATAATCTATGCATAGGAGGATAAAGTGCCGGATTCTGATTAGTTATGTTGTGAACCATGTCAGTGTTCATGTTCGTTGACAGGTTCACATAAACATCTACAACCTCTAATTCAGTCATCGCTCTATCCCCCTTTAAAAGCTCAACAATTTAATATCAGAAACTTAACATGGAATACAGCCATGGGTCAAGGCGAGAAATCAAGTTGTGCACCTTTTTGAATCCAAATCCACATTATCAGACCCACAAGGATTTATAGTCACCACGCGCTGTATTCAGTTGTTAAACGGCCGCATACAGCGGTTTGTACACCGGATGCCACATGGCAGCTTTTACAGCCTCTTCAACGTCTTTCAATTCTACACGCGCAACGCCATCTTCCACTGCCGCCTTGGCGACCGCCACTGCAACTTTGTACGAAACCGCATGCAACTCTTTCACTCTGGGCAGAAGTGGAGCACCTGGTGCAGAGGAGTCTACCGAATTAGCTACGGCCACTGCAGCTGCGGTAAACATGTTTTTGGTGAACTTCGATGCTTTTGCTACAATCGCTCCTAGACCCAAACCAGGGAACACAAAAGCATTATTGGATTGACCAATTTCATACAACGTGTCATTAAACATGACAGGTTCAAATGGGCTGCCTGTTGCAATCAGTGCTTTGCCATCCGTCCATTCAATCAAACTTCTTGGTGCTGCTTCGGCAAGTGAGGTCGGATTGGACATTGGCATAATGATTGGACGTTCCACATGCTTCGCCATTTCTTTGATAACTTGTTCATTAAAGGCACCTGTCACACCGGAAGTGCCGATCAGGATCGTTGGTTTGATCTGTTTCACAGCTTCCAGCAAACTGACCTGCCCTTGCTCATTCAACGCCCAATCTTTCACTTCCGCAGCATTACGTACATATGGTTTCTGGAATTCAAACAGACCTTCCGTCTCATCCGTAAGGATTCCACGGTAATCGAACGCCCAGAAACGGCTCTCCGCTTCCTCCTGCTCAAGCCCTTCTTCCATCATAGCGTCACGAATCTGATCCGCGTTACCAATACCAGCGGCCCCTGGTCCAAATACAAGGACACGATGCTCACGAAGAGGTACACCCGTCACTTGAACTCCGGACATAATTGCCGCAAGTGTAACCGCACCCGTCCCCTGAATATCATCATTAAATGTAAGGAGTTCTTCCCCATATTTCTGTATAATATTTCTGGCATTCACGCTGCCCAGGTCTTCCCAATGAAGCAGGATATCCGGGAACCACTTTGTTGTTTCTTTCACAAAGGCTTCGATAAATTGCTCATATTTTTCCCCGCGAATCCGTTCATGACGGTTGCCCACATACAATGGATCATTCAGCAGTTTGGGATTATTGGTTCCGACATCCAGCACAACAGGCAATACACGGCTTGGATCAACGCCTACGGCTGCTGTATATACCGCGAGTTTACCAATGGCAATCTTAATACCTCCAACGCCCCAGTCTCCGATGCCCAGAATACTTTCCGAGTCGGTCACAACAATCAAATCCACATCTCCAGCATGTAATCCACTGTTACGGAAAGCTTCCTCCAGCCCATCCATGTCATTGATGGATAAATATAGACCTCCAGGTCTATGGTACTGATGGCTATATTCTTGAATGGCTTGTCCGACCGTAGGTGTGTACACAATGGGCAGCATTTCACTAAGATGATCTTTCATTAGACGGTAAAAGAGTACAATATTACGGTTGAACAAATCACTAAGCATGATGCTTTTCCGCAAATTATCCGATTCATTTTGCAATTGCTGATATACTCGACTCACTTGTTCTTCAATATTTAAAACCATCGGTGGCAAGATGCCATTCAGGTTAAGCTCTCTTCTTTCTTCTTCGTTAAAGGCAGTACCCTTGTTCAACATGGGATTGGATAGAACATCCTTACCTTTCAAAGAGGTTTTCAAGTTTCCATTGGAATCTACAAAAAATGAGTTCATTTACTAATTGCCTTCTTTCATGATGTCTCTTGACGTTTTAACGTCTTATTAATTTAATTTTAACACTTAATAACTTTTAGTTAGTTACAGTTCTTCCGATGACAATTATAAAATATTTTCTATGGCATGTAAACGAACTCATGAAACTTTCATGAATGAAATTCAATTTCATTTCGATAAATAAAATTTATCACTTTGTCATTTTTCAACAAATTCATTTTATAAACAGATTCTCTTGGAATACAAAAAAGCCACGAAACTTCGTGGCTCTATCACCTTTTGTATGGGCTCAAGTATTGCTCATTCTTTTTAGGTGAGTGCTCATAGTGCTCAATACAAATAGCCTAAAAAATCAAGTTCTCCCTCACTCCATGGTAATGTTCCGACTTCTCTAACCATCAAGCCTTCGACCTTCTGAATTCCAACTCCAATTGTAGTTAAGGTTTCATGGTCAATTTTCAACCACTTACATGTGTTGTTAACCGTTTTGAATCCATTTTTGCTATACAAGTCCTCATGATCAGCAAATAATAGCACAAAATCAATATGCCCTTTGGACAGCTTCTCCACTTCCGCTAGCAAAAAGGAACCAATTCCTTGAGAACGATGTGAAGTGGAAACACACAGATCAATGATCCCTAGGACTCTTATCGCTTTTCCATTCAAATTCATCATTCTGTAATCTAATCCTACATGCCCAATCAGTTGATTATCCGAGGTGAATGCTAATATTCTGCAATGTGGAATTTGCTTAAAAAACAATCGGTCTTTCGGATAGACCTCTGGAAAACTGGCAATAAGCAATTCCTGAAGATGCATCGACCATTCTTCGTTCAAATCCATATCATAAGCTTTAACTAATTTCAAAAAATATCCCCCTGGATTAAATCGATTTCTGTTCTTTATTTGTCTCAGCTGAGTTGTAAAAGTTCAATTACGGCATGTAAGCATCCTCCACTTCAACCTTTCGTTCATTTCCGTTTGCTATGTATCTTACGTGAATGACACTTCCTTTCTGGAATTGGGGAATAAGTGTAACCGGGATATATGTCTCTACAATCGTGGGAAAAGTACGGCCGTCTACTTGGGTTACGGTCAAATCCAGTCGCACTCCCGGCCTTCCATCCATACTGGATGAAGTTTGTGTAATGTCATGAATAATAGCCTCTGCGGGAATCCCCTCTATTAAAATGCTTTTTCGAAGGTGCTGTTTCTGTTTATTGTTACGGAGCAGTTTGAATACCATAATCATAGTGATTGTGCCTGTTATAAGCCCAAAGCCAATAACAGCAACAATAGTAATTAATGTAGTCGACATAATGGCCTCCTTTTATTTGAAACTTATGTTTATTATTTCTTCTTTATATCTCTTATTCCTGCAAATTTGCTTGAACTGGAACACCTCCATATCAAAAAAACCGCCTTATAGGCGGTTTCTTATTTCAGGTTCAGCTTAATCTACTTTCGCACCATATGAGCGTACAAACAGAACCGCTTGTTCGCGATCCAAACGTACGCCTTTAATATCCAATGATTTCAGATCGATTCCTTCCAGGTTAGCGCCTCTAAGATCAGCCCCTTGCAGCTTGGCTCTGCTTAAAACTACTCTTGTGAGATCACAGTCTCTCAGATCCGCTTTGGTAAAATCCGTATCCGTAAAGTCGGCTTCAAAGAAACGAATTCCTCGCAAATCCTGTTTGCCCAATCGGGTATGTCTCAGATTCGTATAAGACCAATCACCCTGACTTAGTGTAATACCATCCATTTGTGCACCTGAAAAGTCCGAACCAGTCATCTTGCAGGAGGTAAATTTGGAAGCGAAAAGATTAGCACCACCAAATAAACAGTTTTCAAACGCCGATTCTCTATGGATGGAGCCATTCATGGAAGCACCTTTAAAGTCACACTCGATAAAACGGCAGTTGCTTGTCTCGATTTCTTCCATCGAAGCGTTCATAAAGGTACACTGTTTGAAAACACAGCTGATTAGTTCTCCATAACGCAAGTCGCGTCCTTCAAAATGTACACCTTCATACTCTTGATCCTTATATTGATACATCACGTACACCCCATTTTGTAGATTATCATGTGTTCCCCATTAAAGAGCTTTTTATAATATACCATACCGATGTCAAGTACCTGCTTAAACGTCTGCAAAAGTCAAGTCACTTTTTTATAAAAAACGTAGCTACTTCTAATAAAAAAACCGCGAAAATCGCGGCTTTTTGGCTCCATAAATGTGTTTAGCTAGTACTTCAATCAGGTTCCCTCTATAATTCCTTATATGCATAAGATCTGAAATTTTCCGTGACAGCTAACCGTTTGCTTCCTTCCAAGTAGAAGCTGTCATCTGCTCTCCAGGTATGACTTTTTTTATTTTGTCTCCGGTGATACACATAGTTATATGGTGACGTAGCATAGGTTTTGAATCCTCTTTTTCTGCATTGTCTTAGAAAGGTTACATCTTCTCCAATGGAACGATCCGTGAATCGGACCTTCTTCAATATCTCCCTTTTGAATAGAAGTGTGCCACCTTGTATAAATTCCACATATTTATTCTTCTCTTTGGGTGATCTGACCAGCAGTGTTTTTGAAGCACCCAAGTAAACGAGGCACGAATGTTTGCCCACAATATCGCTTTTCGTACGTCTTAGCCCATTCACTTGTTCTTTCAAATAAAATGGCGAGTAGTAGTCATCATCATCAAATTTAGCGATCAACGGGAATCGGGCTCGGGTAATTCCCGCATTTAGGCTTTGTCCGAGCGATATGCTTTCTGGTACTTGATAGACACTAACATTCGCATGTTTTCGAACTCGATTTTGATATAATTGCAAATTCATGCTGTCATGATTCAAAATGATGATAAGCTCTTTTGCCTTATAGCGCTGTCGATTGTAATTTTGCAGGATGTTGTCAAAGAATTGTGGCCGATTGGTGCATACAATAAAGGAGACACCGTTTCCCATTTTATTTGCTGTCATGACATACCCTCTTTTCTGCACATATATGTTTTTTCATCATACGTTCAGAAGTAGAGAATGGTATAGACAAATGGATAGCGTATAAAACACCAAAAAACCCTATGTCCTCAAGATCAGGACAAAGGGTTCTTAAATTCATACTAAGCTTAATTGGATTCGTTCATATATACGGCTTTACCTGTACGAGCTGACTCATAGAGTGCCTCCAGGATCTGTGAAACTACCAAAGCCTGTTTAGGAGTTACAACCGGCTCCAGATCTTTATCGATCGCTTCAATCCATTTTCTCATCTCTACATCTGGTGCACTTTCACTCTTTCCATCGTAGAAAGCGACCCCACCTGCACTCAATTCAATTTCGTTGGTGTACAAACGGCTGAATTTCTCGCCATTGATGCGCAAACCATTCTTCATATCCGCGCCCGCTTCGCTTCCGCTCAAGCTGCATTTCGCTTCATCCACATCCAGTGAATTGAGCGCCCAGCTGGATTCCAGCATGATCGTCGCGCCATTCTCCATTACGATCATACCGAAAGCGGAATCTTCAACGGAGAATTTTTTCGGGTCCCATGGGCCCCATGCATTCGCTGCATTTTCTCTTTGTGAAAGCTCGTGATGAGTTGTGCCCAGAACAACTTTTGGTTGATAGTTATCCATCATCCACAGTGTCAGGTCAAGTGCGTGTGTACCGATGTCAATCAACGGTCCGCCGCCTTGTTTCTCCTCATCAAGGAAAACACCCCAAGTAGGTACCGCTCTTCTTCTGATCGCATGTGCTTTGGCAAAGTAAATCGAACCGAGTTCGCCAGCTTCACACATTTGCTTCAGGTACAAGCTGTCTTCTCTGAAACGGTTATTGTATCCGATGGTCAGTTTTTTACCTGTACGCTCGGCTGCTTCAAGCATTTTTTGCGCTTCAGCAGATGTCTTGGCCATTGGTTTTTCACACATAACGTGTTTTCCGGATTCCAGTGCAGCAATAGAAATCTCTGCGTGAGAGATATTTGGCGTAAGAACATGAACAATATCAATCGTTTCATCCTGAAGTAATTCTTGATAATCGGTGTATACCTGCGCTTCGGCGCTACCATACTTTTCTTTGGCTTCTTCTGCACGTTCCTGAACGATATCGCAAAAAGCAACCAGTTCTACATTATCAAGCTTGCTCAAACTTGGCAGATGTTTGCCGTTTGCAATCCCGCCACAGCCAATAATCCCTACACGATACGTTTTACTCATATCTAATCACCCTCACTTTTGGTTTGGTTGTTTCATTTTACGGAAAGCCGATGGGGTCATCCCCAGACGCTTGCGAAAAACAGCATGCAAATAATTCGCATTGGTAAACCCTGAAGCCAGGGCAATTTGTTCGATGGAAACATTACTTTCTTCCAGATTGCGGCACACCGCACGCAGGCGAATATCCTCCAACACACGGCTGAAAGGCATTTCCGGTTGAACCTGATAAAAGATTCGTTGCAGTTGTCTGCTGCTAATATGCAGCTTCTCCGCTACATTCTCCAGCGTTACTGCTGAGGGATGATTCGCCTCCATATACTGAACGGCATAATCGTACCTGTACACAGACATGTCTCGCACAGGAGCTTCCGCCCGATTTCCCCCGATATCGTAGGCTCGGACGGTCTTCAGTAGAATGCTAATCACCTGCTGTTTAATAGACGTGTAATATCCGATCAGTTTACGGTCACAAGCCTCATAGGCTTCCAGGAAACAGTTCATGGCGCGATGATAATCATGTACCGGAACAAGAGGAAGTGTTCTAAGCTTTTCGATCGTTTCCTCTGATTCTGCTGCCTCCCACGGATCTACACCCTCTCTGGGATGTTCGATGATATCCACGTGCAGGCATAATTCATCCATGGCTTCTTGAGAATCCGCCTCCTGATAATGAACAAGGCCCGGACCCGTTAAATACAGCATGCCTTCAGAGAGCGGATGCATCTCATCCCCCAGAATGACTTTCCCTTTCCCTCTCGGGATGAAATGTAACTCGAATTCCGCATGGTTATGAAAATCAACGATTCTGCCTGCAGGAAAAGAAGTCAGATGAAATCGCAGAACCCGTATCTCGTAGTGTCCCCACAGGATCGAGACATCCAGCCTTTCCAGGATATCCTGTCGTTCAAGCATCTTCTCAAAAGGATATCGGCTCAATGCGGCACCTCCCAATACCCTATCCCTTTAACTCCTTCAAGGAGATTTTGCGTCCTTCCTTCGCAGAAAGGTTGGCGGCCTCCATCAGGCGAGTTAACTGAGTAGCCGTCTGCAAATTCTCGGTAGCAATCGTATCATTTTGAATGTGGAATACCCACTGGCTGAATGCGCTTTCTCTTCTGTCCAGCAAAGGAACCTCCGTCCATTCTTTCTGTTGATCTGAACCAACATTCGTGCGAATCAATAGCTTATCCTCCGGTGTGCCGTATAATAGTGTGCCCTCCGTACCATGCACTTCTATCGCAAACGGTGAATGACTGTTCACAAATCCAGCCTCAACCACACCGATCGCTCCGGAATCCGTAAATAAGGTAGCAACCGCATTATCTTCCACTTCTTTTCCAGTAACATATCCAAAATTAGCATTAACTCCTGTCACTTCTTGGCCCAAGAACAGATTCGTCAGATACATCGGATGACAACCGAGGTCAATTAATGCCCCGCCCTGGCAATCTTTCAGATCGTAAAAATGCTCAGGCAGCCAATTGCCAATCGCACCGTTATGCGATAGACGCACACGAACATAAGTCACTTTACCAAGTAGTCCTTGGTTCAGAACATCTTGAATCGTTAATGTATATCCATCGTTCAAACGCGGTAAAGAAACCGTCATTTTCACTCCGTTATCCTGTATATCCGAAATGATCGTATTTACTTCTTTAATAGTTGAAGCGATAACTTTCTCTGTAAAAATGTGTTTGCCCGCTTTCGCGGCAGCAGTAATCACTTCTTCGTGAAGACGTGTCGGTGCATCTACAATGACGGCATCGATGTTGTCCTGTGCCAGCATATCTTCAAGCGAAGCATAGAATGGTACATTCAGACGTTCAGCAGCTTCCTGTCCACGCTCGGCATCTTCATCCCATACAGCAGCCATCACCGTATCTTCGTGCTCCTGAGCCTGTTTAATATAATCCCAGGCATGTACGTGCCATAAGCTTATTTTACCTATTCGAATGGTCACTATGATTAACCTCCATACTATATGATATTCTGACATCTAACTATAAATTAACACAGACCCGATCTAATTTTAATAGGAACTTACGACAATAACTATATAAAATTACGACACGAATCAGAATAACCTTCTGAGAATAACAAGCAAAAAAAGCTTCCTGTTCACCAAGTCGTGATGATAGGAAGCTTTCTCTGCATGTAATCGTTCAGAATCAAGGATGTTCAAAGTTAGGTTGAAGATTTTATGGCTTATGATCTGTATGGCGGAAGTACCGGATTACCTTGCGATACATTGTCTTATCTTTTAATTGATTAAAAATATAAGGATCCGGCTTGGCGTTCACTTCAATGATCCAGGGTTTAAGACTTTGGTCCAGTCCAATATCCACGCCAATTCCCTTCAATCGTTTGTATTTCTTATTCATATGACGAGCGATCACAAGGCCAAGCTCATTCATCTCCTGAATCAGCTCTTTGCTGCGCTTTGCGGATACGTGAGATCCCAGTAGTTTGTGAATATCCACTGGCTGACCGCCGTTATGATAATTGGTTACTATTTTTTGGGGATGTGCAAGTCGACCGATTACCCCCGTCGCTTCCCACTGCTGTTTTGGGCTTAACTGCACCATGACGCGGATATCAAAGCGCCTGTTGTTGTGTTTTAGCAGATGAATCCCTCTTTGAATGAGATAGCTTCGCTGATTCACAACGTGTGCAAGACTTTTATGGAACGAATCGAAGCTATTAAACGTCACACGCTTTTTATTCATCTGATACGCAAAATCCTGTTGATTTTCCATCTCAGCCTTTATTACGCCCATTCCATGAGTTCCTATTTCAGGCTTGATATATAACATCCCATATCTGGTTATCATAGATTTTAGATTCACCTTGTTAAACTTTTGTGTATCAGGTATGAACGGTTTTATTGAATCATTATTGATAAGCTGCTTTGTTTTTAGCCATTTGCTTCTTAATGGTTGTGATTTCTCAATACCCACAGTTCGTTCCTCCCGTCTTCATATCCAACACATATCGCTGTTTCATTAAGTTCATGCATCATATGCAATTTCATTGAACGAATCTTAGGCAATACTTCTTGAATTTACACGTAAAAAGCCGACAAACCCTATTCTTTGGGCTTGTCGGCTTTTCAACTTAACATTTTCAAATCATCGTTTCCGTTTCAATTTGAAACTGGATTATAAGCATCTTCGTGATGCTTCGATTATGGCAACAGATTTTCGTCAACTGGCACATTCGTGTCCGGAGCTTCTGCTGCTGATACGAACAACCGTCCGGGCGCTTCCACTTCGACTTTGTTCCCTGCTGCATCCTGAGCACGGATCACGATCACTCCACCCTCAAGCACAAGCGAAGAAGCAGTGGTATAGGTGCCTGTATAATGACCAGGTTCCGTCTCCACCAATGGAATCTCTGCGCCAGCCTGTGTGCTCAAATTGGATGGCAGTTCAATTCGGAAAGAAGCCTGTAATTTGGGGATACTGTCGAACGAAACCGTTACGGTTTCTCCTGCCACAATCCGTACATCCTCAGCCGGAGAGATATTGGTCAGTTCGGGCAAAGACGTTTCCACATACACAGTCCGGGTCACAGTTGTTTTATTGCCTGCAATATCTGTCGCTATGATTGTGATCGTATTTTTCCCCTCATTTACAAGTACGCGGTGATAAAAGCTTCTGTCTTGCTCCAATTTCACCTTCTGTCCGTTAATGGTCACTTTGTCGAGGAATTGGTCCTGTACATCGCCCGTCACATGAACCACTTCGGTGTTGGTTCGACTTCCTTCTTCAGGTGTAAGCACCGTTAACACAGGTGCTGTCTGATCCAAGATGATCACAACTGGAAGGGAGCGATCTGTCGTTTTGCCGTTAACTACAGCCTCGGCAGTAATGGCATTAACCCCTGCACGAAGTTTAACATTCAGCTTGAATTTCCCATTCTCCACTGTCGTTGTTCCGGCTAGTTCTTTCCCGTTATATATCTTAATTTGAGCCCCAGAAGCTGGGGAAGTTCCCGATACATCAAATGTCGGCTGGTTGGTATAGGTGTTTGTCGGTTGCGTCAGTACAGGTGCATTCACCGGATATTTTACCACTGCACGAATCATATAATTACCCTCTTCTGCTGGTGCAGTACTCCATACGCCGCCTACACGCTGCCAGCTCCGCCCTGCATTCACACCATTTTCATCGGTTGCGAGTCCCGGTGCGCTCGTTCCGACAGCAGTCTGTACATAGACGATATAGAAATCACCTTGTACCACTACAGGTTCAGGAAATTCAACGGTTGTCCACTGATCATTGCGCAATGCCGTACCATCGAACGGACCCGCCAGCAATCGGCCTGGCGCTCCACCTGATCCAGTGGCATCATAGACGGCATATTTGAATGCTGTTCCTCCTGGTACTGGCCATTGTGTATTCCAGAATCGAAGTGATGCACCTGTAAGTTGTGCTGTCTCCAATTCTGGCGTCATACGTACAGCCCATGCGTTATCGGCGGCCACAAAGGCTCTTGCATTTTCAGCCGATCCATCGTCATAAGCGATTTCACCAGGAAATCCGATAAATGGTTTTAAGGCAACTTTCGCTTCGACAGTACCGTTTCCAGGTACCGTTACATTTACAGTTTTGCTATAGTAGTCCGTCGCGATGATCGACAGTGTATAGCTTCCTTCCAGAACATCCAGAGCAAATTTACCATCTGCTCCTGTGCGTACAGCACCTACTTGAGCATCTTCCAACACGAGGACGGATGCTCCAGAGATAGGTTTCCCTGTCCGCTCATCGCTCACAATACCTTCAATCTTTCCTTGAGGAATGGTTTCCAGATTGAAGTTGGCTGTTGCTCCACTTCCATCCGTGATGGTTACCGTCTTTGTTTGAGGATAATAGCCATAGGCCTCAGCCTTCAACGTGTAATCACCCGCCACGTGAGTGAAACTGTATTTGCCTGTCGTCGGGTCCGTCTTCACTGAACGTCCTGTTTCCAGAACGGTAACCGTAGCACTTGCAGGCAAGCTTTGCGGCGTTACAGAGCCTGTTCCAGGTTTCTGTACTTCAGGCTGTTCCTGCTTGGTTTTATTGAATTCAGCTTTGTCCGTACTTGAAATTTTGTACCAAGAAGTATCATATTCCGGCTTAGGTTTGTCGCTGTTCAGAACAACTGCCGTATCTTTCGTAACCGTCTCAGCGGCGATACCCAGAATGCGGAAGTCATCGATGTACCAGCCTTGCTTGACGACACTACTGTCCGAAGTCAATCTGAACCGGAATTGAACTTCATTCCCCTTTAATGCTGCCAGATCGTAGAATACTGGAGTCCATTGTTTTCCATTTGAAGAATGAGAGAATTTACCAAGCTCCGACCATGTGTTACCACCGTCTTTCGTGGCTTCAACATAACCGTAATCGTATCCGCTTTCGATTTCATACCAATGATTGAACGTCAGCGTGGCTTGATCCACCTGAGTTAGATCCACGACTGGCGATACGAGAGAATAGTTAGAAGCGTTCTCATAGTTGCTGTCCAGATCGGTTGCCCATACATTCGGCGGAGAAACTGCACTGGCAGGTCCAACGACGGGAACTCCGCGTTCCCACTCATCCTTGGTGCCGGAATGAGTCCAGCCATTATCGCTACTGCCATCAAAGTGATCGATGAAGATATCCTCAGGGACCTCCACGGTCACGGATACCTCATTCGACTTGTCACTCTCATTGCCACTATAATCAAGAGCGGCTACCGTATAAAAATAAGTCGAATCTGTTACTGTAGCCGTATCCGTAAATGTCGTTGCAGATGTATTTCCGAGCAATTCATAACCTGAGCCGGAATTCGTTGAACGATACACGTTATAGGATTTCAGATCCTCATCGTCCGATCCCGTCCAGGACAAGTTTACATTCCCCAGAATGTCTGCAGAAGCGGACAATCCGCTTGGCGCTCCCGGAGCAATATCATCTGGAGCTTGTACTGAAAAGTCATCGATATACCAACCAGCCTTTTGAACGGAATTGTCACTTGTCAGATTAAACTTGATAAACACCTGTTGACCTGCGTAGTCACGTAAGTCAATATATTGCGTTTTCCAGTCTCCACCGGCACCTGTAAAGCTCAATGCCTCTTCAAATACGAAGTCACTATCCTCTGTTGCAATGTACACTTTGCCAAAATCGATATTGCTCTCCAAATCATACCAGTGCTTGAAGGATAACAACGCTCCCTCAGAGCTATCGGTAAGATCAATTGGTGGTGCGAGCAAGTAGGCATTGCTGTTGGCTGCATAAGTCCCTGTCAGATTGGTTGCAATCACCTTGTCACCAGAGTAAGCACTTCCCGGTCCACTCGTTGGTGCTCCCCATGCCCAGGTGTTGCTAACTCCGCCCGAGGTAAAGCCCAGATTGTCTTCCTCAAAGTCTTGCAGATACCCAGGCTGAACTCCATTGGAGACAGCGACCTTATAAACTTTACTCTCGAATCCGTTATTGCCATAATCATTGACCCGGATATAGTACTCCAAGCCTTGTGACTCGATCAGAAATGCCGGAATTGTCGCTGTGTAAGTTCCATCTTTGGCATCCCCAGCTACTCGATTCATCGGCAGATATACGTATTGGCTCGTGCCCGTTGTTTTGGCAAAAGCCTCCACTGTGGTTACACCGACATTATCGGTAACACGTGCAGTAAGTGGAATATCAAGCCCCGTAAAAGCAGAATTTACAGGCGTATGTTCCAGGACCGGTGCTTCCAGATCGTCACCTGCTGTGACAACCCTGCCGGATACCGTGCCTATGCCTTCCAGTACAGAACCTACAGCATCCAGTGCATTGATAATGCCGTGACCGTAGCCGTTATTGGGCGAGGTTGGATACCGGCTGTCTGTTCTTGGTGTCGCTGTATCCGTAATGATCTGCTCCAACTGATCAACCGTAAGGGAATGATTGGCTTGAAGCAGGAGTGCGGCCAGTGCAGTGGTATGTGGGCCTGCCATGGACGTGCCGTTCCAGCCACCCTCATATACTCCGCCCGGAACAGATGAACGGATGTTAACACCTGGAGCCGAAACTTCCGGCTTAATTTCCTCATAAGGTGAAGGACCCAGTAGGGAAAACGAAGCCAGATTCCCGTTGATATCCGTTGCTCCCGTAGCGAAGCTCTCTGGATAGTTCGCAGGGTTCGCGACTGAACCTGGACCTCCCGGATTTGTCAGTGTCACATTCCCGGCTGAGAATTCCGGAAAGATCTGTGCATCACGCCAAGCTTGTACCATTGGACGGAACCACTCATCCAATCCTGGTCCCCCACCCCAGGAATTGTTAACCACATCCGGGGCAAGCTCGGGGTGCAAGTTTCCTTCAGCATCTACTGGAGCAATCAGCCATTGCCCGCCATCCAGTATAATGGCATCGGTCGTACTCGGATTAAAAATCCGAACAGCAATCCATTTTGCTCCGGGAGCAACCCCAATCTTGTTGGTGCCGTTCGCTTCGGAGCCTACCATAGTTCCCATGGTATGTGTACCATGACCGTCTCCATCCGCAGGAAGAGAAGCATGGCTATGGGGATCATACCAGCTTAGCTCGGGATCAACGATATTTCCCGAAGCATCGAGTCCTCTCCATTTGCTGCGGAGTGCTGGATGGGTGTAATCGACCCCGCTATCCAGGTTGGCAACAACGATTCCTGTACCGTCGATTCCTCTATCCCAGACTGCTGGGGCGTTGATAGAATCGATGTTCCATTCAACATTCTCTGTCTGTAGGCTCTTATCGTTAGCAGCTGCACTTTCCTTCTTATCCGCCTCTTTGGCTGGCGCCTTGGCAGACTCCGTTGCTGGAGCAGCTGTTGCGCTTTCGCTACTAATCTCGGTTTTCTGCATATAACGCTGCTCGTTAGGCAGTATTTTATCCACCTCGGGAAGAAGTGCAATCTGTTCCATGACTTCCTTCGTGCTCGTTACTGCGAGTGCATTAACGATGAAATAGCTTTTATATTCTTTGACCTTGCCAAGGTCAAGTTCCTTTTCAAGAAAACTTTCCAGGGTGTACTGAGATCGTGAGGCCGTTTCCCTCAGAGTACTGACAACCGTGCTTCTCACGGACAATTTCGTTGCCGAAGCCGTTTGCTTGTCAATCGTCGCTTTTTCCAAGGCTAGCTTGGATACTGAGGCTGTATCTACCTGTTCTTTCATTTTCACAAGATAAGTAACATAATCATTGCTCTCAAATTCTTTGGTCAGCTTTGCGTTGACTTTGGAGGTGGTGATTTTGCCCGAACTGGATTTCATGTCGATCTTCTGCGATGCGGCGTTTTCAGCTGAAACCGGATGAATGATAGATAATGCAAGGAGAAGCGACAGGCCCATGGAAAGCGGCTTGCGCAAACGATTCATCTTTATCAAACTTTTCCACTCCCTTTACCCGGTTTTTGTAATACAGTGATTCGCTGTATTTATTCCTAAAAATGAAAACGATGAAACGACCTCAACTGGACAGACTGATTGCGTTTACTTACATCAAGCCTCACCTCCTTTACAGGGCAGGTAATTAAATTACATCGTATGTGAAAGATTATTAGATAGCCAATTTCAGCGTATATATGGAAGAGGTGGATTACAGAGCAATCCATCTTGTGAGCGGAAGTTTAATCGCATGCATTAAGGAGGGTAATCACCGGCGTTAGCAAGAACGCATACTTTACAAGGGAGTATTATGGACCTGAGTAGAACAGGAGATTTCTTTACCTATGTACAAACAAACTCTTAAAATTACATATAATATAAAATTTAGAATTCTATTGTATATTTATGGTATATTATAGAGTCACAAAATGAGATATACAAGCACTTTTATAGAAAAATATAGAAATTAAGCCTTTTTAATGCTTTCATGAGTCTAATGACTCTCTGTAATTCATCTTCTTTTCGCAAATATGAAGACTCTGACGTTTCGATTGATCCAAACAGTCCTTTTTAACTATATCTGATTCATTCGGACATCAAAAAGAACGATGCGAGAAACTTCGCGTCGTTCTTTTGGGGTTCTTACAAACCAATCCTGTCATGAGCGCTGCTTCAGCCGATCCAACACTAGATACACAACGATGGCATCATCCAGATAACCAATCGGAAAGAGATAGTCCGGGATCAAATCCGCAGACGAAATAAAGTATAATAAGGCACTACCGATCAGAGTACGATCGTTCTCGGATGTAATCTCATCACAGTATTGAATATGCATTTCCTTCAAATGATCTATAAACGGTCCCGCACCGTTAATCTGATTGATTTTTAGATCAAACTCCTTGCATATTATTCGATGCCCTTCATCCGTACGTGCGTATTGTTCGTACTTAACCATTTCCTGTTTTATCCGCTCTGTTGTTATATCGAGGTCCAATAATTTCGTATGTTGCAGGACCGTTTTGATCGATTCAAGCGAATCCAGAATACCCTGCTCGGCCCCTCTTTTGACGTGATTGATTTTGTAGCCTGCAGCCTCAATAAGATGATCCAGTGAAACGTCCAACTGTTCGGAAAAAATCTGCAAATGTGTGAGCTTCGGTTGCTGCTTCCCGTTCAGTATCCGAGAAATGGTAGCCGTGTCCATTCCGCACAACGTACTGAATTTGCGCATCGAGAGCGCACGTCTGGCTAGCAGAGGCTTGATCAAATCTCCAATAAGGCAATCCTTTGTTTGATCATTTGCTCTCACCAGCATCCCTCCTGAGATATGATCGATAGTCTAGTATATGGGACAATGTGGTGAAAGTTTACCTTATTCTTTCTTCATCAACAACGTTTTGTTGCATTTTTCTCAAGGACGGACACATGAATCTCAACATGACATACATTAAGAGCAGACTACAGATCATGAGGTGATTTTATGGCGTGGATGCTTATTCTTGCTTTGGCCGTCTCTTCGAGTCTTGACAATCTGGGTGTCGGACTATCGTACGGGATCAGAAAAATTAGAATCAGCCTATTTTCGAATTTTTTGATCGCCGTTGTTTGTTTATTTTTCAGCTATTCAGGTATTTTGTTCGGGAAATGGATTTCGATCGTGCTTCCTGGCGTTTTTCCTATACTGCTGGGAACATTTATCCTACTCGTTATCGGTTTTCGTATCATTCTATTATCGGTTCCCCGCAAGAAGAAAGATCATGAAGAGACCGGTTCTCAAACCCTCGGGATCGGGTCTATTTTGCAAAATCCAGAACGGGTAGATTTGGACAAATCAAACCATATTGGAGTTCTCGAAGCATTGATTCTGGGTGTTGCCCTTTCGACAAATGCATTGACGAATGGCCTAAGCGCCGGGCTGATGGACTTATCCCCCTTGTATATTTCCCTTACCGCAGCTATCGGCAGTTTTGTTACCGTATGGTTTGGCGTGTGGATGGGATCCAAAGCGGCAAACGTTCGTATTGGTTCATTCACATTGGGACAGTTCGGAACACTTGTCAGCGGGGTTCTCTTACTGTTGATTGCAGCCAATAATTTGTTCTAATCATGTATGGCAAATTCCAAAAAGGAGACATCTGATCAGATGTCTCCTTTTGAGCATTTTGCGCTATTGTTGATAGATCCTTATCTTGTCAGAATCCTTGGTTAAACACCCGCTTGTCTATTTCAGTGCCGTAACCACTTCTTCACTCATATAGTTGATGATCTTTTCCACTTTCAAGGATGTCGCATAATTACAATGACGCTTTTTTATATTTTGACCGATTGCGATAATCAATTGCTGTAGGAAGGAATTGATGCTAATCTCATAACCCGGTAGTTTCGTATGCTAAGTGTCCACCATATGTTTAAAGACTTCTTCCAATAGATAATAGTCCTGTAGATCAGAACACCTTCCTGAATGGTATGTCTTTTACTCTCGATGGTAAATCCGCTTTCCCGCCTGTAATAAAAATGAGTTCATGATGCTGGAGCGTCCGCACACTTTTATCGGAAAACTTCCGCTGTTCATTGGGCTTCCTTGAGTTGCAATATAAAATATGAAAAAAAAGCTGTTCTATATTCATGGTTCCCTCCATGCACATATCGTCTTGCTGTATCGTTCGCTCTTCCGGTTCACCTGTTCAGGATTTCCAAAGAGAAGCATGTCTAATATACAGGTAATTCAGCTGATGATGGTTTCTCAGTTGATTCATTCAATCCTGTTTGTGTCGAAGATAAACCTAACAGAACAATAAAACAAGCTGTCTCCTATTCAAATGGAGCCCAGCTTGTTTCTTCAATTTATTAATTCTGTTGTTCGCTAAACTAAATCAGGTAATATTCACGCCACCACTTGCATAGCCGACAACGGTATTCACGAGTGTGAGTCCGGTAGCCGTCGCCGAGAACACCAACAACAGACGAGTCTGTACAGTCATAGCTGCCTACCGTTTATTGAACGACCATCTTTGTGCCTCTGTACCGTTATCATTCCATTGCTGGATTGCAGCCCCATCTGCCGTTGAAGAGCTCGAAACATCTACCGCTAATCCATTCACCTTGGAAATGATTTTATAGTAACCGTTACCCGCATCCTGGATGCTCCACCTTTGGGCGTTAGAGCCGTTATCGTCCCATTGCTGGAGCTGCACGCCGGGTGATGCTGTTGAGTTAGGAACATCCAGAACTTTTCCGCTGTGAACAGCCGTGAGTTTATAGAAACCGTCCCCTGTGCTGTCGACTCTGAACGTTTGGTTGCTCGCACTGTAGTTGGTCCATTGTTGTACTTTGGCTCCGCTTGCCGTGGATACATCCACAATATCCAACACTTTACCGCTTGCTTTGGAACCAATCGTATAGAGGCCTCCGCTGACAATGTTCGGTGTACTCGCTGCTTGATATACCCGCACGTAATCCACCAGCATTTGTGATGGGAAAGGTGTCGCATTATTAGGGCTGCCAGGCCAATTCCCGCCCACAGCCATATTCAACAGGAGGAAAAACGGACGCTGAAACTCCTCTGTGTTGCCTGTTCCATTTTCAATGTAAAACTCATTGAATTGTTTGCCATCCACAAACCATCTTATATATTTGGAATCCCATTCGATGCTGTACACATGAAATTGTGAAAAATCAAGATTTTCCGATATCTTCCCATAATCGGCATGCCCGTTAGCATCCCAATGCACGGTACCGTTTACAAATGCATTGTTGTTTACCCGCTCCATAATATCGATCTCTCCGCTCTTAGGCCAGCCGACGGAATTAATGTTGCTTCCCAGCATCCAAAAAGCAGGCCACAACCCCTGACCGGACGGCAGCTTGATACGTGCTTCGACTTTCCCATAAGTAAAATCCTTCAAGCCTTGGGTTTTGATTCGTGCGGAGGTATAGCTGCTGCCATTGTAATTTTCTTTACGTGCAGTGATGACCAGATTGCCACCTGTAACTTGCAGGTTCTCGGTGCGATTCGTATAATACTGCAATTCATTATTTCCCCATCCACCGCTGCCGGTACCGATCTCTGCAGACCAATTTGACGTATTCAGAGAACTTCCATTGAATTCGTCACTCCATACCAGATTCCAATTGGTCGCTGCGTTTGTCGTCGTGCCAGGCAGCAAAGCGATCAGGAAACTGAACAGCACCAGCATACTGACGATTTTTCTTTTTCTCAACAATATTTTCCCTCCCCATATTAACGGACTGATTCTGAACGGGGATACCCCATTTTTCTCAATCCGTAACAACGTTTACATTAAATGTATTCTGTATGTAGCTCGATTATTTCTAACAGCGAACAGGATATACAATGGACAAGATAGCCCTTCTTCAACGCGTAAACGAGTATAATCCATTACAGAATCGCACAAAGAATAGGACTATAACCGGTACGTATTACTGTTGGTTATAGCCCTTCGATCTCATCTCTTAATCCAGTTCTAATTTAAATACGACGGGTGAGCCGCTATGCACGTTCCTTGTCGTTATCGTCAAGAATTCTTCCGTCCTGCTCCATTCCGGTTCTTCGTCGAAGCCCAATACCTGAATGTCCCTAATCAGTCCATGGAAATGATGAGAGTTCTCCTTCAGCGAACGAATATGAACGATCCCGTTCTCCGGGTAAGCCATAACCGTCGCATAAAGGCAGCTTTCTTTTACAGTGAAACGAATGTCCTCACTTGTAAAGATCTTGGTCTCGCCATCTGTAAATTGCCCTTCCTTCACCTCGGTCGGCCCTTCCCCATACGTCCGCCAGAACGTCGTGTCATAGATCGCCTCACCATTCACTTCCAGCCATTGACCTATAGCGAGCAGAATATCTCTGTCTTCATCCGGGATGCTGCCATCTGCTTTTGGTCCAATATTCAACAGCAGGCTACCATTTTTGCTCACAATGTCAACGAGGTCCCTGATGATTTCATCCGCTGTTTTATAGTTATTGTTTTCTGTATAACACCAGGAATTTTTAGCGACAGCCGTATCGGTTTGCCAGAAATACGGCTTCAGATCGGCAAATTGCCCGCGCTCCACATCCGGAACGGCACAACCAAGCATAAAAGCATCATGTTTATAGTTAATCGCTACCGGAATGCCCCACTCTTCACCTTTGTTATAGTAGTAGGCGCTGAACTTTTTCAAGTATGGTTTGAACGCCGCCGTCTGGATCCACCAGTCAAAATAAAAAACGCTCGGCTGGTATTGATCCACCAGTTCACAGCAACGAATCAACCAATCTTCCAAATATTCATCCGTTGGAGGGGAGCCATATAAGTCATGATGATCCGGTTCTGGCATTGCAGGCCAGTAGAAATCCCCGCATCTGAGCGGCTCTTTGATATCTGAATCGAAGTTTTTTCCATGAGACATGAAAAACCAATGTTCAGCACGGTGTGACGAAACACACAAGATAAGACCCTGCTTCTCATACGCGACCTTCATCTCACCCAGCAAATCACGTTTGGGTCCCATTTCAACTGTGTTATAGTGAGAGAAGGAGCTTTTGTACATTTGAAAGCCATCATGGTGTTCGGCTACAGGCATCACATAACGGGCTCCTGCCTTTCTAAAAAGCACTGCCCACTCATCTGCATCGAACTTCTCTGCTCGGAACATCGGAATAAAATCCTTATAGCCAAAATCCTTCGGATGGCCATAAACACTAAGGTGATGTTCATAAGCTTTGGAGCCCTCTATATACATATTTCGTGAATACCACTCACTATCATAAGCCGGGACCGAGTAAAGGCCCCAATGAATGAAAATACCGAACTTAGCGTTCTGATACCACTCGGGAACCTCAAATGCGCTAAGGGAATTCCAATTGTCCTTATACTTCCCTTCGGCAATGGTCTCTTCGATCTGTTGCAAATATTCATTTTTATCCATGATCATTCTCATTCCTTCCGTTATCATATCCACTTGTATTGTAGTGGCATGATCCGCGGATAGACATGCAGAACGTTAACTTTAGGATGGACAATAATAACCTTTGTAGGGAGTTGAGGATAATGAATCATAAGAACTTGCTCACGAACCACTTATCCAATCTTCAGGTTGATTTGTTCATGGTCAACTTCAATCGCTGCGATACGGATTGGAGGGACCTTGATTACACACCCGATTACAGCAAATTTTATTTGATCTGTGAAGGCGAGGGCTGGCTCAAGATTGGTGATCAGGAGTATTACCCTGCACCGGGACAGCTTTTTTTAATGCCTGAGGGGGTTAAGCAATCTTACTCAGCCATCAGCAATCGTCCTTTTCTCAAATACTGGTGTCATTTCAGTGCGAGAGTGGGAGGCATCAACCTATTTCAAATTCTTAATTTTCCCCACTTCTGTACATCGGATCGGCCCGAGCTGATACAGGAAATATTCAACAGCATTCTTGACTACGCCCGATCAGGTGAAGTCTATGCGCATATGATGGCAAAAAGCAAGTTAATAGAGCTGTTGTCACACTACATTATGCATCTGGATCAGGAACAGATTAGTTATATAAATGTGTCTGTTATGGAAAAAATCTCTGCCATACTGGCCTATATCGATTCCAACATTGAAGAAAACATTTCTGTACGGGATCTGGCTCAGATTGCCTACATGCATCCTAATTATTTTATTCGTTTTTTTAAACAGCAGATCGGCGTACCCCCCATCCACTATATTGCCAGCAAAAAAATGGATAAGGCAAAAGAACTTCTGACCTGTACGTCAAAAACAGTCACTGCCATTGCCGCACACCTTGGGTTTAGTGACTTATATTATTTCTCAAGGCAATTTAAAAAGCACACGGGTCTTAATCCAACGGAGTACCGCAAACAAATCACAGTAAGAACAGTGAAAGAGATGATAGATTGCACACAGCCAAATGAAACGGAGCTCCACAAGGGAACTCCATTGTCATAACTTGCTGCGCTTTCCCGCTCCTTGATCAACTACTCTTTTGACCTCTCTCAAGTAGGCGTACCCATAATCGTCATCCGGTTCAAGGTACGCTCCTTCCGCCCACTCATTCCATGCGTTGACGAACAGGAAGCCACTCCTGTTCAATTCCTTGGCTCTCGCTATCTGTCGCGATAAATATAATCCGAATTTTTCAGGTGTTGACCCTACTGTACTCTGTCCATCAATTGATCGGCGCGGCGTATTGTCCCAATTTACAAATGCACCAGGATATACAACCTCCCCGTTTCGGTGCGGTGTTCTTTCGAGAATGGATGACCATACTTTATCGTAATTCACCACAATGTGCTTCTGCCCCTTGATGTCCAGTTCAATCCATATTCCATTCATGTGACCATGCGCAAACGTATAGTGGGGCTCAAATTCCATGCTAGCGTCAAAGACAGGAGAATTAAAGGTAGGAAAACCACCTATCGTCTGCACAAAATGGATACCCTCCAGCCCGTGTTCTATCGCAAGCCTACGCCAAAAATGAATCATTTCCTGACATCGAGGGATGCTGGCAGGCCGATAGATCAAAAATAGCGGTTTTCCCTCTACACAGATGTATCGTTTATCCTTAAACGCTCTGACCAGATAATCGAAATGTTCTTTCCAATCGCTCTCATCCCCGTAGTCTTGCGAAATAAGAATATCCTCTTCGCGTCCGTCCCATTTGCGTGTCCATGTTTCATTGGCCCATGACAAACAAAAAGGAAAATTCGGTTCTCCGCTGTCCAAAATCTCATCAAACGGTTTCTCAAGCAATCGTTTGCCTTTAAACCAATAGTGATAATAACAAAATCCGTATATTCCATAGTTTTTGGCTGTCTCAGCCTGCCATTTGCGCACCTTGGGATCTGTCAAATCATAGTAGTTCTGATGCAACGGCTTCCTGGGTTGCAAATGGCCCGGATACAGGGGGATTGTTTTTTTTACATTCGTCCATTCTGTAAATCCGTTTCCCCACCACTTGTCATTTTCCGCAATTCGATGAAATTGGGGCAAATGTAACGCAATAAGCTTCAAGTAGGACTCCTCCAATTAACAGACGTATTCATTGGAAAATAATATCCATAAGTTGCAAACTTTTATGAAGGTAGGATTGATTGTACTTCATATAAGAAAGTGCCTGGGAGGCAGCCAATCTTCGTTGTTCCACATGGTCCCAATAATGTCCAAGCTTCTGTACGAGTTCTTCAATGGTTGCATAGCGTTGGAAAACAGCCGTGTTCGCAGGACCACTTGAGGTAGCCGAAACAAGTTGAAATGTGCCGCATGCCGCTACTTCCATGATTCGTCTCGCGGATGAGTTGTCCTGAACAACAAGTTTGCTGCCGTTGTACAACTTTTCCCGAAGCTCATGAGGTTGCACAGGCACAAATGCACCGAAATCCTTCCATCCCTCTCCCTCAACTCGCACTTTTTTATCCGATAACCACGCATGAGTGGCAAGAGCATACAGGCAGCTACCAGGATGTGCATCCCCAATGATATAGATATCGGACTCGTATTCTCTTCCCACCACCTGTGGACAGAACACTGTGGGATTCGGTGGAAAAGGAAGTTCATGACATGATACCTTCCCCGTATGCTGATCGGAGGGAATGTGAGCGGAATTCTGTGTAAAAACATAATCAAAAAAAGGGATGATCGATTCCATCTGTTTTAGATCCGGCTGATCCGACAGCCAAATTGCCTTTGTGGCTGAGGATGCGCTCATTGCTTCCAAATTCTGATTCGATAGAACATCTTCTCCATGCAGGACTAGAATCAAATCTAATTGCTGTCCTGAAGTGTGATCTGCCACTGGCTGGATCGTTTTGATCTCATTGACATGTTGAACCAGATGCCTCAAGCTCTGTTCAATCAAAATAGAGTTCGCAGAGCTCTCTCTTTCCATAGCAGGAGTTATCAGGAGAACATTCAACTGTTTATATTGAACACGGGGAGAATCTGAAACTGCTCTGCTGTCTTTACTTTCCACGCTCTGTTCCTTGCCGTCTTGAATTATTTTCATAAGATGCTGCTGTAAGTCCGATTGCTGTACAACCAGATGATGCTGGATTGATTTGAGTTTACGGTTTAATGTTGCGTTTATTTGTCTAAGGTACACCTTATTGGGATGCTGGACAGTGCGCCGATTCTTTTGGGACTTTGTTGGCGTACTCCTCCTTTTTTTGATGACCATACCCTCCCATCACGAAACGGATTGACTCTCTTTGCCTACAATATGCATCTGTCTTTGGCTAGGTTTCTATCGACTGATTTTTAGGTGTTTAACTACTCAAAGATGGGCTTCATCCGTGTCTTTAAATGTGCCACAACCCCGTGTCCATCCAGTTCTTGTCCTCATAAAATATATTAAACCAGATAGGAGTTGATATGATTGCCAACATTCGATAGCATTTTTGTCACAGGAAACCAGACCATTAATCAGGATTTGCAGGTAAACGGTAATGAAACGATTGGATTGGACCTGCAGGTGAACGGAGACCAGACGGTTGCTGGCAGCTTGCAGATTAACGATAGCTCCTCCATTACAAATCACCTAGGTGTCGGTGGGGTTATCGAGGCGGGCGACAGTGTAAAAGCAACGACGCAGTTAATTGCCATGAATCAGCCAACTCTTCCAGCTGCCTTGCCTCTTGTTCAGCAACTGTTATATTATAATCCCGGTGTACTTAACCAGCCGGGTCTAGTGTTAACAGGCACTAGTGGAAATAAGTATGTTCTGTTTATTGATGAGAGTGGAGGAACACCAAATCTAGCAATCCAAAGAGTATAGGCTCACTGGATGCAATATAAAAAGGCGATACTCTGAGTTAATTCTCTGAGTATCGCCTTTTCTTTCATTACAACATGATTACTCTTGGTTAATCAAAATGGACAAAGCACTTTTGGATTCGAGTTGGAAACTTAACAGTTCTGCTTCTCTTAGCTGAACCTGCACATTTCCTGTTTCTTCTCCGTCATTGAAAAGCACAAGAGCAATAGAACCGTCTGTATTTTTGAAGGCAACAGAACGAATGGATGCCTCATTGGAAGACGAGTCAATGCGTACTGCTTTGGGACGAATCAATGCACTGAAATGAGCCAGAGCATAATAGTCCAGTGTATAGGTAAGCTCTTTCGTTTGCTGGTTAACCTTCACAATGCCGCGGCACGTACTTTTCCCGAATCCAGGAACGGTAGGGCCGTTGTTCTCATCCAGTGCCATATTCCAGAGCACAAAAGATTTGCTGTAATTGCGAAGAATCTCAATACCTGTTCTGATCACATTGGAGAAAGCTTGTTCGAATGGAGGGATCCATTCTCCTCCTGATCCTTCGGTGAAATGTACCTCTTTACCGGCAAAGGCTTCATACACCTTTGTTTGTGCCGAGGCTTCGCCCCCATACCAGTGCCAAGCGACTCCATCTACCTCTTCTGCCGCCTCATCAAGCACGGTCAGCGGGTAATCCGGACGATCCCAGTTGTGATCATAACAAAGGATTTTGGACTGAATGTCATTTCTGACCAAAGCCGGCTTGAGATGATTTTTGATAAAGTCTGCTTGTGCTTCAGCTGGCATTAACATACCTGGATAATGACCTGGTTCATAAAGTGCTTCATTCTGTGGTGTTACTGCATGGATAGGCAATCCATGTGATGCGTAGGCTTGGATATATTTCACAAAATATTCCGCATATGCCGGATACCACTCATTTTTCAATTGACCTGTAATCATGGAGCCGCTTGTTTTCATCCAACCCGGGGCGCTCCATGGTGAAGCGAACAGCTTCAATTCAGGATTCAGTTCCAAAGCCTTCTGAGTCAAAGGAATAACATCCGCTTCATCGTGTGCAATGCTGAACCCGGATAATCCCGGGTCCGTTTGATTTTCTGGCAGATCATTATAACTGTATACCGTTCTGGCGTAGTCTGAAGCTCCCATCGGATTGCGAATGACTGACAATCCGATGCCCTCCTCAGGATGGAACAACCGCGTCATGACTTCCGCTCTCTGCTCATCGCTTAATACCTGGTTAATCAGATAGGCAGATGAGTCGGTAAAAGAAGCTCCAAAACCATCCATTTCCTGATACGTTTGCTGATCATCCAGAAGGATAGTCGTTGTTTCCTTGCCGGAGTCCTGAGATTTCAATTGATCCTGGGACACGGATACAAACAATGCATCTTCTCCCGTGGATTTGTACATTTTGAATTTCGTCATATGTTTTCCCTCCACATTCCTCTTATTGGATACCCAATTTCTCTTTGTTCTGTTTCATTTTCTCACTACGAACCTTCAGGATTTCATCCCAACGGTTTTCACCTAAAAATGACTTGTAAGCGGCGAGTGCATTGTCAAAAGACGCATCATCTTTGGCACGAACCATGCTTACCAGGGTTGAATTCCACTTGGCGTTGATCGCCGACAACGCACGTGCTTCAGGTGTTCCTTGATTCGGACTAATATTCTCCAGAATGAAGTGTGGTTTCAGTTTTCCTTTGCCCCACTCTTGCATTTGTTTAATCGCTTCCGGGAAAGCATCCGCACTCAGTGCTTTGTGACGGTCATGGCCAAAGAACATGAATTCACCCAACCGGTATTCCTTCTTGAATTTGTCCGCATTGTGCAGTTGCAGGTCTTTCACTGCCGGGAGCAGCTCAACCGTACCATCTGCATTCTTTTTATACGTCTCACCTTCGATACCATAGTTCATCAGAAGCTGACCTTCTTCACTCAGCAGGTACGTGAAGATTTGAATCGCTTTGGCCGGATCTTTGGCGTCTTTGGAGATGAAGTTGATCATCCACCCAGTAATACCGGATTGATTGAGCGTCGGTGCATTACCCTTGGTGCTTTGTGGTCCATCAATGGCAACATACTCTTTGCCTTCATTGGCACTCAGATAAATTTGCAGATTTCCACCCTGTTGAGGTGTACCATCCATCAGCAACGTTGCATATTTTCCAGATTTCACTTTTTCCTCAAAGGCCGTACCATCATCAGCAAAGCTGTCATCACTGATATTTCCGTCTCTGTATACCTTATTTAAAGTCTTCAGCCATGTAAGATAATCTTCATCCTGATTGCGATCATAGAATTCTCCATTTTCAGTTTCAAGCGGCACACCAATGAAGTCTTGCAACACGTCTCCGAGTGAACCTGTTCCTTCACCGATAGAGTTAAAACCAAATGGAATCAGCGTTGGGAACTTTTCCTTGATCTGTTTCATCACATTTTCAAATTCCTCTGGCGTTCCCATGACAGGACTTCCCAAAGCTTCGTACACATCTTTACGGATGATAAATGCTGTTTTGGCCGGGATGTTACCGCTATCATAGTCTGCTTGCGTATTGGAGTAGTTTGGATAGCCATACGTCTTGCCATCAGCCTGCTGGAACCAGTTCAGGGTATCGGCAGCCGCAACTTTATTGAAGTATGGATCATATTTCTCCGCAAGATCGTTCAGCGGCATAGCCCAGGTTGCGGCTTTCTGTACCACAGGAGAGTTAGAGTCAAACACGGTCAGCAGGTCAGGCATATCTCCACCGGCAAAGAACGTATTCAACTTCGTGTCATCACCTGTAATGAATTTGATATTGATATTCAGATCTTCCTTGATCTTCTTGGTTACAATGTCTTTGCCGAAATCCGTGTTCCACCAGTCGGCATTAACGTACCAAGTTAGGTCTGTAGCTTCTTCCTTCTTATCCAGCTGCCAAGCTGGTTTTTCCGGATCGACTGTATAGCGATCTTCAATGGAAACCCAGTTCCCATCGCTCGAACCTCCTGATCCACTACTGCAGCCTGTAATCATGATCACCGCTGTCAGCAATGCCGCGCACAGTTTAACTCCTTTTTTGCCTGCTGCCTTATTCATCTTGAACATATTGTTTCCTCCTTAAAGTTAGGTGAGAAATATTGAATAGAGCGAACTTTCGAGTAATAGATTTCCGTTACTCCTTGACTGCACCTAGCATCATACCCGAGATAAAGTATCTTTGAAGGACGGGATAGATCAGTACGATCGGCAGTGTTGTAATAACAATCGTAGCCAGTTGAACCCCTTTAGTCGTTGTTTCAATGACTGCTGAACCGCCGATATTTTGCATCGACTGCGTTTGGGACTGAACAATAATCTCGTACAGCATCATCTGTAATGGATACAGCGACTGATCGGTAATGTACAACTTGGTTGTCATAAAGTCATTCCATTGCCCAACCCCATTGAACAATGCAATGGTTGCCATCGCTGGCATGGACAGCGGGATGAAGATTTTCAGGAAAATATGCCAATCTCCTGCACCATCGATTTTGGCTGACTCCTCCAGGGAATCCGGTACATTCCTGAAGAAATTCATCAGAATGACGACATCATAGAAGCTGAACAATGCCGGAATAATGTACACCCAGAAGCTGTTGAGCAAGCCAAGTGATTTGATCAATAGGTACGTTGGGATCATTCCGCCAGAGAAGAACATCGTAATAACCCCCATGGCAACGTACAGTTTACGTCCACGTATGTGCTTTTTGCTCAGACCGTAACCGACCATGGCACAGAAGAACACATGTGTAACGACTCCGATTGTTGTTTTGGAAACGGAGATGAAGAACGCTTGCCAGATGCTCGAATCGTTGAACACGGCTCTATAATTCTCCAGCGAGAACTCCGGTGACCAGAAGATGAACCCGCCTTCAGCCAAAGCCTTGCCTGAGCTAAAAGAAGAGATAATGACATTCCAGAGCGGAACCACAATAATGACAGTACAAATAGCGAGTAAAATAATATTTAAGGTATCAAAGATCCGACTATCGAGATCTTCTTTAGCCACCTTTCCATTCACACGGGATGCCTCCTTCTACAGCACAGATTGATTATCGTTTAATTTGCTTGTAATTTTGTTCGCGGTGACCAGCAGAATAACGGACACGATCGAGACGCCAAGACCAACCGCGGTAGCATACGAAAAGTCACCCTGTGACATCCCCATACGATATACATACGAATTGATAACTTCTGCCTTGTCACGGTTTTGCGAGTTCATCAGAACGAGCGTTTGGTCCAGATTGGAACCAAGTAAACCGCTTACAGTAAGAATCAGATTAAGGCTAATGATCGACTTCATGTTGGGTAATGTGATATTCCAAATTTGTCTGAGACGGCTTGCACCATCAATTTTGGCTGCCTCGTAATACGTAGGATCAATCTTGGACATAATCGCCAAATACAGAATCGTTCCCCAGCCGGCCTCTTTCCAAATATCGGATAATACTGCAATCCACCAATACTTGCCTGCATCCAGCAAAATGTTTTGCGGTTGCGAGATCACTCCCAAGCTGAGTAGCAGCTGATTAAACAATCCTGTTGTTGAAAACCAGGTGATCAGCATGCCGCCCAGTACGATCCAGGACAGAAAGTGAGGTAGATATGAAACCGTTTGCACGAACTTTTTGAAACGTCCGCTGTTTAATTCATAGATCATGATTGCCAGGATAATGGGAATGACGAACCCGATACCCAATTTCAAAAAGCTGATCCCTAGCGTATTCACTACCGCATCCCAGAAGTATTTGTCTGACATAATGATTCTGAAATTTTCCAAACCGACCCATGGTGCGCTAGACAGCGTATCAATAACGGTGTAATTTTTGAATGCAATCGTCAATCCGTATATCGGAATGTAACAAAAAATAATCATAAAAATGATGCCGGGTATAATCATCGATTGAATTTCCCATTGTCTTCTATAATCGATGACGAACTCTTTTACTCTTTGTCCGATTGGCTTCCTTCCCCCCGGTTTTACAGGCTTTTTACCGGTTGACGACGTCTCTACGGCTAATTTACTCACGCTCTTTTTCTCCCCTCCAACTTAAGCATACTTTCATAAAAACGTTTTTATTTTCCGACAAAAAAACCCCCTAATCTCAAATCAATAATTAAAAAAGACCGGAAATGATTACATCCGCTATGTTAAAAAATCACTCCGGTCCATCTTCACATGACTTGAACCCCGTATGATAAGTTCACCCGCCAATTTCTGTGAAACCCCATGTTCCTTCTTCTTAATCATGCGAACCAGGTGATTGATCGCCAGGATACCCTGCCTTGCAATCTGGTTTCTTACGGTACTTAATGGTGGGGAAAAATATTGGGCAATATCAATATCATCGAAGCCTACTACACTTACATCTTGGGGAACTTCGAAGCCATGAGACTTCAATGCATGGATGCAGCCGATTGCACTCACATCATTTCCTGCAAGAAAAGCATCAGGTAGCTTGGCAGGATTCAGATGAAGGAAAGATTTCACAGCACTGTAAGTGCCCTCTTCCTCAAAATATCCCTGTAAGATGTAATCATCATCCAGCGGAAGCTGGTACTCACGCAAAGCAGCCAGATATCCATCTCTACGCTGATTACTGTCAAACATGGTGTCCACGCCGGATATGTATGCAATTTTCTTGTGCCCAAGTCCAATTAAATACTTGGTCGCTTCATAACCCGCTACATAGGAGTCAAAAATGACGCTTCCCATCGTATCACTCTGATAGACCCGATCCAGAAATACAGCCTTGATCTTGTCTTTCTCCATAGCGACAATATCCTGCTCATCAATCCGCAGTTCTTCGTAGATGATGACGCCATCCACACGCCGTCCCAGAATATTACTCATAATGACCTGCTTATCCTTGGTCACAAATACATTTAGTCCGTAACCTAGACGATCGCATTCACGAGACATGGATTCAACCAGCTTATAGAAATACGGACCCGACACACTTGTGGTAAAGAAGCCCAGCATCTTGGTTTGCCCGGATTTCAGCAGCTTGCCGTTCAGGTTGGGAACGTAATTTAAACGCTCTGCCACCTTCAGGACATGTGATTTGGTCTCCGGATTCAAGACATCTACGCCATTCAAGGCGTTGGAAACCGTAGAAATGGATACGCCGGCTTCCCTTGCAACATCTTTAATCGTAATCTTTCCCATAATTTTTTGGTCCTTTGCTATAAAAACGTTTTTATATATTTTAAATTAGCATAAAACCGTTTTCAATACAACACTTTTTCTTTTAATTATTTTTCTCATTCTTTTGCTTTGATGATGGCATGGTTGCTTAACACCGACGTTAGAGACAGATATGTAAAATAGCAGCTCCTGTGTGAGCTGCCGATAATCATGTTTCCTATTCCCCATTACGGGTGTACATATGATAAATCTGCTGCACCTGCTCTTCCAATCGATCGAAGCGAACAAAGCGATCAGCTCGAATATATTCCTTCTGCTCCACCAACATAATCATCGTGGGAACTGTGAAAATAAGAAACCTGGACGCCACCTCTTCCACTTGGTTGGCATTGATGTGTGCCAAGTGCACCATCGGATAAGGTTTAAGTAACTCCCTAATCTTGGGGAGTAAAGCGTGACATACGCTGCACTCTGGCCGTGATACATATAAAAAAACCAATTCATGTTGTTGAATCATCTCTTCAATCATTTCAATGGATGTTATGTCATTAAGCTCTTTCATAAGGATCATCCCTTTCGGTCAGTTGACAGCTAGAGTTAAACCATAGTTTATCACGAATGTCTAACTGTACAAATTTTGCACTCGCCTAAACATTTCCTTTTCAAACACAGCCTACCTGCATTAAAATGTAGTTGGAAGATCATCCCATATGAAAAGAGGTTATTGTATGAAAAAATCATTTGTTTTTCTGCTTACTGCCCTGATTGCTGTTATCTCCTTCTCCGCGTATACACCTGTATCTGATGCCTCTGGCGATATTGGAGTTAGCCTGCTATCAGATCGTCAGCAAGGCACCGTAAAATAACGCGTTCGCACTCTTTTCAAGAAAAGAATTTACACGGAAACGAGCAGGCGACCAGTTCGGATAACATCCGGAGTTGGTCGCCTGCTGTCATTGTCATTGTTCTTTTCTGCAATCCTTACTTCCAGTCTCTCTTGCGAAGATAGGACTCGAATACAAATGTTCCGAAAGGCAATAAGCCTGCAACCAATCCCATGAACCAGCGTGAAGCTTTCCACTTCTTCACAACTGCCAAATGCACAAGTGCAATCAGATATAGCGGAAAAAGAATACCGTGAATCATACCCATAATGGTTACTGGGGAAGACATATCGGCAAAATATTTAAGCGGCATGGCTATAAAAATCAACAGCAGTAATGATACACCTTCCCATATGCCTGCAATTCTGAATCGACCCGTGACTGTCTTCATCCTGTTCAATCTCACCTTTCCAGCGGCTAGTTTGTGAAATATGTAACTTGTTACAAGATATTTCAACTTGAAGCCACACAATCTGTAATAATGCAGCTTCTCTTGAAACGTCTTGTTCAGTATACCGCATGGTTCAGGTCCGAAAATGCTTCAATTTTGAATAATTAATGACTGAACTATCCGTGAATGAAATGTTGACTCTTAAATTCGAAAATCGCATCAACAGCATAATGATATCCGCCTGATTTCCGAAAGGATTCCTTCAAATTCGCAGCAGCTTTCTCAAAAGAAGTAACGCTCAACACATGATCCACAGCTTCACGCAGCTGACTGGCGGTCAAGGTTTGCATTTGTAAGCTGATACCTGCTCCCCTACAAACAACCTGCTCTGCAATGATCGGCTGATCCGCGCTCTGAGGGAGTATAATGAGGGGAACCCCGTAATATAAACCTTCATTGGTACTGTTCATCCCGCCGTGTGTGATAAATAATTTAGCAGACTGCAATACATCCATTTGTGGAACATAACGTTTAACGATGAAATTTTCCGGAATTGCTCCCAGATCGGTAATTTGTGTTCTATCCCCTACAGACATGACAATTGTATGATTGGTATTCCCCAATGCTTCCAAGCAAAGCTTATAGAAATCAAGAGCTTGGTTAAAAATCGTACCCAGTGAAATGTAAATAGATCTTTTCCCTTTAATTGCTTCCATATCAAAGTCTTCATGCGTTAGTCGCGAAAATATGGACGGTCCTACAAATTGATACGTGTGGTCGAATTCTTCTCCATAGGGCTGAAATTCCCTTGTAGTATATACGACGGTAAGCGGCGCGGGATTGCAAAACACCTCGTAGGGCGAAGCAATCTCCACATCATATTTTTCCTGTAACCTAATCGTTAGGCTATGGAATGTATCGTTTATAGGTTGGACGATTTCGGCAGGAACATTTAAGAAAAAGTGTTGCATCAAATGATCGAAAGATTCTTTGGTCTGCGCAAAAGAAGTGCATGAATTAATTGCAGGCAGCCTCAGAATTTGCGCAAGCAAACGTCCGCAGCCAAACATGGAATCATGGATGATGTAATCAAAATGTTCACCCTTGATCTGTTCAAGGACACTTGGAATGACGATATCTGCCGTAAGCAAAAGACCGTTGACTCGCTCGAGCAAATAAGTTCTGCCACCCGAGACAAAGGCTTTAATGAATTTTTGATCGTCAAAGGTTCGGACTATAGCACCCGTTTTCTCCATACGTTCCCGATACGCTTCTATAGTGAAGTACACGACCTCTTCCCCGCGTGAAATAAGCTCTTGTACGACGCCAATCGTTGGATTGACATGACCCTCTGATCCACCGTTAATAAATAAAACACGTGCCATAACGATCCCTCCTTTGCTATGTTACATTCTCCTAGTGGTCTAACAATTCATATTCAATGATGTACTTTCTTCCCCAAAAAAATCAATTCAGGTGGTCGCACGTTCAATCAGTTGAAATTCCAGTTGCTGAGGCTGTAACTCCTGCTTACCAAGGACGGCCCATAATCGATGAAAGGCCTGAGTAGCTTGTTCTGCAATTGGATTATGTATAGTTGTTATTCCAAGAACACGGGACAGCTCTATATCATCGAAACCAACAATAGCAAGTTGTTCGGGAACTTGTATATTCTGTTTGCGTGCTTCGGACCAGATCCCGATTGCTGCATAATCATTCGAACATAACACTGCTTGAGGAAGTTCTGGCCCATTTGCCATTCTTCGCATCGCCTCTTCTCCGTCAGATGAACTGAACACGGAATATTGATAGGCTTCACGCAATACAGGCAGCCCCTTATTTGCCATAAATGATTCATAGGCTTCCCGCCGACTCTGGGTATTCAGACTTTCTGCTCTGCCAAAGGCATTAGCAATGCGGGTATAGCCTTTGGACACCAGATGTTCAAGAGCCAGCTTGTAGCCTTGCGCCTGATCCATAGCCACTGACGGAATTTCGTCATCTCCCATCCGCTGCCAAGATACAATCGGACCATACTCGCAGTAGGATTTCAGTTTGTCTGGATGATTGACACAGGTCATAATGACCAGTCCATCTACCCGTTTACTCCGCAGATCCTCGAACGCCTGCAATTCAATCTCTTTATCTCCACGCGAAGTATAGATCAGGGTTTGAAATCCATAATCCATCGCTGTATCAATGAATTGATTCATAAACGTAAGAATAATCTCGTTGGTTGCGGATGTGACAATTCCAATTTGCTTGGTCTGTCCGGTGGATAACGAAATGGCATTTCGGTTCGGGATATAGTTTAGCTGTTTCATGATTTGTGTTATTTTCTGCCGGGCCTCGTCACTCACATGTGGTGAATGATTAATTACTCTGGACACGGTGGCCTTCGAGTAGCCGGACAGCTTCATAATTTCATCGAACTTGGACACATGAAGTCTCCTTTCTTGCTGACATTCTATGATGAATTACAGTTTGCCTCAAAATAAATAAAAAGTAAAACTTGACGTGTAACCCGTTCCAACGATTAAGCTTTTTTTATGCAGTGCTGCTGTATGTAATATTCACAACGAATTCATAACGATTGGAGCGATACACATGACTCATTCTCAACATCCATCATTTGATTTCCCCGAAAACTTTCTGTGGGGTGGTGCGATTGCCGCCAACCAGGCTGAAGGTGCATATAATTTAGGTGGCAAAGGTTTGTCCACTCAGGATGTGGCTCCCAAGGGTATCATGGGTCCCATTACTGAAGAACCGACTGAAGATAACATGAAACTGATCGGGATTGATCTCTATCACCGTTATAAAGAAGACGTAAAGCTGTTCGCTGAGATGGGATTCAAGGTATTCCGTACTTCCATCGCCTGGTCCCGTATCTTCCCTAAGGGCGATGAACTAGAACCCAATGAAGAAGGCCTTCAATTCTATGATGATCTCTTTGACGAGTGTCATAAATACGGAATCGAACCACTGGTCACCCTTTCCCACTACGAGACACCTCTCCATCTCTCCAAGGAATATGATGGCTGGGTTAATCGGAAGATGGTCGGCTTCTACGAGCGTTATGTGACTGCTGTATTCAAACGTTATCAAGATAAAGTGAAATACTGGCTCACGTTCAACGAAATCAATTCGATTCTGGAAGCACCTTTTATGAGTGGTGGGATTTACACACCAAAAGAGAAATTGAGCAAGCAGGATCTTTATCAGGCAATACACCATGAGTTTGTAGCCAGCGCTTCTGCTGTAAAACTCTGTCATGAGATCATTCCATCTGCACAGATTGGTTGTATGATGCTCAGTATGCCGACTTATCCACTGACACCGAATCCCGATGACATGATTAAAGTGATGGAATTCGAACACAGCAATTATTTCTTCGGAGATGTACATGTGAGAGGCCGCTATCCTGGTTACATGAAGCGTTACTTCCGTGAAAATGGAATCCAGATTCAGATGGAAGATGGCGACGAAGACATGCTGCTCCATACCGTCGACTTCATTTCTTTCAGCTATTACATGAGTATCTGCCAAACGGCTGATCCGGACAAACAAGTTGCAGGTGAAGGTAACCTGCTTGGCGGTATACCTAACCCTTACTTGCCTGCAAGTGAATGGGGATGGCAGATCGATCCGCAAGGACTGCGTTATGTTTTGAACATGTTCTATGACCGTTATCAGAAACCACTCTTTATTGTGGAAAATGGGTTGGGCGCTGTGGACGAGCTTATTACCGGACCTGATGGTGAAAAGACAGTTGAAGATGACTATCGCATTCAGTACTTGAATGATCATCTTGTTCAGGTCGGGGAAGCCATTGAAGACGGCGTTGAAGTTATGGGATATACGTCCTGGGGATGTATTGATGTGGTCAGTGCTTCGTCAGCACAATTGAAAAAACGTTATGGTTATATCTATGTTGATCGCCATGACGATGGTTCAGGAACACTCGAACGGTATCGCAAAAAGTCATTCCACTGGTACAAAGATGTCATCATCAGTAACGGCAAGAGCCTAAAACGTTAGTTAGTGTTACAGCTGTAGCAGGTGCATTCCTGCTCTCCCCCAGCAGAAAACAAGGACATGCATTGCTAAACGATGTGATGGTGTATTGTTTGCTGCTGGGGGATTTTTTCTAATATAGTGAGTCCCGATTTCAGTTAAATTGAACCAGATCGGGTTCCAACGCTTTCAATGTTAGCCATCGCATCCCTGCTTCAAAGTCTTCCCGGAAGGAATCGATCAGATTGACATCAGGATAAGATGGCATCGACAGATCCGCTTGATACATTTGCCAAGCTTGAACCAAAGCATCTTCTTCAACCATATTCTGGTAAATTATAACCTGGTCTGGAGCAAGAATCGCATTTACCGTTTGAATCATTTTGCATACCGTTGCAATAAACGCTTCTTTTTCTACCGAATTATACCAATCAATTCCCATAGGAAGGTATTTGACCTCCCCGGCCATGCCAAGTTTTCCTTTAATCACTTTACCGTCCAGATAAATGCCCATGCCTGGAGGATATTTGGTTGGGAAATAAATTCCGATGACACATTGATCCTCATCTAACTCTTTTTTTGCACAATATCCGCTAATTGCAGCGTTCACATCATTTTCCACCAGGACTGGTAATCCGAACTGTGCTTCAAGATCTTCAATCATACGGACACCTTCTAACTGCCGGTGACTGCTCACCGTAATTTCTCCATTCACGGTTTGCCCCGGAATACCGATACCGATGACTTTAATGGAAGCATGCTGAGTCAGTACATTTCCAATGATTTCATAGAAATATTTCTGGTCAAAGGCGGGCATTGTATATTCTTCTCTGAACACCATGTTATCCTCTAGGTTAATGACGGTAGCGGTGATCAGATCCTGCCCCTGCTTTTCGTTGATATACATGACCAAAGCCAAGCTAAAATCGTAATTATATCGGTAGGTTAATGCAGGTCTCCCCCCGTTGGAAGGTACTGTCTCGTCCTCAAACAGTTCACCCAGTTCACACAACTCTTTGACCAGTGAATTGACGGTTACTACACTGAGCTTGGTCAAGGAGGCCAGTTGTGGCTTGGTTGCTGTTTCCACCCTTTTCATGACCTGGCGTACATGGTTTATATTAATTTCTTTCATCAAATACGCGTTCGCTATTTTCATAAGCACCCCTACTCCATAGTTTCTTCTCCAATGTAGTAACTATACAATATCTCCAAAGGGTTTAAAAACACCCGATGAAAAACATCGGGCATTCTGAGGGTTCGTATACACTTGGTATTAGCTTATTAGCTTCTTCTATACTTCGTTTTGTCTGCTTCCGTTATTTTGCGAATAACTCTGCATGGATTACCCGCAGCAATTACATCCGAAGGAATCTCTCTGGTAACTACACTTCCTGCCCCGATGATTGTGTTATCTCCAATGGTCACACCCGCAAGCACAGTCACGCCGCCACCGATCCATACATTATTACCCACTGTGATCGGACCTACAATTTCAAGACCCTCGTTACGTTGCTCCACATCATAAGGATGACCAGCAGTATAGAATCCACAATTCGGTGCAACAAAAACGTTGTCACCAAACTGGATTTTAGCTCCATCCAGCATAACGATATTATGATTGCTATAGAAGTTCTCACCAATTTCAATGTTATAGCCGTAGTCACATACAAATGGCTGCTCGATCAGGAAACGATCCGTCGTTTTTCCAAGCAACTTTTTGAGCAGCGCCTCTCTCTCAGAGATCTTGCCTGGATGAAGCTGATTATACTCGTAGCAAAGCCCCTTTGCGTACATACGCTCATCAATTAATTCTTTGTCGTAATTCGCATTATACAGTAGTCCCAGTTGTGATTTCTCTTTTTCTGTCATGAATTCTTATGCCTCCAACTCTTCTGTCCAAAATGATTATGTTAAAGCTCTATTTCTCTAATGATTCTAGCAGGATTTCCACCAACAATCATATTGTCCGGAACATCTTTTGTGACTACGGCACCAGAAGCAATAACGACATTGTCCCCAATGGTGATCCCTGGATTAATGACTGCCCTGCCTCCGATCCATACATTATTTCCTATGTTTACTGGCTTACCATACTCTGCACCTGTTATCCGTTCAAACGGATTCAAGGGATGCGTAGCGGTATATATGTGAACGTCAGGTCCCATTAAACAATTATCTCCAATGCGCACTTCACATACATCAAGTATCGTACAGTTAAAGTTGGTATAGAAATGCTCTCCAACATGAATGTTGTATCCATAGTCAAAATGAATGTTCGGTTCCATGCTCAGGTCTACACCCGTTGAACCCAATAGCTCTTTCAATACTTTTGTACGGAGCTCCCCATCTGTTTCTGCAGTCTGATTGTACATGCGTGTCATTCTTCTTGCATATTCCCTGTCTTGAGACAATTGGGGATCGGAAGCCAAATACAGCTCACCATCGATCATTTTTTGTTTTTCCGATTTTGTTGTGATATTGCTCATGATTGTTTCCCCTTTACGTCTATATTAATATTTGAACTGATAAATTAAGATACTTTATAAAGCTATAATAATTATATGGTATAACTTAAATAAATCAAGTTCCTTTGCAAATTGAATATAGAGATATTATGCCTATAGTCATTAAAAAAACCTCTGGAATCCAATAATGATTGGATCGCAGAGGTTTGTTGAAGTAAAACAATATCGAGCAGTGTACATAGACAACTTTTAAATGAATGCATTAACCAACTGCCTGCACCGTTTGCTCTTTGCGACTAATTGCATAAACGGCTGACACCAGACCCATCAGGATTAGAATCGATCCCACCCATCCTGTATACATAATGGATGAATGATCGATAACCACCCCGCCAATATAAGTTCCGAGAGCTATACCAGCATGTGCAATTCCTGAATTGGTGCTAATTAACGTTTCAGCCGTTGCCGGTGAGGTTTTGATAATCAGACTATTCTGTACCGGGGTAACGGTCCAGCTTAACGCACTCCAGATACTTAGCAGAATCAAGAAAGCAATTAAAGGCAACCCGGTACTAAACGGAATAACCGCCATGCTTATGATAAAGGGTATCAGCACGATGATAATGGCTTTGGCTGGATGCAAGCGATCTGATAAGATGCCGCCGATTCCGCCGCCTGCTACAGCAGCGATACCAAACATCATATAGATAAAGGTGACCATTGTTGAGCTGGCTCCCAGTGCTTCCTGGAGAAATGGTGTGAAATACGCATATAACGTCAAGTGTCCTGCGAGCACAAGCAATGTTGTAACATGGATTGCCAGCATTTTCGGGTTCCATAGAGCCGTAAGCTGCTTCTTCAGGGATACTGCCGGAATCGGCTGCACACGATCCATGGCAATGCCAATGGCAACCATGACCACTGCTGTCAGAATCGCGATCAACATAAACACTTCACGCCATCCGGCTAGGTTACCTACAAAGATTCCGATAGGCACACCCAGGATCAGTGAAGCACTTCCTCCCATCGTGATAATCCCCACAGCACGCCCTTTATATTGGGGCTCCACAATACGGGCTGCGAGCGTCAGAGACAGGACAAAAATCAGAGATCCCGTTGCGGCCCCCAATGCTCTGCCTGCCAAGAGTATATAGAAATTGGCACTAAATGCAGAGACTAGATTGCTGATTAGAAAAATGAATAAAGTGCACATATATACTTTTTTACGTTCGAATCTAGCCGTCATATTTAACAAAATAGGCGCAGATAACGCATAGACAAGGGAGAAGATGGAAATTAAATACCCGGCTTTGGCCAAGGTTAAATGAAGATCTGTTGCAATCAAGTCCAGAATCCCGCCTAAAATGAGTTCAACGGTACCAACCACAAAGGCCGCGATTGCCAGGACGTATACTTTTTTATTCATTTTTGAATCCTCCTCGAAAGTTACAACTACGATAGTAACTTAATCGAGAGAAGATTTCAACACAAAAAAACTATTCTCAGAAAGAATAGCTTTGGGTACATAAGTTTAATAAATTAATCGCGCCAGCAGCCGTGCAATTTCTTCATCCTGAAGCAGCTGGTCACCGTATTTTTTGGTAATTTGAGTAAGAGCTACGTCATGATAGAAATAATCCGTCATTGCTTTAACAATCGGTTTGGACGTTGTCTTAATAGCCTTCCATGAATCATGTTCGATTCCTGCAAACAAAAGATAACCATGGTCAACAATAATTAGCTGCGAGGGCTCAAGATTACTGTCCTCAAGCATCGGGATTAACGAATATTTATGGGCTAGAGACGTCTGCAGTCCTCCTACAGCCAGGACCTCTACATGTACACCTTCAGCTTCTTTTTGCTCCAGAAGCTCCCGATACTTCTCCATTTGCTCGTTCCAGGCCAGAAAAAGGATAGATGAATCCGCTTCCTCAATAAGCTGTTCAATATTTGATGCAATGGATGATGCATCCTTCAATGTCCAGATATGTTCATCAGTGAATGTACGTTTGATTTTATACGTCTTTAATTCCTCAATATCCTTCTCAAAGTCAGCCTTTATTTTGAGTATAATGGACTGAAGATCAACCGCCATGTACAATTTTTTCTTTCCATGCATGGTTGTTAGGACGGTTCCCTTATCAATAAGCCGATTAAGCACTTCGTATATCTTAGCCTTGGGTACATTGGAGTAATTAACAATGGATGTGGCATCGAGCGGTGCATCCTGCGCAAATATGGCCTCATATACCTGACTTTCATATTGTGTAAAACCGAATTTCTGCAACATGGTTCGATTCGGGCTCCTTCTTGTTTGTATGGTTCTATACAGTTTAGACGCCTGAACTTCCCATGTCCAGTTTATCCCACCGACGTTTCATACTAGTCGTAATGATATTACTTTAAAAGTGGAGCATCCAAATATAATGACCTTCCAATGGTTATATTAAGATTGATTCAGGCTACACATTTTGATTTTTCTGAAGGAGGTTTGCTTAAACATGGAGAGCACCCATGATTTTGTAAAAAAAGTGAAAGAGAACGCCGAAAAAGCACGTCATAACAAAAACAATGGTAAAGGTACACCAACGGATAAACTGCCGTCGAAACAGCACAGCACCAATAAATAAGCCTATAATCAATTGCAGCAAATTAGGCAAATAGCGCTCATATCTTTTTCAAGCACAAGAAAAAAGAAAAAGGATCTCTAGTGAGGTCCTTTTCTTATTATTTGAGATCAGCTCGTTTGAAGGCACCCAGCCTGCTACGTTCGATTCCAGAAGCGTTGTTGGGTCATGGCTTGAATGAATTGCTCTGCAAAAGCCGCAGGTTGTTGCTCCACAATGACACCAGGTTTGCCGATAATACCGACTGGCTGAATCAGTACTGCCCCCGTCGGTGTAGCTCCTATCGGTTTAAAATGATTGTACGTTTCAATGGCATAGGATCGGCTGTATTTTTGAAAATAATCATCTTCCTTCTGTCCTCCAACAATGAACAACCCATCATATACCAAAGGTGATCCGGTCAAAAAGCTGTCATCCACTTTCAACTCCACACCGCCCGTTCCATGGACCACACCTTGTCTTTCATGAACAATAACTGGACGAAGTCCCGCACTCTTAAGCTCATCCAAAATGTATTGTGTGCTCGGACCATCGAATCCTTCACCGACAATTACCCCGACGCGCAGCGTTTTGGGAGAAAACACGGTATTGGCCATGCTTAACGCAGGGGAGAACTTTGTCACTGAAGATTCGGAAACGTTCGGTACAGCGACTCCAAGTTCGCGGGCCAGAATGGTCGCCAGCTCTGTGCTGATATGGCCCAGCATATCAACGACCTGTTGACGAATTGAAACGTCCTTTACCTTCCCGAGCTCAAACGTGAGTGCCTGAATGATATGACTCCGCTCCACGCCTGTCATGCTGTTCCAGAATAAACGTGCCTGTGAGAAATGATCCAGGAAACTAGCTGCCGTTTTTCGTTCCTTGAGACCTTGCACCGTGGAAGGATACGTTACAAATCCACCTTTTGTACCGGGCACAGTATAAGGAGAATTGTTGGCAAGAGAGTTTTCGTGATAAGCGACTCTCCCCCGATCAATGGTATAACGGGAAGCACCGTCTCTCTGATTGTTATGTACAGGGCATACAGGACGATTGATCGGCAATTCCTGATAATTCGTACCCACCCTTGCCAATTGTGTATCCGTATACGAGAATAGCCGGCCTTGAAGCAGTGGATCATTGCTGAAATCAATGCCACGTACAATGTTGCCAGGATGGAAAGCCGACTGTTCCGTTTCCGCAAATACATTCTCGACATTTTGGTTAATCGTCATTTTGCCAATGATTCGTACCGGAATTTCTTCTTCTGGCCATAATTTCGTTGCATCCAAAATATCAAAATCAAACTTGAATTCGTCCGCTTCCTCCAGCACCTGTATTCCAAGTTCGAACTCTGCGAAGTTGCCTGCATTGATATTCTCCCACAGGTCCCTGCGATGAAAGTCCGGGTCCGCCCCGCCAAGCTTCTGCGCCTCATCCCACACAAGAGAATGCATGCCAAGTACCGGCCGCCAATGAAATTTCACGAATCTGGATTTACCTTCTTTGTTCACCAGCCGGAAGGTATGTACTCCAAATCCCTGCATCATTCGAAAGCTTCGTGGTATTGTGCGATCAGACATAATCCACATGACCATCGCTGCCGACTCCTGATTATTCGCGATGAAGTCCCAGAAAGTATCGTGCGCAGTGGAGCCTTGTGGAATTTCATTATTGGGTTCCGGCTTCAGCGCATGTATCAGATCCGGAAACTTGATCCCATCCTGAATGAAGAAGATCGGAATATTGTTCCCGACCAGATCAAAGTTGCCTTCTTCGGTATAAAACTTTACTGAAAACCCACGTACATCCCGATTCGTTTCGTTCACTCCTTTGGAGCCTGCAACCTCGGAAAAACGTACAAATAGCGGTGTTTTCACACCGGGATCCTGAAGAAAATGAGCCATTGTTAACTCTTCAAGTGACTCATATAACTCAAATTCACCGTAGGCTCCATATCCCCTGGCGTGCACAACTCTCTCTGGAATGCGTTCCCGGTCAAAGTGCGACAATTTCTCACGCATCAGAAAATCTTCAAGCAGCGTGGGCCCACGATCCCCGGCTTTTAGCGAGTTGCTATCATCCGATATTTTAATCCCTTCGTTGGAAGACATCTCTTTTCCGTTATTATCCCGAAGAAAGCCATTTCGCTGCTCTATCTTTTTGTTCTCCTCCATGGGTTCCTTGCTCATTCCAATCACCTCCAGCATTATATGTATGGGCCTGGAAGTACACTTATGATTGACTGGTACACCATACTTCGATCCGAATTCCGTGTGTGATTACAAATACGTATAACATGAGCTTAGCCATGAGGCTTACCTCGTGATTGTCCATTTATTAAATATCGCGTCTTCTGTCTAGCACCTTCTTCATCTGCTTTTCATTTACTATAAAGAATCTAATAGAAAAGAGATGATGAGGATGGCATGTGTAAAGGCTGTTCCACAACCGGATTTGGTATTGATCTACTGGTCCAGAAATCCGCTCGTTCCTGGTTCTGCACGCCGAATCAGAAGTGTACGTGTGATTGGGAACACATCCCCTTGTACCTTCACACTGGTGCGTGGTGCATTGCTGATCAATGCCTTAAACTGCTTACTGGACAATGATATTGGTTTTAAAGTGGTCTATAGCAAAAAAACAACGAGCATCAGTGGGGTTTTATTGTTGAAACGTAGATCATAAACGAACAAACAGGTGCCCTCCTTTAATAAGGAAGCGCACCTGTTTGATATTCAATGAATGATGTGACTGAACTCCACTCTATTTGACGTTCATATAACGATCGAAGGCATTATTACGGATGGTCAGTAACTGTTCAAGTCCCATATCATTCAACTTTTTGATATAAGCATCCCAACCCTCTTCGATGCCGCCTTTGGTTACCCACTGAGCTCGCATCGTTGCTACATAACCGTCAATATCCGTTGTCAGCGTTGGCAGCTCCTGGAACTCTTCAGCATTGTACATAACCTTCGGATAAGGTGTCGTTACATCGGCACTGCCCAACTGATCGATTTCCAGCTTGAGTCCGTCACCAGCCTTCGGATTAAGCTTAATTTTTTCTTCAAAGGAAGGGCTTACATATTTAGGTCCGAAATCACGCAGGGATTGATCCCAGTACCAAGCATCGGCGCTGGTGCCTGCCGGCGGGTCCATCAGTGTGTATGTGCCATCATCATTTTTCTCGATTACCGTTCCGATCGCACCCCAGAAATTCTGAATGCTGGCTTCGTTGGAATAGAACTGATCCGCCCAGCGTGCGGCTACTTCAGGAACAGTACATGAACTTGTAATGAGCAGTTCATTACGGGCCAGATTCATGCCCCCAGGATCCCCTGGCTGATAGCGTTTGCCATCAGGTCCGGCAATAGGTGCAATCGCTTCATATTGGTCGCTCCACTTTCCAAACACAGCATCAGGCGTCCATTGGTTGCTGAAGCCGACGATTGGAATGTCTGCATTTTGCCATTTGGCTGATGTCATTGTATTGTCTTGTGTGAACAGTTCCTGATCAATCAACCCTTCTGAATACAGCTTGTGTGTATAAATAAGAGCTTCTTTATAGGCATCAGTCGTTGGGAAGAAGACCGGTTTACCGTCCTGCACAATCATACTGCTAGCATTAATGTCAGTGATTCCGAATGGATTCAGGAAATCCACATTCAGCCCCGTTTCTGTGTACGGAATTTCATCTTGTTTTCCATTTCCGTTCGGATCTTTTTCCTTAAACGCTTTCAATACCTGATACAGTTCTTCTGTTGTCGTTGGTGCTTTCAGCCCCAGCTTATCAAGCCAAGCCTTATTGATTACAGGCTGATTCCGACTCTTCGGACGGGCAGGCAGTCTTGTTGGCATGGAATAGATTTTGCCATCAGGAAACGTGCTGATTTTCTTCATATCTGGCGTCTCTTGCATAGCCGCCTTCAAGTTGGGCATATACGAGTCAATGTACTCATCCAGTGGACGGAAATAGCTCAGGTTGTTTACAATGTCCGAATCGCTAAACACCTGGTCACCCAAGATAATGTCCGGGAGTGTACCACTGGCAAGCATAATAGATTTCTGCTCACCCCAGTCATTAGAGGACATGACCTGCCACTCAATTTTCACATTAGAATCCTTCTCCAAATCCTTGAGCCATTGGTTCTGTGTAAAGGTGTCGCCCATATTCCCCCAACGAACCGTCAGTACCTTGAGTGTGACCGGTTTATTGACAATTGGCATACCTTCCTGATTAAAATCGCTTGATACCGTAGTCTCCGCAGGTTCACTACCATTTCCGCTACTACAGCCAACCACGCTGACCAACATGGCCGACGCGAGAATCAGGCTGCTCATTTTGGTGAATAACTTCTTCCCTATCTTTTTCCCCATTTGGGAACCCCCTTGATTCGTAATGAATTTCAACCTGCCTATTCCTTCACTGCGCCGATCATCACCCCCTGATTGAAATATTTTTGGATGAATGGATACACACACATGATTGGAATTGTAGCGATAATAATAACGGAATACCTCATCAAATTGGCAAGACGCAGGGCAACTTGTGCTGCTTCTCCTGTCCCCATGCCAGACTGCATCTGATTTGTGATGAGAATATTACGTAAAATTAGTTGCAGCGGATACAGATTCGGATCTTTCAGATAAATCAGGGCATTAAAATATGAATTCCAATACCCTACAGCAATCCATAGTCCAAGGACTGCGATGATTGCTTTGGACAGTGGCAATACGATCAATACAAAGTACCGCAGGTTGCCACAGCCATCAATCTGGGCAGCTTCCCATAAATCTCCCGGAATACTGGTCTGGAAAAATGTCCGGGCGACAATCATGTCGAAAACCACCACGGAGAACGGAAGCACCATCACGAGGAACGTGTTATAGAGATGGAAGTCGCGGATCGTGAGGAAGGTTGGAATCAATCCCCCGCTGAAGAACATCGTAAAGATAAAGAACAGCGAGAAAAATTTGCGCCCAACCAGATCTTTTCTCGATAATGCATAAGCCGCCGAAATATTAACGACAAGCCCGAAGAGTGTTCCAACCACTGTATACAGAATGGTATTACGATATCCGATCCAGATATTTTCGTGTCGCAGCAGTTCCCTATACCCTTCCAGCGTGAATCCTTTGGGGAACACCCACACCTGTCCGTTAGCCACAGATGAAGGATCACTGAACGAGGCGATGACAATAAAATAGATCGGATAAATGATAGCAATTAGAAAAAGAACAGCAAAGGCATACAATATGACTTCTGCAACCGTAACACGTGGTCGACGTTTGATACGGGGAGTTCTGGTCATTGCTGCCGGTTCCATAACGCTCATCTTGTTTGTCTCCCCCCTACCATAGACTGTTTTCACTGTATTTCTTGGACAACTGATTGACCAGAATAAGCAAAATGAAATTAATGACCGTGTTAAACAGGTTTATTGCTGAGGAGAAGCTGTATTGACTGCTCAGCAACCCGATTTTGTATACATAAGTGGACAGAATTTCACTTGAGAGAATGTTCAGGTCGTTCTGCATCAGATACACCTTTTCAAATCCTACGCCGAGTAATCCGCCTACCCGCAAAATAAGCAGCGTGATGGCAGTCGGCAGCAGCATCGGAATATCAATATAACGAACCTTGTGCCATCGACTTGCCCCATCAACCGTGGCGGCTTCATAAAGGCTTGGGTCTACGGCAGACAGCGCGGCAATATAGATAATGCTGTCCCAACCGACATGCTGCCACACGTCAGACCATACATACACACTGCTGAACAGAGCTGATGAACCCATTAAGTCCGGTGCTTGTGCTCCAAACAGCTGATACATATTGCCAACAAGTCCTGTACTTGGCGAGAACAGGATCAGCATCAACCCGACCATAACTACCGTTGAGATAAAGTGAGGCATATAGGAGACTGTCTGAAAAAACCTCTTGAACCTCCCTGCTCTCATCTGGTTCACCAATAGTGCAAGCATAATTGGAATCGGAAAAGTAGCCAAGCTGTATAGACTGATCACAAGTGTGTTACGAATCGTATTGGTGAATTGATAGGATTTAAAAAATTTCTCAAAGTATTTGAATCCAGCCCAAGGGCTGTCTCCGATCCCAAGCGCCGGACTGTAGTCCTTAAAGGCGATTAATACGCCGTACATCGGCTTGTAGGCAAATAAAAGTGTCAACAGAACCGCTGGAAAAAGCAAAACGTAAAGACCCCAATTTCGCCTAATTCTCTCCAACGTTCTTCCAATATAAAGTGGATTGGTCCTCATGGTTCTTCCTTCCCTCCTGTAAATATACTGATGCTGCTCTCCCGTAGGACCTGTCATCTCTGGAATAGCTTCAGTATAAACTGCTTCACATTGGGTTTATCGGACCGCTAAGGACGTTATTCGGACTTCTATAGTTCCATCCATGAACTTTACAAGTAACCAAGATGCTTACGAGCAAAAATCATATCGTTATCCAGACTTTCGTGTGTGTAATTCGGACTTCTGAATCAAAAGATGCAATTCTTTATGTTTTTTTCAAATAAAGGTTTTATACTATTCCTGAGATATTAAAGCGTATTCATAACCAAGCAATCAAGAAAGTGGTGCATTGTTCCATGGCAAACCTGAACACCATCAAACCCTACCCCATCCGGCATTATATCCGCATGATGTTCGTCATTTCTTTTGTCGTGCTCATCTTGGATCTCGTGATTAGCATTGCGTCCATCTCCATGGTCAAACAGCAGTCCACCCAATACCTGCAGGATGCAGCCGATCTGTACATCAATCGCATTAATCACGATTTTGCGTACATTAATCATTTCATGGGTTGGACACTGGCCAATGACGAGAATCTCGACAACATGAATACATATGGCGTGAACAGTATTCCGTTCCTGAAGGCCAACGAGAAACTACATTTGCTCTTCGCCGAACTACAGCGAAACTACGGGCAGTCGTACAATTTCTTTTATTATTTGGAGAATAGTGAATATTTCCTCAACTGCGCACCAATAAGCATCTCCTATTCGGATTATTCAGAAGTGAAAAAACAAATCATTACGCTGACCCGTGATAAAGGTGTATATGAGAAGTTCTATTCCCATTGGACACCAATTCACGTGAACGGCACTTCTTATCTTATCAATATTGTGCCGTACTACAACCGTTATCTTGTTGCCTTGATATCCGCAGATGAACTGATCGCCCCTCTTCAGCAGATTAATCTGGGTGCCAACGGGTACGCCTCTCTGGTAGACGAGAATGGAATACAACTTTCCGGACCAGCCGGCGGAGATCACATACCAGAAGAGAGACATTCATTTCTCGATCTGTTCCAGTCTCATAATATTGTCAGCAGCGACTTCTCCAATGCGGCATTCAGCGTGCATATGGCCATCAAGTTTGGCGCATTCGAGAAAATCATGGTAGCTCAGCTGCTCATTATGCTGCTTTTTCTGATCATCACCTCCACGTTAAGTGCGATCATCATGTTTTTCAGGAGAAATCTGCTTGTTCCCATTCAGCGATTCTCCAAAAATCTGGCGCGTATTAACGAAGGGGATGAAGCGACAGACTTCAAGAGCAGCCGGATAATGGAACTGGAGCAGGTCAATGCACAGTTTAAAGAACTGGTAAGCCAGATTAAACGGTTCAAGATCGATCGCTACGAGCAAGAATTGGAGAAACAAAAAATACGATTGGATTATATGAAATTGCAGATCAAACCTCACTTTTTCCTGAATTGTCTGACGAGCATGTACAGTATGGCACAGATGCAGATGTACGAGGAAATTGAGAGTATGGCCCTAGCTACCTCTCGTTATTTCCGATATATCTTTCAAAGTGGGGAGAATTTCGTTCTTCTGGAGAATGAGATTGAACATGTGAGAACGTTTCTGGACATCCAGAAGTCGCGTTACCGCGACGCTTTTTCCTATCGAATCGAACAGCCTGAGGTCATCACGGGCATCGCTGTGCCCCCACTTGTCATTCAGACATTCATCGAAAATGCGGTCAAATATGGGGTCTCTCGAGACCGGGAACTATGTATTACTTTATCCGTGACGGAACAACGACAGGAAAATGGCGATCATGTACTCATCCAGATTTCGGATACAGGACCAGGCTTCAGCCCGGATGTTCTTGACGCTTTGGTGCGTGGAGAAGCGCTGGAACAAACCGGCGGCAACCGGATCGGCATTATGAATACCATCCAACGTTTGGAATTGTTATACCGAGATGAAGCAAATATTACGTTTGCAAACGACGCAAGTGGCGCTCGGATCACGCTTTCCTTGCCTAAAATGATACTAAATTCAGATACTCCGGGAGAGGTGACAAACCATGAATGCATTGCTGGTTGATGATGATTATTTTGTTGTCATGGCTTTGGAAAAGAAAATTGATTGGGAGGCATTGGGGATCCATAGAATATTCACAGCATACAACATTGCTCAGGCCAAGGAAGTGTTGCAAACTCATCCCGTACAGATTCTCATATGTGATATTGAGATGCCCCAGGGCAGCGGGCTGGAATTACTCGCATGGGTCCGGGAGGAATCGCATAATGTACAAACGATATTTCTGACCAACTATGCCGATTTTAACTATGCCCAGAAAGCAATCGAGCTGCAAAGCTTTGATTATTTTCTAAAACCAATCGAGTTTGACAAGTTAACTCTTATTATTCAAAAGGCAGTTGCTAAAGCCCGCGACCAGCAATTCATTGAGAAAGCCATTCATGAGGGGGAGCTGTGGCAGAAAAACCGAAGCAAACTGATTGAGGACAGCTGGCGCAGGCTAATCTCCGGTAAAGCTTTTCCTTCCGGCCCTACCAACGTCTCTGCCTTTTTGACAGAACAAAATCTGCCTTATGAAACAACCGATCTGTTTCTCCCTATTCTGGTTAACCTGTTTCCGTACGATCATACGCTGGGCAAGACGGACAAGAACCTGTTCGATTACGCGTGTTTGAATGTAATGGTTGAGCGGTTCCAGAACACGTTGTTCTCCATTGAAGCCATTATCGAAATCAAGGATCATAACTGGATGATTATTCTAAAATGGAACGGGGCGCCGGATGCACAGCTGATCGAATCCATGTGCGGTTTGTTTATCCCCGAGGTTAATAATTACCTAAAGTCTGATGTTTGCTGTAGTATCGGATTCTCTCTACCACTGGGTCAGATTCGTCATACCATCAATGAGTTGTTGCTTATGAATGAAGAGCGAATCAAACATCGCAACCAAACTTTTTTACTGGAAAACTATAATAGACCCGAGTTGAATTACACACCGCCTGATCTGGGATTGCTGGAGAAATTGTTGAATGAAAATCGCTTCCAGGCTTTTCTGGATGAAACGGGTCGTTATATGCATCAACTGGTCCGTGAAGGTGTTGTAGGTACCGCTGTTCTAAGTTTGTTGCGTCTTGATCTGGTGCAACTTGTATATGCCCAATTGAAGAGTAAGGAGATCGAAGTGCACAAGCTGTATATGGGCAAAACGAATGATCAATTGTTCATGCAATCTCTGCATTCTATTGAAGATATGCAATCCTATATTGCCTACCTGGTTAATACGGCTGCGGAATATCTGAATGTTGCCGAACAGCCCAAGTCGGTTGTACATGAGATTACCCATTATATACGCACGCACTATGGAGAAGATTTAACAAGGAATAATCTGGGGGAGATGGTCTATCTGAATCCGGATTATCTGGCACGTCTGTTCAAGAAAGAGATGGGCATTTCACTAGGCCATTATGTCATCCATACCCGTCTTGTGGCGGCCCGGCATCTCCTGGAGACCACCGCACATTCGGTGCATACCATTGCTGGAAATGTGGGTTATACCAACTACTCTCACTTCACTAAACTGTTTAAGCAAGAGATGGGCTGCAGCCCCAATGAATATCGCAAGAAGCAGAAAGAAGGCTCTCATGAAACCGGATGACCTTTCTCGCTGTAATACAAAATGCCACCCTGCGAATCGTACGCAGAGTGGCATTTGCTGTTTTAATGTGCCTTATTTATTCGCATTAATGACTTCATTCACTTCCTGAGTGATCTGGTCACCACCAAGTTTTTTCCAATTTGCAACAAAGTTATCGAACTCGTCAATAGACAGGTTGCCGTAGATGATTTTCAGGAACGTCTCAGCACGCAGTTTATCCAGGGTTGCCTGTTTCGTGTTCATGGTTCTCGTCGGGGCGTAGATAAATTCATTCATGACAATGAGGTCGTTATCCCGGTAATATTTAATGACACCCTGCGAGCTTTCCGGTCCAAAAATACGTTCCATATGCCACTTATCCAAATTCCCATTGCGGTAATCCATAATATCATCGTAGAACAGCTTCGCTTCAAGCTCTAATCCGGATGTATCTCCCGTTTTGAGCGCCTGCTCGACTTCGTCCTGTGCCTTCACGTTTTTGTTGGCAGGCAGATTGGATACGGTCGCATTATGAAAACCAAGTCCGGTCAAGCCGTTCAAATACGCAGCACGCTCTTCCTTGGCTGACTCACCGAACATTTTCTCTGCCTGAAAATTCAGCAGTTTGATCAATGCTTCCGGGTGTTCGTAGCCTTTACGTACGGCAAATATGCCACCCAAGCTTAAGTGATTCTGCGTTTTGGCAGGTTGATCGTCGATCGATTGAACCGGGTAAGGCAGCCAGTCCACGTTCTTATCCTTCTTGATCATGCTGCTAACCTGAAATGGTGCCCATTGTGGTAGAAAGAACATGCCTGATTTGCCTGCATTCACATCTTCCATCATCTTCGTAAAATCCTTAACACCAAACTCAGGGTCGAGTACACCCTTCGAATACAGATTTTGCAGTTCGCGTAATCCTTCCTTCACCTCAGGCTGAATGGTTCCATTCACAACCTGACCTGAAGCATCCTTGATCCAAGTTTCGAGATAACCATGATAACCGAGCAGGAACGCATTAATTGGCAAATCCTTGTTGAGTGCAATACCATACGTATCATCTTTGCCATTTCCGTCCGGATCTTCAAAGGTGAAGGCTTCCGCAATCTTGATGACGTCCTGCATTGATTTTGGCGCTTCAAGCCCGACCTTTTTCAACCAATCCTGACGAATCCAGATCATATCCGAGGAATCCAGCGAGCCTGGGAAACTGACCATTGCGTATATTTTCCCTTCCTTGGTCACTGGCTTCAATCCTGCTCCATCCTCAGCAGACATAAATCCCTTGACCAGATCGGATGCATACTTATCATAGACTTCGGTCAAATCTTCCAGCATTCCCGCTTCATGCAGTTGTTCAAACTGCACAGCACTCACTTTCAATACATCCGGCAAATCGCCACTCGCCAGGGTGACGTTCATCTTATCGTTATAATTGGCATCCGGGACAATCCAGTCGTAGGTGACATCGATTCCCAGCTCGTCCTTGTATCCTCTGGTCCAAATGTTATTGGCGTGTGTATCGCCCTCAGCAAGCGATTCTTTCCCGGTTTCATTCATGGTCGATGTTAGTTTGATAGGTGGATCATATTTCGTAAGCGGACCTCCGGCATCCTGCTGTGTGTTCGGTTGGGCTTCATTCTCAGCACTACCCGTACCAGATGAACAAGCTGCAAGCGTGGTTGCCAGAACCATGGTTAACGTTAACAATGAGAATTTCTTTAATGACATGTTCATGCGAATCCCCCTTTTTATTCCTCCCGTGAGGTATATAAGATGAACTAATGAATATTAAACGCTGCACTCCGATAGCAGAACAACCTTTTGATCGCTGTTATCCCCAGATTTCCTTTATCCCTTTTTGAAGGGAGAAATCCGGTTATAAAGGCGAGTTTATGCTTACGAAGTAGCTTTCACGGAAAGCTTTTAGCTCCGCTTCTACAGGTCTCTTCTGCTCTCTCCGTTATGGTTTAATCTTCTTTCATCTTATATATAATTTTATTTTAGTAAGAAAGCGCTATCACTTCGAGTGTACCCCGTTGACATCTGGTATCTTTGATTTACCATTTCAGACTTGATCTAACTTTTTTGATCCCGATATTCCTGCGGTGTACAACCGGTGGCTTTTTTGAAGAATCGATAAAAATAATGCTGATCACTAAATCCGACCTTGGCGGATATTTCATGCATTTTGCAGGCAGAGCCAAGAAGTAATTCCTTGCTGCGCTCGATGCGCCGGTCGTGGATATAGTCGGATATGCCTTTGCCTGTTATGCGCTTGTACCAACGGGAAAGGTATGACGGATTGAGGGAAACTTCCTGTGCAATTCGGGTTAGTGATAGGTCATCCTCTAGATGATGCTTGATATAATGATGAATGGTAATGAGAATCTGCGACTGATCATGGATGCGTGTAACACTTCTTTTGGAGATGATCCATTCATATGCCGATTGATAGAAAACGACCAGATCGGACCAAGGCGTATGGATGTCAAAATAAAGCATACGAGATAACGCAATTTCCTCCATTGCTGATTCGTACAAGCCCAGTTCATGAAGAAGCTCAAGCAGTCCATTACCCGCGCTTGAATAGATCTTCATTCGAAAGAATGGATCTTGAAGTCCTTCTTTTGAAGCCTCTGTCCACTTGTGAAACAACTCCATCCACTCCCGATCTCCTGCTGTAACATGCTGCCTGATCTGATCCAGATGAAGAGTCGCGACACTCTGCTGATTCAAAATATTGGGGGTGTATGGCGAATCATGCTGCACCTTGACCCGAAGAAGCTTCTCCATCCCAAGTCCAGGGCCCTCATGGATCGACAGACGCAGCTGTGCAATCGCCTGACTTAGCTCCACCCACTCCACCGCCAGTTCGCTCACCATAATGGAGACGGACAGATTCAGACAATCCACACAGGATTGCTGCACAGACTCCAGCGTTCCATAGACGAAACGAAGTGTCTGTTCCCACTTCTCCTGCTGCCCTGTATGAAAGCTCGATGGCTCCGCCTTGGGCTGAACAAAGCAGGCAATCACCTGATAATCCAGATCAATAGCTTTGACCTTGGCCTTATCCTGAAGCAGCTCCTCCGCAACGTTGGCAACAGCATAGCGAATTAAACTCCGGTCCGCCTGGGATTGATAGTTGTTCCACTCCTCAACCCGTATGATGACCGGGATTAACGGCTCATTGGACATAAAAGGTAACTGGACTGCATCCAATTCTTCCTGAAGCGCGGCGATATCATGTCTTTCTGTTCGTTTTAGGAGATCCAGCAGCAACTGTCTTTGCAGCTGCGGCAGTGCTCTGGGCAGCTTGCTGCGAAACCAGGCATGCTGGTAACGGAAATCATTTTCCTCCGAGATTTGTGTTAACGCCCGCTCTACCGCTGCACGAATATGACTCATGCCCTCTGTCTTTAACAGGTAATCCACAACACAAGGGTTACGTATTGCTTGATGTGCGTAATCAAATTCGTTATGACCTGTCAGTAATAGCACTTTGCATCGTGGCCAACGATCCATAATCTTCTCGATCAGCTCCATGCCATCCATGCCAGGCATACAGATGTCGCTGAGTACGATATCAATTTTAACGGAATTCAACCACTCGATTGCTTCAAAGGCAGAGTATGCCTTAATGATCTCCATATCCTGAAAATCCGCTTTTTGAAAAAAAGCATAAAGACCATCCAAAATAACCGGTTCATCATCTACAATTAACATCCGCTGCATACGATTACTCCCGTCTCCATGGAATATTTAAAATCATGCATAAACCGCCCAACTCACTGCGCTGCGCACAAAGGCCATAGCCCGCCCCGAACTTGATCCGTAAACGTTGATTCACATTCATTAGTCCCGTAATCTCTTCATTCCCATGTCTCTGATTCGCAGATTCTTGAAAGGATTCTTGCAGGTTGCTCAAGACTTCATCCGTTAATTGATCGCCATCATCCTCTATCCGAATGGACAATTTGTCGTGTTCGACTTGATAGGATAATTTCAGAATCCCGCCCTGACTGCGTTTGGCAAGGGCATGTTCGAAGACATTCTCGACAATTGGCTGAATAATGACTCTGGGAATGGCGATGTCTCGATACTCTCTACTTAGTTCCTCCAGTTGCAGTTGAACTCTTGAGCCAAATCGAATTTTCTGAATAGAAGCATAGACCAAGGCATGATCAACCTCTTCACCAAGTGATACCTCGGAATGAGAATCCCTGGACATATACCTGAAATATTGACCCAAATAGTCGGTGAATTCCTGAATTAATTCAACATTCTCGACTTCGGCCATTTGTTTGATGCTGAACAGACTGTTATATAGAAAGTGAGGCTGAATCTGGGACTGCAAATGTTTGAGTTCTGCCTCACTGGTTCGAATCCGGGCAACATAATTTTCATCAATCAAAATATGTAAGCGCTCTATCATGTGGTTGAAGCGAGAGTATAAATAACCGAATTCATCGCGTCTGGATTGCGGAATATGAATACTTGTCTGACCTTGCTCCGCCATTCTGAACCCGCGAATGAGCACAGATAACGGCTTGTGAATTGACCTGTAGATCGAAAATGAGAAGATCATAATGATAACAATTGAAATAAGCGTCAATGTCCACAGCCATAGGTTGTATTGTTCCAGGGGAGCTTGGAGAACATCATTAGGGATACTGGCTGTCAGCGTGAACGAGTGATCGGGATCATATAGCGCATAATACAGATATGGATCGGATTGAAATCTCGTCACTTGCATGGATTCTGGTGATTCCGGTGATACCTTTTGCAATTGTGCTGCCGATACAGGTTCATCCGAAGAAGAAATGAGCACATTGTGCTGCTCACCGAAGCTCAGTGTAATATCACTGCCTCCTGTTTCCGCGAGCTGCTGCAATCTGTGCTTCAATTCTTCCGCAGACAAGCGGATGCCTAATATAAAATTGGGCGGTTCCTCATGATTCATGTTATACGGATTGCTTTTGAGAAAATAAAGATTGTCATCCGAATAAGACAACTCACCATTCAGATTTCCCATAGTTGCCAACAGATCCTTCCATTCTGTATCCTCCACATTGCGAATTCCGTCCACCGCGCTGACCCGTTTATGCAGAGCCGGAACGTAATACACCACATCGCTGATATAGGGACTCGTCACCATGATCTGCCCCAGCTTGTTGTGGATATTATTGAGACTGGAAGTCACCTCATATCTGCTCATAATCGCAGCTCGTGTACTTAGGGTGGACATCGTTTCATCGAACGAAAATTCGGTAACAAGTCCACTCATTCGCTCCAGTTCAAATTGCAAATGATTGTGGTAAAAATAAAGCTTTGATTCATGCGCCTTCTCCACTTCCGTCTGCATTTGCTTGGAGCTGGTATGCGTGATCATAATACTGATCCCATATAAGGGCAGAATGACGAGCACAAAGGCAATCATCAGTTTGACGACGATGGATGCATTTTTCCAGCCACCCACTGCGAATCTCATTTCCCTTTCACTCCTCTCCTCAACGGCAAAAAGGAGCCGGAAATCGGCTCCTCCCATTGGTTTTCCTCCATCGATCTTATCCCTTTACACTACCGACAACAAGTCCATGAACGAAATACCTTTGCAGGAACGGATACACAAGCAGAATGGGTATAACGGACAAAAAGATTTGGGACGCCTGGGTCGTTCTATCCGACACCTGACTTAACAGCGTTGCATCCTCTAAGGTCATCATTTCACTCTGAATCATCGTCACTTGCTGGAGCATCGATTGCAGATACGTGGCTAGCGGATAACCTTCCGGACTCTTCATATAGATCATGCCATCAAACCAGGCGTTCCAGTGCCCCACCATGGCAAACAGTGTGATGGTTGCAATACTAGGCAATGAAATAGGAAGGTAAATGCTCCATAGTGTGCGGAAATGGCCTGCGCCATCCATCCAAGCCGCCTCTTCCAACTCCTTCGGCAAACCCCTGAAGAAATTCAGCATAAGCAATACATTAAAGATCGGAACCGCTCCCGGTAAAATCAGGGCCCAGATCGAATCCAAAAGACCTGCTTCCTTAACAACCAGATAACCCGGGATTAATCCTCCACTGAACAGCATGGTAAAGACAAAAATCCACGCATAGAACGTTCTTGAACGAAACTTCGCTGCCTCTTTGGAGAGCGGATAGGCTACAAGAACCGTGAAAATCAGGTTGGTCGCAACTCCGAGTACAACACGGAGAAGACTTGTACCGAATGAATTTAGAAACTGCTGATTTTCGAGAATGTATTTATACGAAGACAAGGTGAAGTCCACCGGCCAGAATGTGACACTCCCCGCCTTGACTGCATCACTCGAACTAAACGAAATTGCCAGAATATTCACAATAGGAAACAGGCACAGCAAGGCAAGAAGGGTCAGGATGACATAATTCATTCCCAGAAACCAACGATAGGCTCTCGAAGCGTGATGCATGTTCTTGCCTCCTTTCTAGAAAATCCGATAATTGGCTAATCGATAGGCGAGGAAATAACCAAGCCCGATAAAGATAAACGAAACGACTGACTTAATGAGACCCAATGCGGTTGATACCGAATACTGTGCATCCTGCAAACCGATCCGATAGATCATCGTATCCAGAATATCTCCAGAGTCATAGACGAGTGGATTATAGAGGTTGAACACTTGGTCAAAACCACCGTTAAGTACGTTACCCAGACTCAGTGTAACCATCAGAATCACGATGGGACGAATGCCAGGAAGCGTAATATGCCAGGTCTGCTTCCATCTTCCTGCTCCATCCATTACAGATGCTTCGTACAGGGATTTATCAATGTTTGTCAGTGCGGCCAAATAAATAATCGTGCCAAATCCGAACTCTTTCCATTGGTCCGTAATGACGAGTATGTAAGGAAACCATTCGTTACTGGCCAGGAATTGAACAGGTTCAACCCCTATCGCCTTAAGCAGCATATTTACAATTCCTGTGCTAGGGGACAATACGTCTACAATGATACCGGCCAATATGACCCAGGAAAAGAAATGCGGCATATAGATGACCGTCTGAATTGTTCGTTTAAAACCTGTTTTGCGTACCTCATTCAGCAGCAGGGCCACAAGAACCGGAATGACCAAACCGGACACAATTTTCATCGCGGAAATAAATACCGTATTCCATACGACCTGACCGAACCCCGGCAAATCGAACAGATACCTGAAATTGTCCAGGCCGACCCAGTTCATATTTTTGAATCCGGCAATGGGAGAGAAATTCTGAAAGGCAATGGAGAGTCCCGCCATCGGAATGTAACCGAATACAATAATGATGATCAGTCCAGGCAATATCATGAGATGAAGCGGAACGTTTCGTATAAATTGTTTGTAGTTGGAACGCATAAGCTGTCTCCTCCTTCAAATTCATTATAGAATCCGTCAGGAATCGGAAATAGTGTAGGCTATTTACTTTAGGTATCTTTTGTTGACTCTCTTCCCGGAACACCAAAAAACCGCGAGTATCGCGGTTCTAGGGCTGCATCAGGTTATTATTGAGATATTAACTATATAATTGTACTAGACATTTACACGATAACGGAGAGGTCAGAAGGAATCTGGAGAAGCGAAGCGTTCGCCTTTATCCCCGGATTTCCCCTTTTAAATAAGGGATTCAAAAAAATCTGGGGATAACAGCGATCGGAAGATGGTTCTGACCACGTAGTGACTTTGTGTGAAAAATATTGGTTCAACTTATATAATTAGTTCTGGATATCCATAACCAGCACATTGACCGAATGAGCAGGAAGCTGCAAAACTACCGAACCCTCCTGCAGATGTATCACTTGTTCTTGTGGAACAATTTTCTCATCATTCTTCTGGTTCACATTAGGCACATGTAGCAATTCTTCATTTCCGCCAAGTGTAATCCATTTCGCAACAGAGGTAACGTTCAGATCTTGAAGGTGAATTTGGGTTGCTTTGTCCACCCCATCTGCGTTCACCAGTTTCACATACACATGCTGCTCGTCTCTCGTAACGGAATGGAATACATCCCGGTTGTATGCTTCCAGCTTGTAATCCAGAATTCTGCTGGTCGTGTGACCATCGGTATAAGAGCAGATCAGATTCTTCCCTGTTTCACCACCATAATTCACCGTAATCGTATAATTCGTATCGTTCTCCAGCGGTTCATAGTTGGCTGCCCGGAGATTACCTGCCGCGGAACTGGAAGAATAATCACCCAGAGTGTAACCTTCTACCCCTTGTTTGTATACTTTGACTCCCGTTGCATTGCCGCCATATCCGATTGCGTATTCGATGACATCCTTTTTCTCAGGTGATATATCCGTCAATCCCACACCGATGGTGAAGCCATCCTCACCCGCTATGCGCTGAGCCTCGACTTCCACTTTATAATTCGACCATTCATCGTTCAGAAGATACAACCCATTCAGGCCGCTTGCCTGGGCTTTCAAAATCAGTCCTTTACCCGTCTCCAGCGTGTATCCTACCGATCCCGGAATCCAATTCCACGCCTCATTCAGCGCTGCCCGCTCCCTGAAATCTTCTGTAAACAGCACGCTGCCATCCTGGTTCGATGTGACCGTAATCCGTTTCACCACAATGTCCGCATTGCCTGTCGCAATCTCGATACCGCCTCGTGGAATGAGTTCCATCGGTTGACCCTTGCTGTACGTTGAAAATGAAGTGCCCAGCACCTGCTCACCCACATACTTGGCAAAAAGCTGCTGCACATAATAATTCGGTGTATACCACACCGTTTCATCATCAAACCAGATGCAGTCCGGCGTCCAGCGATAGGTGCCGTCCGTCAGTACTTTGTTGAACAATGGCGCATAGGCAGCCAGGCGAACAACGTCCGCATTATTTTCAAAACCGGTCATGACCGCCGCTTCTGCGATCGCACCTGCCAGTGTATTTTTGTCCGTGGATGCATATTCTCCCACAAATACCTTGGATGTCTCTGTCCAATCCATACTGCCATCTTCATGATAAGCCCGCTCATAATAGTTGTACCGATCCACGTTGTTCAGCAAATAGTCATTGGAGCGATAGTAGTGCTCATCCGCAATGGTATCCATATAGTTGTCCTGGTTCTCATACCAAGTGACCGTCTCTTCGATCACCTCTTTACCATCTGCGAAAGCCACCTGAGCTGATCCGGTCAGATTGCCGCTCAGGAATTTCCAGCCCTGCTGATACGCATCATCATCCGCCTGTGCGCCAACTGTCGAAATAATATGAAGCTCATGATCAGGATAATTACGTTTCATATACTCATCAATTGACGTCTTGAATACTTCAAAGTTGGCAAAAAATTCGGTTCCCCAGTTCTCATTACCTACGCCAAGATAACGCAGATCGAATGGTTCAGGATGTCCCATGCTGCTTCGAATGGCAGCCCATTCGTTATGTTCAATATCCGTGCTGAGCGCGAAATCGATCAGGTCTGTAAAGTTTCGGATATAGTAATCCCTCAAAGCGCCACCCGCCGGGTGTGCATAATCCGAACGAGCCTGGCACAGAACGCCACAGGCCATGACCGGAACCGGAGCAGCATTCAAATCTTCTGCCAGTTGGAAATACTCCATATAGCCGAGGCCCATCGTCATCATGTAACCCCAGACGTTATAGTTCTCTTTGCGAAGCTCTACCGCTCCCACCGAATCCTTCCAGTCATACACATTGTCCCAAATGAACGAACCTTCGGAAATGCATCCCCCCGGAAAACGCAGAAACTTCGGATGCAGATCGACGAGGGCCTGAACCAGATCTTTCCTAAGCCGATAGTTCGGATTCCCGGTGTAGTTGGCATGTGCTGAAGCGGATACTCCCTGCTCTTTCGGATCGGCTCCCCATACATCCTGCGGAATCAACGACACCATGTCGATGGAAATGTCTCCTTCAAAGGTAAGTGCCAATTGCCCAAGCGCGGTCTCCGTTCCGGTCAGGGTCACGTTTGAATTGGTGATTTTGGGAGAATTGGGGTGAGTCAATACATGGCTGCCACTTGCATGACCGCTGAATTCGGCATTGGCCACAAGGACACGGGTATCGGAATAGGCTATCCCGTACTTCTTCCATGTGTTACCGCCCTCAACTTGCAGGGTAACTGAATCGCTGATGGCATCACCGTTCCCGTCCTGCAATTGAACCGTAATCGTTCCTGCGAATACTGCCTTGGCCCAGACGGTAAAATCATATGCCTCTCCTTTCTTGATGGACATGGCACAATGCTGATTGGAATCCGAGAATCCGCGATTTCGAATGGTCGCACCCGCCTGAACCGTTACATAATAAGCGTTCACTTCCGGGTCTTCCACGTTAAGATGAGTGTTGATTCCGTCGGTATGCTGTACGATCATTTTCTCGGTATCCCCGGACCAGGCAAACAAAGGATCACGGTTCCGACCTGTTGAACAACCACATTCACCAGAGTCATGCGAGTACGTATCGAATGCAAAAGATTCGAACGAGCGGTTCTGAACTAACTCCGCATAGATTCCCCCATCTGCTGCATTGTTGATATCTTCGTAGAATAGGCCATACATCACTTCACTAATATCCGCCACCTGCTGGTCCCCATGAATTGTCACGGTATAAGGCGGAAGGTGTTCTGGCACAACGGACACATCAAAACTTTTGTTCAGCGTAATTCCACCCTTGGTCAAAAGTGCGTTCAAACGAATCTCCTGTGCCGAGCTAAGAGGTTGAACCTCTCCATTCGCTGACAGAACTTCAGGCTGACTTGAATTCCATTGAACGTTTACCTTGCCCCCCAGCAAATCTACAGGCAATGACACATCCTTAGTAATAATCCGGGCTGGAGCAGATAAATATTTATCTCCTGCCAGCTTCACAATCTCTTCATCCGTCAGGGACTCGCACATGACTTCGATCACTTCATCCATGGACAGAGCAGACTGATAAATCCGGAAATCGGACAGTGAGCCTGCAAAATCTACATCTGCCGCGTACTGTGAACGTCCAATATAATTGCGGCTATAATTCGCAGGGTCCACGAAGGAATCAAACCATTTGCGCAGCTTGGCATAATTGCCACTGGATGTCTGACTGATGGAACCGTCTGCCACCTTCTCACCATTCACATATACAACCGGACCCGCACTGCTGCGTGTGCCGCCCTGACTGCCTGCCACCGATAGAGCAATATGCATCCATTCCCCGCTGGCAAATCCGCGTCCCGGGTCTACAACCAGATCATCGCCTGCGTATAACGTGCCTCGCATCTGACGAGTCAGAAATAAATAGGGACCCTTCTCGCCTTTACCGAAGTCGAAAATCCGCTCCCACACGTTCGATCCTTTGCCCAAATGGATCCATGCTGCAACAGTCACTCCGGTGTTGTCGCTTACATTTTGCAGTAAATTCGATGGCAGCTTCAAATACGATGTTCCGTTCGATCCACCGGTAAAAGTCACTGCCCATCTACCATTCACTTCAGAAATGTTGGGTGATTTCTCTCCTGCGGCAGCTCCAACATGCCCGTTTCCTGAACTATCCTTGCCAATGTCGGATGCATCTTCAAACTTATAGTGTGCGATTAGTTGATTATGAAATGTAGTCATGTTCATTCCTCCTATGTAGGTTAAATTATCGTAGATGAGCTTTCTTTAATTCGTATAAATATAAATTGATTAATAAATATATAAACACATAATCTAATCGTATAGTATCTTATTTCGAGTAAATATTTCAATCCCAAAATTACAAACAATCTGTTATATCATAGGAATTCTTACGAATACATCGACCTTTTGCCTATCTCCCTCTCCATCATAAAGTCACACTAACCCTGATATTTATAGTTTACAAATATATAAATTGATTGATAATATAACAAATGAAAGCGCTTGATCATTCGTGGTATTCAAAAGGAGGGCTGTCCAACCAGTTAACGTTTGCGGCAATGAATAGGGCTATTTTTCATTTCATGTATTGGGAAAGGGGAAACGTATGAAACGTTATTGGGTAAGCGTACTTCATATTTCTTTACTGAGCTCTGCATTACTTACGACAACAGCTTTGGCTCCCGTCTCCGTATTGGCGGACAGTCCGGGGGCAGTGAGTTCCAAATCGCAAGTTTCCACATCCATTGAAAATACGGTTCCAGCATTCAGGAATGTTTCCGTTCATGACCCTTCCGTTATCAAGGTGGGTGATACCTTTTATATTTTTGGATCACATCTTCAAGTAGCAAAGTCCAAAGATTTGATGAATTGGGATTCGGTCGCCTCCGGGGTTACAGATGACAACCCTGTTGTACCTAATGTAACCAAGGAATTCGGTGAAGCCCTGCAATGGGCGCAGACCGATACGTTATGGGCAGCAGATGTCATTCAGTTGGCGGATGGCAAATTTTATATGTACTACAATGCGTGCAAAGGGGACTCTCCCCGCTCTGCGTTAGGCGTTGCTGTGGCAGACAACATTGAGGGGCCTTATAAGGATCAGGGTATTCTGCTCAAATCCGGCATGTGGGATGAGATCAGTGAGGATGGCACCATATACGATGCAACCATACATCCAAATGTGGTCGACCCTGATGTATTTTTCGATAAAAACGGCAAGCTCTGGATGGTGTACGGTTCCTATTCCGGGGGGATTTTCATTCTGGAGATGGATGAAACGACGGGAAAACCTCTCCCTAATCAGGGGTATGGCAAAAAACTGACCGGAGGCAATCACAGCCGAATTGAAGCACCTTATATGCTCTATAGTCCCGAAACCGACTATTATTATCTGTATCTGTCCTATGGCGGATTGGGTGCTGACGGGGGATATAACATTCGGGTAGCTCGCTCCAAAACACCTGACGGTCCTTTCCTCGATGCTGAAGGAAACGATATGATCAACGTCAAGGCGGACAAGGACAAACCCTTGTTTGATGACCGCTCGATCGAGCCTTTTGGCGTCAAATTACTAGGGAACTTCCTGTTTCAAAGACAGATCGGTGACCCAGGCACAGGTCAAGGTATCGGCTATGTATCACCAGGACATAACTCCGCTTATGTTGACGCTGAAACGGGAAAACAATTTCTGATCTTCCATTCCCGCTTTCCAGGACGCGGAGAAGAGCATGAAGTCCGCGTACATGAGATGCATATGAACTCGGAAGGATGGCCTGTCGTTTCTCCTTACCGCTATGCGGCATTGGAAGAAAACACTGCCCAACTGACAACCCAGGAGATTGCTGGTCAATACAAATGGGTGAATCATGGGAAGGAAATTACGGCCGAGATCAAATCTTCACAGACCGTTCAGTTCACAGCAGATGGGCAGATTAGTGGTGCGGTGACGGGAACATGGAGTCTTGAAACAGACAATCAGGTGCAAATCACATCGAATAATGTTGTGTATAAAGGTGTCTTCACGCATGAATGGGAGCCAGATTCCCAAAAGACCGTTCTGACCTTTAGCGTTCTCTCCTCCTCGGGCGTGGCAATCTGGGGAAGTCAGATGGCTGCACTGAAGGATCAGGATACTGTCAATGCGGTGAAAAAGGATCTGAGCATTGGTGACACAGGGAACGTATTCTTCAACCTGTCCCTCCCGACCAAAGGAACACGTGATGCAGAGATTACGTGGAAATCTTCCAACACCTCTGTGCTGTCCGCAACCGGAGTAGTGAATCGTCCTCGCACGGGTAAGGGAGATGCCAAGGTGGCATTAACGGCAACGATCCGCAAAGGTAGTGCGGTAAGCTCCAAAACGTTTAACGTTATCATTCCACAGCAAGCAGTAAGTCCACTGCTTGGAGAATATACTTTTGATCAAAAGAAACTTGCAAAAATCGCACAGGATTTCAGCAAAAATGAATACCATGGCCAAGCCTTTAATGTGGCGTCTTCTGTGGTTAGCAGCAAGAATCAGGCTGCTGCTTTTAACGGAACCGACAGCTATATCCAACTGCCCGGAATTATTACCGATACGACGGATTTCACCTTTAGTGCATGGGTCAACTGGAGTGGCGGTGGAGCCTGGCAGCGAATTTTCGACTTTGGAAATGGCCTGACTAGACATATGTTCCTTACTCCCGCCCAGCATACCGGAGCTCTGCAATTCACCATTCATGATCAGGGACGAGATCAGAGCCTGATTGCTGCTGAACCGCTGCCCTCCAATCAATGGGTGCATGTCGCTGTTACCCTTCAAGGAGATACCGGCACTATGTATGTGAATGGAAAAGTCGTAGCAAGCAGCACGGAAATCACGTTTAACCCGAAAGATCTGCAAGTAACTGAAGCTTATTTGGGCAAAAGCCGTTATACAGCCGATCCCTTCTATAAAGGCTCAATGGATAAAGTAAAAGTATATGATAAAGCGTTAACCTCCAACGAAATTCAGCGTCAGGCAAAAGAAAAGCCTTAATTTATTCAAAGCCTTACGCATGGAATTGATTTGAAATAACAAAAACGCCAATCTATCGGTCGAATTCACAGACTGTTGTATTGGCGTTTTATTTCATTTCACTTTGAATAATGAATGACCATGCTTAATTTATTCGCAGAGGCTCCCGAATTTTTATAGCCATGAGCCTTATCCGCGCGAAAACGAATCGACTCCCCTTGTTTTACCGTATAATCCTCCTCCCCAACCCGAATCGTTACTTCTCCTTCAAAAACCGTAATAAATTCCTCTGCCCCTTCTATATGCGGTTCAGCATTCAAAGAAGACTCTTCATCCATTTCCATCATGTACATTTCAAAACGGCGCCCCTCTTCGAAGGTAAAATGCGGATAAATGCGAATCTTCCCCTCATCCTCCATCAATGCTTGAATATCACTGCCCGTTACAACAGTAGTATCCGACTTCGGCTCGTGGATCAAGGCGGTAAAAGAAATTTTCAGGCCGTTTGCAATTTTCCAGACTGTCGCAATTGTAGGGTTGGATTCACCCCGTTCAATCTGACCCAGCATCGTCTTGCTAATTCCAGACATCTCGGCTACCTTGTCCAGACTAAGTTTTCTTTGTTCCCTGAGCTGCTTCAAATTCTGTGCCAGAACAACATTAATGTTTTTCAATATACTGTCACCTCTGTTTTAAAAGATTATGTTGTGCTTCATAACGCACATATTGTACAATTATAAAGAACGTACGTTATATCGCACATTTTAGTTAAATATAACATACAACAAGAATGAAATGTGGAGGACTTATGAATATTATTCCGTTACTGACTTACGCAATCGTGGCTTCATTCACACCGGGTCCAAATAACATCATCGCCATGACGCATGCAAGAAACGAAGGGTTCAAAAAAATTCTTCCGTTTATCGCCGGCGTAGCAGCTGGCTGCCTGCTTATTATGTTTCTGTCCAGTTATTTCAACCTTATTCTGCATCAATACCTCCCTAGGATCAAACCGGTCCTGAACATATTGGGGTGTGTATACATGATCTATTTGGCGATCAAAATTATGCGAAGTAAACCTGCGAATGCCAAAGATCCCAAGGTCAATCGATTTACGTTTCTCTTTGGCTTCACCCTGCAATTCATCAACCCCAAAGTCATTCTGTATGGCCTTACGGCCATCTCGGTATTTGTTATGCCTCTCGGAGACTCTCATGTTCATATGATCGTATTTTCGTTACTTCTAACCATCATTGGCATTAGTGCCAATATGACTTGGGGGTTATGCGGTATGTTATTTCAGAGCTTTTTATTGAAATATGAGCGTCCTTTTAACATTCTAATGGGTGTTTTGCTCATCTATAGCGCCCTATCGATTTTAAAATAAATGCAAGAGAAAAAGCGTCCTCCCATCTAATGAGCTGGACGCTTTTATGTTTATTTCAAATTACCTCAGTTTGATCTCCACCACGGTTGGCTTGGGTAAGCTCCTGTATGAAGCACAACCTTCTCACCGATTTTGGGCGTTGCAATGGAGACATTCAAGGCATGTGCAGCCTTGGTGATCCGTTCAACCGGCTCGTTCCAGGCATGATAGGCCAGTGTAAATGCTGCCCAATGAATCGGAATGAGCAGCCCTCCCTTTACATCCAAGTGTGCCTGTACCGTTTCTTCTGGCATCATATGAATGTTGGACCAACGCTCATCATATTGCCCGCATTCCATCAGGGTCAGGTCAAAGGGTCCGTACTTACTGCCGATTTCCTTGAAATGAGGACCGTATCCGCTGTCGCCGCTAAAGAAAACCTTCGTTTCTTGTCCAGCAATAACCCACGAACACCACAGTGTCGAATTGCGGTCCAACAACCCCCTGCCCGAGAAATGCCGCGCCGGTGTGCAGGCTAATGTCAGACCTTTGAAGGACAGCTCATCCCACCAGTTATGTTCGGTAATCTGTTCCGAGGGCACACCCAGTTGAATCAGTCTTCGACGCACGCCAAGGGGGACGATAAACCGCTGTGTTTTATTCTTCAATCTGCGGATAGATGAATAGTCCAGATGATCATAGTGGTCATGCGATATAATGATCGCATCCAAGGCTGGAAAGTCCTCGGGTTGAATCGGCAGGTTAGTGCTGTATCGTTTTGTACCCGCCCAGGATACAGGAGATGGACGATTTCCTAGCATTGGATCAAAGAGCAATCTGTGTCCTTCGATCTCAAGCAAAAAAGCCGAATGACCAAACCATGTCACCTGCGGCTGATCGGTTACATTTAACAATTTCGCTGGTTCATATTTCTCCACGGGAATGCTGCCCGCAGGTCTTCGCTCTATACTTCTCCGCATGGAATCTTTCAACATGCTCACGAGGGAGCTGAAGCTCATACCAGCGGATGTCGGAACCTGATTTTCGTATTTTGTCATTATTCATACCTTCTGTTCTCTATAATCAATAATTCAAGCGATCATTCAATCTTGAGTAAAACAGGAGCAACATTAGCCTTTATATTAAATCATTGTTCGTTTATAATCAATTCGCCTTCGGTAATCTGAATTTGATATCCAATCAACCCTAATGAATGGAGGACATGTTATCATGATTAAACTTATTCAGGACGTAGTTGAGGACATGAACAAGCAGCTAGAACGTATTGAAACCAGCTTGAACAGGTTGAACGAGGAACAGATTTGGACCAGATTTCAGCCTGGTATGAACAGTGTGGGGAATTATTGTCTGCATTTGGCGGGCAATGAATATCAGAATCTGGTGACAGGTATAGGGAACCAGCCTCTAATCCGGGAACGCTCTGCTGAATTCAATACCAATGGTGGTTTGAGCCGGGAGGAATTATTAACCAAGCTTCACCAGGTGCGAACAGAATCAACTGCGATATTATCTAATCTGGTAGAGGAGGATTTATCCAGAGAAGTGACCATACCCTATGAGTTGACCGATTGGAATCGTATGAACCGTCGTGAGGATGAAGCCAAAGATGCGCATGAGCATAAATTTGTACGTTCTCTGTTGATAAAGGTCTCTTCCCATTACGGCTACCATACGGGCCAGATCGTACTGCTGTCGAAGCTTTTACAGCCCAGCGACGAACATCTCACCGGACTATATCACTAAACACACTATAGAAAAAATGTAGATTTAAGGTGGAATTAAGACTCTGTTTTCTCTCCAATAAGATTGGGCTTATATGATAGAGAAAATACAGAGAGAGTATGTGAGAGATGATGAAAAAATTTCGCAGAAGATTATTTAAGACGTTTACATTCGGAGCAGTGGCTTTACTTCTCCTTCTGGTTACGGGCTTGATCTATCAACAAGTGACTACCCGTCAGGATCAGAAAACGTTTATTCCGCCTGGCAAGCTCTACAGTATACATGGAGACAATATGCATTTATATACGGGTGGTCAAGGAGATGCAACGGTTGTCCTTGCATCCGGGTGGGGTACAGCTGATCCTTATGTGGATTATTATCCGCTTTATGAAAAGCTTGCACCGTACACGAAATTCGCAGTTTACGATCGCTTTGGCTATGGTTATAGCGATATGACCGATAAGAAACGCGATGTCGATACCGTGGCAGATGAATTGCACGAGTTATTAGAGGTATCTGGGCAAAAACCGCCATACGTTCTGGTGGGTCACTCCCTCGGTTCGCTGGAAACGCTTCGGTTTGCGCAAAAATATCCGGATGAAGTACAAGGTATTGTCATGTTGGATGGGGGAAGTCCGGAATATTACGCCAATGACACTGACGATATGGCAAGTGTGATTGGTGGCTTCATGAACCAATTCCGGATCAAAACCGGTTTGTTTCGGTTGACTCTACAGTCTGACGCTGTTCTGGAAGCCTCCAATGCCAATCGGAACGGCCTGAAGTTTGTACCAGATGATCTGAAGAAAATAGATACCACGGCTCTATTGCTTAACTATGGGAATGCCAACACCGTGGATGAGTTGCGTGAAATGACAGCCAATGCCAAGGTTGTCGTCGACAACAAAAAGCCCTTCCCGTTTCCACTAACCATACTGACAGCAGATTACTTCGGAGCCAGTGAGCCGATATGGGATAAAACCCAAGCTGAATTTACATCCTGGTCGGCACACTCCAAACATGTGACCGTAAAGGATACCGAGCACTATATTCATCAATATCACCCGGATCTTGTTGCCAATGAAATATTGGATCTGGTTAAGAAGTAGATCCCTAAATAAACGCTAAATAGCTTAAAATTTCTTTCATAATAAAACCCTAACGATTCTGGTAATCGTCAGGGTTTTTATTTCGTTAAACTCGTTACTGTGCTAGTGCCATCCTAGGTGTTAGCGATCTGAAATGTGCCAATGCCTCTTGGACCTCCGTGCTCGTAAGACCGTGTCGATCAAAATAATGCACGATCTCCTCCATGCCAGCTCCATCACCGCTGTATATCCGCTGAACCTTTCGGATAATCTCTTGTTGTAATCGCTCTCGAACCCGCGTGCAACTGACAGGTTCACATAGCCAAAAATCAGTTCGCTTGACCTCCCCTGTTGCAGTCCATAACAAATTCTCATATCGTATGACATCCCAATCGCGATAACCCGCCTGGATCTGCTGAAGTTCTGTTGAGAACATATCATATATTAGATTGTGCGGTATGTGTCCGTATGTTGCCCGATACTGTCTCAGATTGAATCCTTCAATCCATTCTGTCAGCACAAAATCCCCAGAAGCGTACGCATACAATTCGGGAACATGAAGGTTGTTTTGCAATGACAAGAGCGCGTCACATTCGAATTCTCCATCCACTTTTCCACGAGGCGTGTACACCTTAAGGCAGTACTCTTGTAAACGATAGACAACCGACTGCTTTCCCATTAGTGAAGCTTGCATGGTCAGATGACCATTTTTCTTATATCGATCTAGTAATTGTTCAATATTCGCAGGAATTGATTTAACGATTCTCATAAAGACGTCTCCTTGATAATAAAATACATTCTAAAACGTTTTCCTCTATCCGTTATTATTAATCTACTCTCTATATTATCTTTAAAATCCCATATGAACATATACAATTTCGCCAGAACATGAACTATTTGCTTCCAACATAGAGATTTATTCTATTCGACTGGCAGGTTTATTTTCACTCTAATGGATGGAACCCGTTTCATGTCAAGGTACAAAAAAAACGATGCCCTCTATTAATGAGAGAGCATCGTTTCATTTCTTATATGACTTTCAATTAATGCATAGGTCCTTGTTGACCCTGCTGAGCACCGACCTTAACTCGTTTCACGAAGAGTGAAATGATCAGACCGATGACAGCAAGAACCAGTGCGAAAATAAATGCATTTTGTACACCGGATGTGAAGCCAGCCAACTGATTCTCTGGGCTCTCAGGATCTGTCACACCGCTCAAGAAGCGTGTCTGACCTGCGCTCAATATACTTACCGCAACAGCTGTACCAATAGCTCCTGATACCTGCTGCAATGTATTCATAATCGCCGTTCCGTGAGGATAGAAATCAGGTGGCAATTGATTCAATCCGTTGGTTTGTGCAGGCATCATGATCATTGAAATCCCGATCATCATGAAGATATGCAGCGTAATAATCTTGCCCAGGGTCGTTGTCGGGGTGATTCCTGTGTACAAGAAGAGTACAACAGTTACGATCGCAAGACCGATAATCACAAGCCACTTCGGACCAAATTTGTCAAACAGACGCCCCATAACCGGAGACAAGAATCCATTCAGCAAGCTGCCCGGCAGCAGTACCAGACCGGCAGTCAGAGCCGTAACCGCCATACCTTGTTGCAGGTACATCGGCAGGATCAGCATGGATGACAACATCATCATCATACAAAGGAAAATCAGAATCAAGCCGACTGTAAACATTGGATATTTAAATGCCCGCAGATCCATCATCGGCTGTTTCATTCTCAATTGACGGATGCTGAACAGCAGCAAAGATAATACTCCAATAACCAGTGTGGCTACAACGATAGGACTGGTCCAGCCACCACCACTTTCCCCATGTCCTCCTGCACTACTGAATCCGTAGACGATACCACCAAAACCAAGTGTGGAAAGCACAATGGAAAGAACATCAATTTTGGGCTTGGTCAAATTCGAGATATTCGGTAAGAATAGCAAGCCGCATACCAATGAAATAATGAAGAACGGCAAGGAGATCCAGAAAATCCAGTGCCAGCTCAGATTGGCCAGAATCAGACCCGAGATACTCGGACCACTTGCTGGTGCAAACATGATAACCAAACCGATCAATCCCATGGCAGCGCCACGCTTTTCAATCGGGAAGATAACCAATATGGTGTTAAACATTAGTGGCAGTAACAGAGCTGTACCTACAGCTTGCAATACCCGTGCCACCAAGAGAATTTCAAAGCTCGGTGCAATAGCAGCAACTAGCGTTCCTGCAATCGAAAAAATCAGAGAAGTTGTGAACAACTGTCTCGTTGAAAACCATTGTAACAGCATACCGGAAACCGGCACCAAAATACCCAAAACGAGCAAATAACCTGTCGTTAACCATTGAATGGTCGTTGGTCCCACTTCGAGCAAGCCCATAAGCGGTGTCAATGCCACATTTAGTGCTGTTTCACCGAACAGACCAATAAAACCGCTAAGTAGCATAGCGAATAAAATCGGAAATACTTTATATTGTTTTGTTTCTTGTTGATCCTTTACAGAACCAGCCTTCATGGCAGCTTCCACAATCCCATCCTCCTCAAACAATCTGACGATTTCTATTTCTCTTTACGAAGCTCACTGCTTCTCTTTTGCATTTTTCGCCACAACGGACAAATAATCAGCAGCCGTCAGCAAGGGCTGTTTGTCCTGGTTGGTCAGGCTGATAATCAACGCGCCCTCCATTAAGGAAATGACGAGTAGTCCCATCTCTTGTGCTTTCTTTTCACCTATGCCATCCAAAATCAGATGTTTCGTAATGATTTGCTGCCATCCTGCAAACACGTCCTGACATGCAATTCGCAATTGATGACTGATGCACGAGGTCTCCACGGCTGCCCAGAAACTAAATGGAAGAAAACCCGTAAAACCTGCCGCCTCCGTTTCAATGGCTAAGTCATGTATAAATTGCTGAATGGCATCCCCCGTATTATCATGAGCAGCAAATACTTCTTCAAACTTCTGCAGAATGTTTTCATTGGCTTTTTGAATACACTCATGAGCGAGCTCTTCTTTGCCATGTGGGAAATAATGATATAACGAGCCTTTTGGCGTACTGCTCTCCTTAATAATCTGATTTAGACCGGTCGCATGATATCCTTGTGAAAAAAACAGTCTGGCTGCTGTGCTGACGATTAGTTCTCTAGCACTAGACTTTTCACTCAATAAAGCCACATCCTTAAATGAATTATAACAATCGGTCTATATAATTAAAACCGTTTCGAAAAACACTGTCAACCCTTATATTTCGGCCAATTTTTGTGATAGCGCTATCAATTCAGTACACGGAAAGAACAGGAGCAAATTTTCCTTGATAACATTTTAAAAACATAATATCCTATTGGGATAGTATGCATTAGCCATGATATACTGATCATTACAATAATGAATAGAAAGGTGTTTGCCATGGAAATGCGAATGATCAAGACCTTTCAAACGATTGTAAAGCTCGGGAGCTTTCAACAGGCAGCAGAAGCTTTGCAGTATTCACAACCCGCCATTACACTGCATATGCAGAAGCTTGAAGCCGATCTGGGTATGAAATTACTGGATAGAGGCAAAAAGATTAAATTGACGGAAGCGGGGAAAATTTTTTACGCCAGAGCCGATCAACTCTTGAAGGAATACGAGTATTTGACAAATACGATCACAGACATTCAACAGGGACAAGCGGGGTTTGTACGAATTGGAGTATCCGAGCCAACAGCCAGCCATCGGCTTCCTGCTATTCTGTCTTCTTTTGTTAAACAGAATCCCAAGATTAAGCTCAGCGTGCGCATCGGGGACAGTAAGCTGCTTAATGAATTGCTAATTGATGAGCAGCTTGACTTTGCCGTCTGCCCTTCTCCTGAGACGAGTATGGAGACCGAGTTTCAACCGCTGCTTTTTGAACCGATGGCATTGCTGTTGTATGATTCACATCCATTTGCTCAGGGTGATGAAATCCATTTGGCAGATCTGAAAGGACAACAATTCCTATTCACACCCCCTAATTGCCCGATTCGCATCCGCATTGAGCAGTTATTGGCCGAGAAAATCGACAGCGATTATCAGGGAATCGAAATAAGTAATATCCGGTCTCACAAGTATTATGTACAAGCCAAATTAGGCATAACCATTGCTCCGATTGCAACAATCTGCCCAGCCATTCCCGGTACTGTTATCCAAAAAATTGCTGATCTCAAGGTTGGTCCCATTGCAGGCATTTTGCGTAAGCGAAATATACCGCTTGGTTCCGCGAGCGAAAAGCTCATGCTCGACATTCGAGCTGCGCTGCTTCAGAGCAATTTATATGTTCCTGAATTTGAACTCCCTTCCCAGCTGGCTATGCCATAAAATTGACTCACCAGCTGCCATTCTATTTTCAGGATGCAAACTGTTACTTGAGTCTGCCTGCCGTGCGTCCACCATCAACCGTTAATATGCTGCCTGTAATAAATGAAGCCTGGTCAGAGGTCAGATACAATATCGCTTGGGGAGCATCATCCGGACCTGATGTCCGGCCTAGCGGTGTAATGTTGATCATATGTTCTGTATGCTCCTTCGTCATCACACTAACCTCGCTGCCGGGTGCATAACCCGGCACAACTGCATTTACCCGAATGCGATAGGGCGACAACTCCAGGGCAAAGGTTTTGGTCAGCATCTCGATCCCTACTTTCGAAACCGAATAATTCCCCATGCCGACACCTGCGGTGGAAGCTGCCCCAGAGCTTATATTAATGAAGGAACCTTCTACTTTGCTCGCAATCATCTGTTTGGCAAAATGCTGAGTGAGCAGGAATGGTGCTGCCAGATTCAGATCCATCGTCTCATTCCAATGTTGAAGCGTCATATTCATGAGTGTGCGGTATGGATATATTCCCGCATTATTGATGACAATATCCGGCGCTTTCCATTGCTGCTCCACCGCTTGAACCAATTCATTAATGGACTGTTCATCCACAAGATTCGTTACATGCCAGTGAACATCCACTCCCTCCTGCTTCAGCTTGTTTACTGTATTTCTTAGGGCATCCTCCCGGATATCGGACAGATAAAGGCTCGCGCCTTCGGCGGCATATGCTTGTGCAATCCATTGGCCAAAAACACCAGCCGCTCCGGTAATGACTACCCTTTTCCCTGCAAATGTTCGTTCCGGCATGACTGTCGCTCCTCTATACCATGATGTTCTTGCTGTAAACAGGCTGATTCAACTCGGGTTAATTCAAAACGAGATTCTTTTCGGCCTCCACGACAAGTCGCACTGCCTGCTTTATTTCATAACCAATTCGATTCACCTGACGTATAAGTGATGTTTGGAGTCTGAAAAAGGCTTCACTTCCTACTTCGGCTGTCGCCAAAAGTTCGATGTCTGATAGCGCAGGTACAAGCGAATGACTGCCAGCGGCATCATGATCATACCGGCTGCCTCGCACATAATTGATGGGCACCAGCCATCTGCTAAGTGACAATATCGTTCGGTTCGCTTCTGTAACAGAAGCATCAGACAGGGACGTGGAGCCTATCCGGTCATAGAAATGGTCCGTGGCATTCTGTAGCTGCTGGATCCTGCTTGTTAAGCGTGAAAGATCAAGCTTGTCTCCGATAAGTTCTGTGTAATAGCCAACTCGTTCGGAAAGGGTTCGGATCGCCTGTCTCTGATCAATTGGAATAATGGGAGCAGAGGCAGCATTATGGACGGCTGCTACGTACACTTGGCAATCACGGGCCAAATACTCTCTGTCAATTTTGTCCAGCGTATCCTCAGTCGTATGCCACCACCAGCCAAACCAACCCTCAGGCTGATAGGACAGCCCCATAAAAGCGGACGGAAGTCCAGCACCCCAGAAGGACTGATCTCCCGACCTTCCAAACGGGGAACCGCGAAAAGGTTCGTCTGTGACGATACGTATGGCATCTGCACAAAGTGTCCGTGTCTCTGCCATTGTATTGGCTGCACCGAGCTGACTCGCTCCCTTGGCGCCCACGGAATCAATATTGATATGCAACACCCCGTTTTCGTGCAAATCTTCCCAATGAAGATCGCTATATAATGCAGAGCCGGCATATCTGCCGTGGGAGTGACCTGACCAAAATGCGAACCGAATTGAGCGTCGCAGCGTGTCACGATGCAATGATAATACCCGTGCCGTCTCCACCATGACGGCGTTGGCGGAACCGTTATCCATTGCGCCATAATGCCATGAATCCACATGCCCGCTAAACAGCACAAAGGATTCAGGCTCTTCCGTCCCCTGTATCTCAGCAATCAAGGTCGGAATGTTCACCCAGTCTGTGCGCACTTCCGCAGTCAACGTAATCTCTACATTCTCTCTTTCTTCCGCGGCGATTAAAGACTTGATCTGCTCTCCATCTGAATGGTTGACCGACAGAACCGGAATAGACGGATAGCCATCATCCTCTGGTGTCGGATTTCCCCACACGGAGGAAACGATCATTTCATGCGTATACGCACCGCTATTGATAAATATGGCCGCCGCTGCACCCAACTGCTGCAAACGATAAATCGTGGGCCCATTCGCAAGTCCGTGTACGACCACCGCATGACCTGTCACTTGATTGGCCCAGTCGGTCTGGTCTGAATCCTTTAGCTCTATGAATCTCAAAAGCGTGCTCAACTGTTCCGTCTGGGCTGACATGGAGTGCGTAATAGCTGCAAAAGAAATGCCGCCGACCTTAAGTTCTGCTCTGACAGGGATACTGATGTAGGCTTTGTCAAACGTAAGCTCGGTGGTCAAACCAAAATCCTCAAGCTGTTCCTTAATATAATGGAAAGCCCGTAGTTCCTCTTCGGAACCCGACAAACGAATCTCCTTTGCAATCTGTCTGTTGTATTCAAGCAAGAGATCACGGTCGATCTCATGCAGTATGGAGTCCACCTCCGACTGTTGCTTCAACTCAGTCATGTCAATCCCCTCTCTCCTCATTGCCTGCTGCAACACCCAGGGCAACCCTTGATTCATCATCACTGCTCTGGTTCAAATAACGGATGGCTGCTTCTCCAAGAACCGATATTCCTGTAACAATCGCTTGCTCATCAAAAATAATGGAATCACTGTGAAGGGGCAGCTCTGATCGGGCATCTTCTTCTGTAACCGTGCCGAGCCGGAATATGGCACCTGGCACATATTCGAGATACGCACCAAAATCTTCGCCGCCCATGGATGGCTCCTTCAGATACACCACGGCTTCCCGGCCAATGGTATCTGCCGCTGCCTGTTCAATCACATCGACGATATGATCATCGTTTATTACAGGAGAACCGCCGCGGTAGTAATCAAATTCCGCTTTTCCACCGAACCCTTCCGCAATAGTCTCAATGAGTCGCTTCATATATACAGGCACAGCTTCTCGCGTCTCAGGATTGTGCGTACGAATGGTACCTCTGAGTTGAACCTCCCCAGCGATAACGTTATACGCATTGCTATTGCTTTGCAGTTTCGTAATCGAGATGACGGAAGAATCAAGAGGAGACAAGTTTCGGGATACTACCGTTTGCAACGCAGTTATAATCTGGGCTGCAATGATGACCGGATCGACGGTTCGATGCGGATAGGCAGCATGTCCACCTTTTCCCGTCACTCGAATATCAAAGGCATCTGCCGCTGCCAGCATGGCCCCTTTTCTCAAACCAATCTTGCCAGCAGGCAAATCCGGCCACACGTGGAGCGCAATGATCGCATTCACTTCCGGATTATGTAATACACCTGCCTCAATCAGATCCGTTGCGCCTCCCTGTACTTCCTCAGCAGGCTGGAATATGAACTTCACCGTTCCCTGGAGCTCATCCCTGTGCTCACTTAATGCCGCTGCTGTCCCAAGAAGAATGGCGGTATGCACATCATGCCCGCAGGCATGCATCACCCCTTCGTGAACGCTGGCAAACGGCAATCTAGTCTTCTCTTCAATAGGTAGTGCATCCATATCGGCGCGAATTCCAATGGTTCTTCCCTCACGTCCACCTTTCAAAAGCCCAACAACACCTGTGCCGCCTACACCCGTCTCTACTTCGAGACCAACGTCCTCCAAAAATTGGGCTACCAGCTTGGCTGTTTCAAACTCCTGGTGACCAAGCTCAGGATTCTGGTGAATATGGCGGCGAAGCCGTATAGCTTCGTCCTTCCACTTTTCGGCTGAACTACGAAAACTCATTGTTTCATTCCTCCTCTATTCATCGTATAAATGACACTGCACTTCACGGTCTGGAGCGACGAATCGTTTCTGTGGAACGACCTGTCGGCATGTCTCCATAACGTATGGGCATCGGGTATGAAAAACACAACCAGCAGGCGGATGAAGTGGCGATGGGATCTCACCGCTTAATACAACTCTTTCCCTTTTGGCACGAGGATTCGGGATCGGTACCGCAGACAATAATGATTTGGTATAAGGATGCAGAGGATCGGCGAACAAGGCTTCCGCGGGCCCCTGCTCCACCATCTCGCCCAAATACATCACACCAATACGGTCGGCAATATGGCGTACAACGCTAAGGTCATGTGCAATGAATAAATAAGAAATGCCGAGCTCCTCCTGAACCTCTTCCAGCAAATTAATGACCTGGGACTGAATCGACACGTCCAGCGCTGATACGGGTTCATCACAAATAATGAGCTTCGGTCCAAGGGCCAACGCTTTGGCGATGCCCAGCCTCTGACGCTGACCACCTGAAAATTCATGGGGAAACCGCTCGTAATGTTCTTCACCGAATCCTACTTTGCGCAGCAACGACATAGCTGTTTCCATTCTGTCCCGTTTGTTGCCCTTCTTGTGGATTAATAGCGGTTCTTCAATGGAGTAACCGATGCGTTTACGAGGGTCCAACGAGGTGTACGGATCCTGAAATACCATCTGCATATGCTGCCTATAGCTTCGCAGTTCTTTTTTACTTAACCCCAGGATATCCGTGCCCTCATAAAATGCTTCTCCGGACGTTGGCTCAACAAGTCTGAGAATCGACCGCCCGAGTGTGCTTTTACCGCAGCCGGATTCGCCCACCAGACCAAAGGTTTGTCCAGTGTGGATGTCAAAGGATACACCGTTAACTGCCTTGACTTGCCCTCTGGTTCTGCCAAAAGAAGATCGAACAGGGAAATGTTTGTTCAGATTGCTAACCTGTAGCAGCGGCTTCGACTCAACCAATGATTTCGAGTTCATGTGTCTCCTCCTGAATCGTTGCTATTCCGGGATACCAGCAGCGTACCGAATGCTTCTCGTCCACCTGTTTCAAGGAAGGCGCTGCTCGCAGGCATTGTTCGTCCGCATAAGCGCATCTTGGAGCGAATCGGCAGCCTGTCGGAACCTGATGCAGTGCGGGTACCGTTCCCTCAATGACATGGAGCTTGCTGTGCTGCTCGCCATCAATCCGAGGAATGGATTTCATTAAGCCTGACGTATACGGATGCTGGGGATTGAAAAATAAATCGTCCACGCTTGCCTCCTCCACGACCTGTCCAAGATACATGACCGCCACTCTTGTACACGTCTCTGCGACTACACCCAGGTCATGTGTAATCAGAATGACACCAAGTCCCGTCTTCGCTTGCAGACTTTCGATTAGCTCCAGTATTTGCGCCTGAATCGTTACATCCAGCGCCGTCGTTGGTTCATCCGCGATAAGCAGTTTCGGATTACAGGCAAGTGCCATGGCAATCATGACCCGCTGTCGCATCCCTCCCGAAATTTCATGCGGATGTTCATCCACCCTCTTTTCCGGTGAGGGGATACCTGTCATACGCAGCAGATCCACGGCAGCCAGACGCGCCTGTCTGCCATTCATGCCTTGATGCAGCTTCAAGCTCTCGGCAATTTGTTTGCCAATCGTCTGAACCGGATTCAGGGAAGACATAGGGTCTTGAAAGATCATGGAGAGTTCATTGCCACGAATGCGTTCCATTTGTCTTTTGGACAAACTTAAGAGATTGGTTCCTTCGTAGAGGACTTCACCCGAGTATTCCACATAATCTTCGTCAAACAGTCTGAGAATGGATTCGGCGGTTACACTTTTCCCACAGCCGGACTCACCTACGATGCCCAGCGTCTCCCCGGCAAGGACGTGGAAGGATACGCCTTCCACCGGGTGGATGGTTCCTTTTTCGGTTGAAATGGACACTTTCAGGTCCTTCACCTCAAGCAACGGTTGTTTTCCCACGACGTCTCCCCCTTTTCACCTTATTCGCATGCGGGTCGAGCAGATCTCTAAGGCCATCGCCGAACAGGTTCAGCCCCAGTACAACGAGCACCAGGAAAATGCCGGGGAAGACAGTCATCCACCAAGCGTTGTAGATCACCGTTTTTCCGTCAAAAAGCATATTCCCGAGACTTGGGGACGGAGAAGGAATGCCTGCTCCAAGAAAACTTAGAGAAGCTTCCGTCAGGATCGATACGGCAAAAATAAAGCTGGATTGGATAATGAGCGGAGACAGCGTATTGGGCGCCATATGAATCCAAATGATGCGCCAGCTGCTTGCTCCCTGCGCATGCAACGCTTCAATATAAGTTAACTCCCGAATGACCAGCGCCTTGGAACGAATAATCCGGGCCATCGATGGAATGAAGATAATACTTAGGGCGATAATGACATTGCCCGGATTCGGGCCAAGAGCCGCCATAATGGAGATAGCAAGCAAAATGGACGGAAAAGCAAACAAACCATCACAGATGCGCATAAAGATATGATCCAGTACCGAATAACTTGCGGATAATAATCCCACAATCATACCGATCAAAGAAGACACGACCGTAACAGCAAAACCAACTGCAACCGAAATACGCAAACCATATACGGCGCGAGTGAATACATCACGTCCAAAGTTATCTGTGCCAAATATGTGCTGCCCGTTGGGCCCTTTAAGTCGATTCACCGGATCAATCTGTAACGGCCCGTATGGTGTAATCATCGGCCCGATGATTACCAGAAGCACAACAACAAGCAGAATTCCCGCCCCTGTGGTTAACAACTGATTATGCATAAAGCGTCTGAATACGATGCGCCTGTTCTTCCCTTTGTGAAGTCCTGACGCAGCGATGGTGGTATCCGGATTGGTTATCAAGTTGTCTCCACCTCCTTCATTTCTTGCTTAATCGAACTCGTGGATCGACCAAACCATACAACAAATCAACGATTAGATTTACGAACACATAAGCCACCGTAACCAGCAGCACCGAACCCTGAATAACGGAGTAATCTCTTCGGCTAATCGAATTAACGATGAGCTGCCCCACTCCCGGAATATTGAATAGCGTTTCTATAACCGCAGCACCAGTAACCAGTCCACCGAACGATTCCCCAATAACTGTGAGAATAGGGATGAATGCAACCCGTAACGCGTGTGTATACACGATCGTTTTTTCTTTGACACCCTTGGCTTTGGCGGTTTTGATAAAATTGCCGGACATTACATCCAGGATGGAGGATCTTGTCATTCGGGTAATGAGCGCTGCCTGAATGATGCCGAGCACGATACCAGGAAGCAACAGATACTTGATATGCTGCCACAGACCCTCTGTGAGCGGTTGATACCCTGCAACGGGTAGCCAGCGCAGCTTCACGCTAAAGAACATGACCAGCAGTGAACCCAACAGAAAACTCGGAATGGAGATACCCAGCATGGAGAAACCCATCACCGATTGGTCCACGATGGTCCCTCTTCGCTTGACTGCTGTAATGCCAAGGAACAAGGCGAGAAACACACCAATCACCTGTGCAATGATCGCAAGGGATAATGTAGGCGCCAGTCGTTCAAAAAAAGCCTCTGTCACAGGTTTGTCCAGAAAGATGGACTCCCCCAAATTCCCGGATAACAGCCCCAGCAACCAAACGCCGAATTGCTCATAGATCGGCCTGTCCAACCCCAGCTTGCTTCTTAGCTCATCGATATCGGCTTTGCTCGCCTCTTCACCCAGCAGAATCGCAGCGGGGTCCCCTGGTGTGACATGAATAATGGAGAACACCACGATTGCCACCACAAAAAGGACAGGTATCAAGGACAATAACCGACGAACAATATATCCACCCATATGAGGGCCACCTCACTTTCCAATGGCAAACGGAAAGGCGTATTCCTGTAGAAGCGATGCTACGCCTTTTCATCTGCTGCCTTTCCTTTTAACTATTTGTTATTGGTTGTATTCCAGAAGATCGGGCCCAAAATGTTCTGGAAACCACTGATATTTTTCGATAGCGCTGTAACCTGTTTGGTGTGCCCGATCTGAGAGAATGGAACTTCGGTCCAAACAAATTGCTGCAATTCGTCAATGAGTGGCCTTGCGGCCTCTACTGAATCGGACGTCCGGATTCCTTGAAGTAGCTCACTCAGTTTCTCGCTTTTCAGCAGCCCTGCTCCGCCTCCCCAGAACGCATACTGGTAGAACGTAGGCCGGAATGCATAACTCATGGGGTAAATATCCCACCCTGTGCCTGTCCCAAGTTTTTCCTGCAAAGTAGGCCAATCATAGACATCCAGCTTAACCTTGACGCCAATCGACTCCAGCTCTTGCTGCAAAACAACGGCTACGTTATATTGATCCACATAATCTCTCGTCGTGAAAATTTTGATTTCTTCGCCGTTATAGCCTGCTTCCTGAAGCAGTTGCTTTGCTTTATCCGCGTTAGCTTGGCTGTACGATTCTTTGCCTGCTTCCGAATACCAGTTCGGATATTCGGGTAGAACCAGAGAGGATGTCTTCACATAAAATTGTGGATCACGGAATGCCGATGTCAGTATGTCATCCACATTCTGAATGGCATTGACAGCCTGACGAAGTTTGACGTTCTTGAACAAGCCGTCATTACTGTTATAGAAATATCCAATCATGCCTCCCGGACTGAGAAAGGTTTGCAAGTCGGGATTGTCCGCAATCTGCTGTTCATTATCCACAGAGATATTCAGCGCAATGTCGTATTCCCCGGAAGTAATACCGGCAAGACGGGTTGACTCATCTGTTACGAAGCGGAAGTACAGGTCATCGACCAGCGCTTCCTTTTTGCCGCCAGCTCCATCACTCGGCTCGGTACGGGCGGAGTAATCGTCATACTTTTTCAAATGAATATACTGATCCTGCTTCCACTCCTCCAATTGAAACGGACCTGTACCGATGAATGATTTGATACCTTTATCATCTGCTTCATCAACCACTTCTTTCGGATAGATCGCCGCTGCGGGAATCGGGTCAGCTAGAAGTTGCAGTGTTAGCAGAAACGGTGTTTTCAATTGAAGTACGACAGTATACGGGTCCGTTTCTTTGGCCTCGGCACCCACAAAGTTCGCTTTACCATGACTCGACAGTTTGATCCAGCGATTCAGGGAAGCAACAACGTCCTCCGCTTGCAGTTCCTTGCCATTATGAAACTTCACACCTTGACGCAGATGGAATGTATAGGATAACTTGTCGTCGCTGATCTCATAGGATTCTGCCAGCAGCGGAATGACCTGTGCATCTTTATCCAACGTTACCAGCTGCTCATAGATCTCGCGTGAAATATCCTTGACCGCTGTATTGGATGACACATGTGCATCCAGTGTGACCGGTTGTGTTGGATAGCCAATGTTCAGTGCCCCGCCTGTCTTGCCTTCTACCGATGTCTGCTGTGCTGGAGTTTCACCGGTTGTTGAAGAGGCCTGTGTACTCTGCTGGCCCTCTCCACCTGAAGCGCAACCTGCCAGAAGCAAGAATGCCAGAATCATCATTAAAGCAGGCTTGGTATGTTTTCTCATCATGTAACCCCTCTCGCTCTCATGCATAATGTTAAAACCTATTTCACTGTCCTGAATGATATACAAGTGTTCATGTCGGATTAGTGATAATTGGTATTTTCAGGCTAAGGGAACAGAGGTCTTTTGTAAAATAAGCAATCGTAATGTGTTGATTCATTTTTTGTAATCTACGAAAAAGCGTGATTCTATGTACTTCCAACTATTCCGATGGTAATATACAACTTAAATTTCATCCTTTATCTGGAAGGAGTCATGAACATGACAACAATACAACGCTTGGATGCTGCACTTGCGGCACATATCGAGAAGGTCGAACATTATAAACAGGTACAAACCCTGCTTGCCTGGGATGCTCGCACGGGGGCACCTCGAAAGGGCGCATCCTACGCCGCACGAGCCAAAGCAACATTGGCTGGAGAACTATTCAAGTTACAGACCGATGCTGATTTCGGTTCGCGATTAGAGGAAGCAGCACAACAAGAGGACCTTGATGAGCTATCCAAGCGAATTATTGCAGAGCATTGGAAAACGTATAAACGCTGGAGTGCCATTCCAATAGAGGAATATCAGGCATTTGTACAGCAGCAAGGTCTTGCAAACGCTGCTTGGCTGGAAGCCAGAGCTGCCAATGATTTTTCCATTTTCGCTCCGCATTTGAAACAGATCTTAGATGCAAGCTTGAAGTTTGCCGGATACTGGGGATACGAGCAGCATGCATACGATCCACTCGTGCAGCAGTTTGATCCTGACCTGGACAAGGTAACTTTGGATCGCATTTTCAGTGAGCTCAAATCCGCTCTTATTCCGCTGATCCGTCGTGTCACCTCTTCCGCTAAACAACCGGACACATCCATATTCAACCATCCCTTCCCACTTGAACAGCAGCGGCAGCTTGGGATCGAGCTGTTACAAGCCATTCGTTACGATTTTGATGCCGGGCAATTCGGCGCAACCGTGCACCCATTCAGTTCTGCCATCAATCCTTACGATGCACGGCTCGCAGCCAAATTTGTTGAAAATGACGTTCGCGTTTCCTTGTGGAGTGCTTTACATGAAGGAGGCCACTCACTCTATACACAGAATATTGACCCCAACCTGATACATACCGGACTTGGGATCTTCACTTCGTACGGCATTCATGAATCCCAATCGATCTTTTTTGAGAAATTCATTGGCAGACACAAGGGCTTCTGGGAAAACAACTATTTTATTTTGCAAAAAATCAAACCTGAAACGTTTGGAAGTGTGAGTTTGGATGACTTTTATTTTGCTTTAAATGCAGTAAAACCGACGTTTAACCGTTTTGAGGCCGATGAACTTACCTACAACCTGCATCTCATTATTCGGTATGAGTTGGAGCAAGCCATTATTGCTGGAGAAGTGGATTACGAAGGATTGCCTGAAGCATGGAATGATAAATATGAGGAATATCTGGGGATTCGTCCCCCGACTCATCTGGAAGGCATTTTACAGGATGGACACTGGAGCGCCGGCTTTGGATTATTCCCTTCCTATACACTTGGGTTTGTCTATGCAGCACAAATACACAAAGTCATCCGCCGCGAACTTCCCGATTATGATCATTTGATTGAATCAGATCATATTGAGACAATTACCGGATGGCTAACAACTCATATTCATCAATTTGGTAAATCAAGATCGGCGGACGAGCTAATCAAGTCCATCACCGGAAAAAGTATTGATACCGCTCCTTTAATTCATTACTTAACGGATAAATACGAGCAGCTCTACGAGTTGTAATGATTCTGTGATTTTGCGCACAACAAAAAAAGCGAGAGCAGTTCCTCGCTTTTTTTGTGTATCATTTTTTAAATGGAATGTTGTATGGCTTGTTGCTTGTTACACCCGTAACAGCTCTACCCATTTAGAATCCTCTTTTTCAAAATACGATTCACTTGCTCTGAGCTGGCCAGCATTAGGATAAGGAAAACAAGTACAACCAGCGGGAAAAAGCCGATATTGGTTTTTGCAGCGAGAACGCCAAAAAGCGGAGGAAGCAATGTAGTTCCTGTGTATGCCAGTGCCATTTGGTATCCCATCAATCGGGCAGAATTCGCTTTGCCGAATCGAGCTGGAGTTTCATGAAGAAGTCCGGGATAGATGGGTGCAAGCCCCAATCCAATTAGCATAAATCCAGCCAGTGCAAACGAAATGGATAATGGAAGCAATAAAATGACTCCACCCACAATGGCGGTCACTTGACCAGCCAGAATTAACACCCGATTTTTTATTTTTAACGTGATAAAGCCTGTAATCAACCTGCCAATCGTAATACCACCGTAGTATAAGGAGATCCATCCTGCAGCCGTTTCTGCCGAGATATTTCTTGCTCCTACCAGATAGCTGGCTCCCCATAAACCAACCGTCGTCTCGACGCCACAATAAAACAGAAATGCGATCAGTGAGTTTTTGACTCCCTTAATCTTCAATACATTCCGTTCGGGTCTGTTCTCTCTCTGTACTAACGTGTTGTCTGCTTGCACATGATCTGATTCGTTGTTCAGACTCGCACTCTCCCGACTTGCAGCAACACGCTTCCACAACGGCAACGTGGCAAACAAAATCAGGACGAGACAGCACTGGACCACGGCTACAGCTGTGTACCCGCTTCTCCAGGAATGATGTCCCGCAATGTAATACGACATAATGATAGGCCCTGTCGTCGCGCCCACACCCCAGAAACAGTGCAGCCAGTTCATATGGTGTGCCTTGTAGTGCTCTGCTACATAATTATTCAGCGCAGCATCAACGGCTCCAGCTCCAAGACCCAGAGGAATGGCAAGAATGACGAGCCACACCAATGAAGGTGCGAAGGAAAATCCAAGGAGTGCTCCGGCAGTCAGACAACAGCTAATTAACGTAACTTTGCCTGTTCCCCATTTTTGAATCACCGTGCCACTTGCCAAGCTTGAAACGATGGTTCCCGCTGCAACGACCATTGACAGGATTCCTGCTGACCCAAACGAAGCGCCAAGTTCTGGCCACATGACTGGCCATGCTGAACCAAGCAAAGAGTCCGGAATCCCCAAACTGATAAACGCAAGGTAGATAATGATAAGAAACCAAGTTGCCATAAATAGATCCCTTCCCTGCATATAAATTAAAAGTAAATGAAACACAATAATGCTAGTCAATTACTTTAATTATATACTTTATAAAGTTATTTTATTATATTGCGTCAAAAATTTTCCTTTGTCAATAGATCGTATCAGCCAAATTAAAACAGCCCCGATCTGGATGAGATACTCCAAATCAGTGGCTGTTTTTGGACATAAGAAAAAAGGCGGTTTATTGCCGCCTCCATCTTAATGTGTCTCCGCATACTGGGCCTGCTATTTTATAGATCATGCCCTTCAGGCAGCAGCATATCTTGAAAGATGAAATTGTACATCGTTATTCTACGGGTTTAAATGTTTACCACGTTCATCCCAGGCTTCCATATTAAGCTCACTGTTAATTGTTACAGCGGTTAATGCACCAAGGGACGCCGCAGTAATGGCCTGATACAACTCCGATGCTGCATCTCCAGCGCTGAACAGACCCGGTACGGTTGTTTTGCCGAAATCATCTACAACGACTGTACCCGCATCCGTAACCTCACAGCCTATCGTCTGCGGAAGTTCTGATCCAGCCGTTAGTTTCGGTCCAAAGAAAATCCCCGTGCACGAGATTTCGGTACCATCTTCTAACACCACTTGCTGCACCATACCATCGCTTGATTCAATAGATTGAATTGGAGAGTCCCATACCGGGACACCATGCTGCTTCAATTCCTCCCTCTGCTCATCCGTCAATTCATCAGGTCCATTCGTGCAAATGGTAAACTGGCTTGTCCAGCCCGAGATCGTCTTGGCCATATGAAATGCCTTGGCTCCATTCACAATGATGACAAGCCGTTGATCTCTTAATTCCCATCCATCGCAATAAGGGCAGACAAAAGCACTCTTACCATATACCTCTTTCAACCCGTTAATATCCAGTGGAAGGTCTTTTTTCCCGACTGCAAACAAAATTTTCTTCGTGCGATAGACTTCTCCTTGAACCGTTGTAACTTGAAAATCACCATCTGTTCCTGTCACTGAAGTCGCTGTGTCCCCTACAAAATGAACGGACGGATAAGCACTAATCTGTTCTTTCGCAACCTTCCGAAATTCACGTGGACTTGCGCCATCTCTCGTCAGGAAACCGTGTGTTTCACGCGTAACCCAATTACGTGGGCGTTCATCATCTATGACCACAACATGTTTACGAGCTCGTCCTAATACAAGTGCAGCATTAAGACCCGCTGGTCCTCCGCCTATAATTAATACATCCATCTTTTGATCCATATTTAACACCCTTTCCAGATATTCAATATCCTTTATTGTTGCAAAAAAAATCCTATACTGATTACATATTGCCGCTTACAGCTGTTCTCTAATAGAAACAATGCAAGACGAGATCACTTAATACTATTAAAGATCTCTTATATCTACAATAAACAAATAAAACTCATTATGCAAGAAAAATATTCTTTTCTAGTTATCCCTGCTATTCGACTTCAATGACCTGTATCACAGAAAATCATTTTTAACAATTAAAAAAAACCTTGTTTTTAAATTGTTCACAATCAAATGACATTATTTTAAATACTAAATCGTTAATTAATTCACATAGTGTATTGAATGCTATAATAAGACCACGAGATATATAAGTATAGATATAGGAAGTGAGTTCTTGAAAACATTGAATAAAGGGTCACGGCCCGAAATCAGCCTGGAGTATACTAGCTCGATTCCGAAAGTATTCTTTGATACGATCAAGATCGGAATCATTAAATCCAATCTGATCGCCATGTTTGCCGGTTTAAGTTTGGCTTTGTATGTATTTGATGCATCCATTTTAGCTAATATTGTACCCATTATCCTCTCTGTCATTGGGTCTTCCCTGATTATCGGAGCGGCCGGGGTGTTTAACAATTTGTATGATCGGGATATCGATGCGATCATGGAACGCACCAAAACACGTCCAACGGTAACTGGTCGTGTAGATACCAAAACAGGATTGATCCTCGGTATTGCCATTACGATTATCGGGGGCATCATGTTGTATATCGCTTCCCCTTCGGCAGCCGTATTCGGCATATTGGGACTGTTGTTGTACGTGTTCCCTTACACGATGTGGACCAAGCGGACAACGGTATACAATACGGAAGTAGGAAGCCTCTCAGGAGCTGTGCCTCCACTCATTGGTTGGGCAGCCATTTCACCAGAGCTGGGTCATTATGAAATCTGGGCTTTGGTTGTAACCATGCTGTTGTGGCAGATGCCTCACTTCTATGGCATTGCCATCCGGAGATTCGATGAATACAAAGCGGCTGGCGTTCCGATGCTTCCTGTAGTAAAAGGAATCAGACGGACATACATCCAGACAAATGTTTATCTGGTATTGTTGTTGTTCTCCAGCTTCTTGTTCTGGCCGCTGAGTCCGTTCATTGCCATTGTTGCGTTTCTGGTAAGTTTGGCTTGGCTTATTCTTAGTGTGGCAACTTTCGATAAGAAAGAAACCAAGAAATGGTCACATAAAATGTTTATTTTCTCCATTAACCACATCACGATTATCTTCCTGGTCATCATTGCGTATTCATTGATTGCACAGCTGATCAAATAAAGATTGACCAAATGAGCAATAATAAAAGCCGTACAGATCTTAACTCTTTCAAAAAGAGTTGTCTGTACGGCTTTTTTCATTTGTTATATATCGTTTATCTTTTCCTATCCCACTTTAACCGGTGTTTGCTCACCTTGCCAAAGCAGCTGCATCTCTTCATTAGTAGCAAGCAAATCTGATAAGCTGCCCTCGGCCTCAATTCGTCCATCCTTCATGACGATGATATGATCTGCCTTCGCCAGTGCTGCTCTGCGGTGAGATACCGCAATACATGTGACATCTGGCTCCTGGAATAAACCTTCCCAGACCTGTTGTTCGGTCTCCACATCCAGCGCACTGGACAGATCATCGAAGATGAACAGGTCTGCTTCCGTCATCAGCATGCGTCCGGTAGCTGCGCGCTGAATTTGACCTCCCGACAACATGACACCTCTTGGACCTACGGACGTTTCGAGTCCTTGATCCAGGTTTTGAATATCCTTATCCATAACAGCCAATCGAATGGCTTTTGCAAGTGCGACTTCCGTACGACCCTGTTTGCCCTGAACAATATTCTCTTTCAGCGTATCACTGAACAATCGAGGTACTTGCGGCGTATATGCTGCTCTAGGCGGCATCAGGAAGGTAGCGGGATCGACATCTTTGCCATTCCAGCGAATCGTACCCTCCTGTTTGGGCAGCAGTCCCAGAAGTGTGCGGACCAGAGTCGACTTGCCAGAACCGATCCGTCCAGTGATGACCAGAAATTGTCCCCGCTTCACACGGAAGCTGATATCCTCTATTCCATTTGCAGAATGAGGATATTGGTACGCCAGATTGCTGATCTCTAGCTCTTTTAGCTTCTCTTTGGGATCTCTCTGTTCATTAGGTAGCTCAGGCGGATCTTCATTCAGATACGTCTCTCTGAAATCCATGATCCGGTCTTCCTCCCCAGGACGAAACAAGGTTCGCATACGGTCAAAAGATACTTTGAGCCGTTTATGCTGGAATACCATATAACCAAACAATGAAATGCTAAAACCAATATTGGCAAGATAACTGGTGAACAAGGCAAAATTACCTACGGTGAAATTGCCGGATTTCATCTCGGCTGCACACATCAGGAGAATGAGACCTGTACAGATACTGAGCACATGCTGATTAAGTGATCTCATCCACTGTTTGAACAGATTATCCCGGAGTGCGGCTTGACGACGTTCTTCATTGAGTTTGTTAAAGCGAGTAGAGACATGCTCTTCTGCCTGCCCAAGTTTCAGTGCCTGCACAGCCCCAAAGGTTTCAGCAATGAAACTGGTGATCCTTCCTGTCGACTCACGATTAACCTGAGCATATCGACGAGCCCGATTACCTGACAAGTTATTCAGCAACGTTACGACTACCAGTGGCAAGACAGCTACCAAAGTGATTTTCCAATTAATGTTCGCCATGATGACGATGGATACAATAGCAAACACGAGCCTTCCCCAGAAATCCACCCACGATTCCACATACTCAACCACTTCATCCACATCATCCCGAAAGCGGCTCATTGCCTCCCCCGGTGAAGCCGGCAGATTACGTCCTGGCCAGCGCATAATCCCAGCGAGCATATTGGTACGTAGAATGGCCTGAATATGGTAGATATACGTGATCCAAGCATAGAATGCGGCAAAAAACGTCCCTACTCTTGTCGCTCTAATCAAAGCAATGAAGATCAGCGGAGCTGCCAGCCACATATAATCACTGGAACCCGCCGTTGCCCGGTCAAAGAACCACTGCATCCCGATCCCTATTGCCAGCGGCAAAGAATGAAATATGCACCATAACAATCCGTTGATCAAAAATAGAAAAGGCCTGAATCGAAATAAACGGCCTATAAATCCTGTTACATTCACGCCAATTCCTCCTCTCGCCCTGTAATCAGCAATCTGGCATAATGTGAAGCCGGATCGCTGGCGAGTGCTTCTCTGGCTCCGAATTCCAGTACCTTGCCATCACCCAGTACCATAATCTGATCAACCTTTTCCAAAGTAGCCAAGCGATGTGCAATAATAATTCCCGTACATTGCTTCATCAACTGATCAATGGCAGACTGAAGCATGCTCTCTGTAGCAGCATCCAGCCGTGAGGAAGGCTCATCGAGAATAACCAGGCTAGGTTCAGTCAGGAATACTCGCGTCAGCGCAAACAATTGAGCTTCCCCTGCGGATAATGAAGAGCCGCCTGCCTTCAGATGAGTGTCCAACCCTGCGGGCTGTGATTCAATCCAATGGCTTAATCCAAGTCGGTCCGTTGTCTCCTTAATAATCTGATCCGAGACATCCTGGTTGAACAGTGTTAAATTGTCTCTCAACGTACCGTCGAACAGCTGTACATCCTGCGTAACCATACCAACCCTGCGGTAAAGTGCAGGTAAGGTAAGCTCTGTAATATCTTTGCCACCCACACGAATTGTTCCGCTATCCAGATTGTACAAGCGCAGAAGCACCCGACTGAGACTTGATTTTCCGCTACCAGTACGACCGATAATGCCAAGTCGTTCGCCAGGTTTAATGGCAAAGTTAATGTTCTGTAATACGGGTTTATCCTCGTTATAACTGAAGTTCACCTGTTTGAATTCCAGACCAAGCGGCCCTTCTGGCAGCTGATCTTCTCTTCCGTTTTCGATCTCGCTGCGTAAAGACAACAGTTCTCTTGATCGAAGCATACCTGATTTCGCCTTCTGAAACTCTTGAACCTGATCGCCCAACATCTCAATCGGATCATTAAGCATCTGTGTATATTGATATATCAGAAACAGGGTTCCGATGCTGATGATGCCTTGCATGTAGTAATGAACACCGAGCAGAAGTACTGCCGTGACTGCAAGTGCGAACAGAATCACCGTCGTATTCCATGGAATCACCCGAAGCAGCCAGGCTTTCCTTCCTTTTTGAAATACAACACGCATCGTACGATAAAAGCGATTCATCACATACGGGACATGCCCGTTCGCTTGAACATCTTCAATTCCTGCGATACGCTCTTCAATTAATCCAAACAAGGATGCACTCGCTTCCCGCTCATTTTTGGAAGAGTTTACTCCCAGATTCCGAATGAATACCATAAACAGAATCGATAATAATGTAAACACTGTCATGACGATCGCAATCGGTACATTTACGGTGAACATAAATCCGAGAATTCCGGCAAGCAAGACAAAGCTCCCCACCACCTGCACAATGAACATCGCGAAGAAGTTGGAGATACTCGTCACATCACCATCCACCCGTTCGATCATCTCTCCCGGTGTCTTCACATTATGAAACCGCATATCCAGACGCAGACAATGCTTCAGAAGATCTCCCCGTAACCGGTTCGTTGCTCGCCAGGCCACATCATTCCCCAGATAACTGACGGCTACTGTAATCAATTGATTGACGACGGCAACAATCAGAAACAATCCGGCAAGCTGGATCAGGTTAGAAAGGATTCCCCCACTTGCCGCTGTATCAATGAATCGTTTGATAATCTGTGGATTCAGGAGCTGCAGCCCTGTTGACGTTAGCAACATCACCATAAGTATGGCCAATCGGCCTTTGACTGGTTTTAGATATTGCAGCAGCCAGGACATGGAGCGTTTCTCTGTTTTGGGCATAGCCCCTCACCCCTTCATATAACATTTCTATTTCATTTTGGTGATTCAAAGCATTAGGCTCCCTCACTAAGATGAATCATACATAATAACAATAAATGCAACATTTCCAACCCGTGGATGATGCTTACCAAGTGTGTTTACCATTTAACATTCTCCCAATCCCTCTGGCATTCTTCCCGAAACCTTTGCACCCATTGTTCAGAAATCTCGTCTGCAATCGGGTCAAAGAAAGGGGGCGATACGGTTACACCGTCAGTTTGAACATCCAAAAACTCTAGCACTTTCATGACGGTCCCTTCGTAATCCTGTATAAAATCCTCATAAACAATCGTCAACGGCACAATACCTGACTCAGACAGGAAATCTTCAATTGCTGCTTCACACATATTACTCTCCACAAGCAGATGTTTAATCGCATCAAAGTTATATTGATCTGCCATATCTTGTAACTGAGGACTGTCTCCGTGCTTGCGGTGCCATTCACCTGAGACAATTGCTCTCCACCATGACACAGCCAATCTGACTTTGTTGCGACGCGTCATGTAAATATGCTTGGTGCAATTAGGGAAGCCCGTACTCCATACCTCAGCCCGCGATAACGCTGTTGGCAGACTATAGAGACTGCGGAATGCGTCAATCCATCGTTGTTCAAAATTAATTTTGATTCCGAATACTCCGTTCGATGTTGTTCCCTGATCCCAGATCTGCTCCAGATCTTCACGCTTTAATGTGTCTGGGCTCTTATGCTGATAATGCAGCCACTCGCTCGGATATCCTGCGACACCCGTAGAACTTAAGGCTTCACCCAGCAGAGTACTGCCGGTTCGTTGGGAAAACCAAATGGTATAACTTTGAGTAGGTTGTTTCATATGCTGCCTCTCTTTCTCCCCTAAGGGGTAGTTTCATACCAAAAAGCACTGCAAAATCTCCCTTCCATGTGCAACAAATTGGGTGGAATGCATGCAAAAAAGCCATAGATGAACTAATGTTCATCTACAGCTTGTAACAATAAGAGAACCATATGAAATAAGAAGCGTTTCCGGATTTCTCCTCTGCACGCAATAATGATGAGCGTCCACGACAGGGGTGCACAAACATGACTGTCCAAACGCCAACACAAAAAAACATTGGTTAAGTCACTTGCTCATGCGTATTCAGTTATCGATTCAGAATGCGCCCTGTCTGGAACATGTTCATCTTAACCACCCGTCACACATATTTGTTGTTTATTGTATTCGCTCCACCGTAATCCGTCAAGATAATATTAACTCAATTGTTATTTCCTTCATGCCACTGAACATCATATGCTGCTACTTCAACGATCATAACCCAGATAGGGAATTTCTCTGAGATCAAACATTAACTGATTCACTTTCCATACACCATTAGTGTAAACAAGTTCAATATTTCGATCATTTACATAATGAGAATCTCCCGTTAATGTATTTCCGATTACGAACGATTGGGATAACAGCGCTGTTGTACTGCTTGTATAATACACGGTGGTCTCTGGAGCATCATACAGCATCCAATCACTTACTAGATCCTGCCTCTTGAGAATAAATTGGATTAAATCTTCTGTGAAATAAGGCTTGAAATACGTACTGACCTGCTTAATCTGAGACAAGCCTGAAATTTCATTCAATTTCTCTGACAAAACATTTAACCGTCCCTTTGTTATTTTCAAAGAATCAGGTATTTGAATGGTCTCCTCTTGCATACTTACTATCATGTTTTGTTTATTCAAGTGGATGGTTGCCTGTTTAGTTTGTGGATTCCACTCTAGCTTGGCTCCTAACGTTTGGCTGACAAATCGCAGCGGAACATATGCTGTATTTCCAATTATTTCAACAGGAGAATCCATTCTGATGATCTGTTCATTCACTCTCGCATTTTTAAAGTTAACTACAAGCCAAATTTCTTTTTCATCCGTTTTAATTCGAATGCTCTTTCCTTCCTTATACCACGTTACATCTGCCCCCAAGTTGCTGGACACAACCCTCAAAGGAATTAGTACTCGGTTATTGGACAACACGCCAGTCCCAATCTCTAGCGTGGCATTCTCAGCTAAACTCCGCGTTGAAAACGCGGCAAACATAACACACGCCAGCAATGTTAAAGCGAAATTTTTAAATATCATTTGGAACCCCCATGAGGAAATGTTTAACTAATTAAACGCTGATTTCTCAATGAAAGTTACCTTTCTCCAAAAAAAGTTAAAATAGCTAATGCTTATATGCCCTTTAACTGGCATCGCTTAAGCTAGGCACTCACTTGTATTGGTGTTGTTTCCCTCTCCCTGATGACAAGGCGTTTGTTCGCTACCATTAGAAAAGGCAGGCCGAGTGCTGTCGTCAGTGCCAGCGGTACAAAGATGAACAGACCATTGCCCACTCCAAATTGGGTTAATAACAGCCCTCCCAGAATCGGTGCCATGACGTTGCCCAAGTTATTGAATCCAATCGTGCCAAAGTAGGTTCCTTTCCATTCCGGTTTGGCAATACGGTCAATCAGCATATCCATCATGGTGAACATGAGTACTTCCCCAATTGTGAACACAATGACGCTGATCAACAGCAGCATAATGCCTTCAGCTATGCCAAACAGGAGCAGACTTGTAGCGACTAGCAGGTTTCCAAGGATGAGGGGCACAACCGGTGGGAATTTGCTGGCCACCCGCACGATCGGGTATTGTACCACAAGTACAGTCAATGCATTAAGTGAAAGCATATAGGAATACACTTGACTTCCATGTTCAAAAAGTGGATTCTGCGCCACATACTGTGCCAGGGTCGAGCCAAAATGTCCGTAACCGAGTACGCAAAAAGTAGTCCCGATAAGTACCGGCAAAAATACGCGGTCGCGGCCGGTAGTAGCCAAGGCATCTCGTAAACGAGGCGCAGTGACCTGAACGTGTTCCGGTAGGGTTGCACGCTGTGATTGAAATTGAAGGAACAAGACCAGGCCGTAAACAATATATACCATCCCGGAGATCATAAATGGAAACGTCGATTTGGCTGATCCAAGCTGAAGTCCGATAATGGGTCCGAACACGACACCCAGATTAATGGCGGCATATCTGAGGTTGAAGACAAGCAGTTTATTTTGCGGTGGAGTAATATCCGATAGAAGTGCACGTGACGTGGGCTCAAACACGGCACGGCATAATCCGTTTAACGTATTGGCCACAAAAAATACCCACAGATGCTCTGCTGCTGAAAAGATAAAAAAAACGCATGCCCAGCCAAATACGGAAACCAGCATGACGATTTTGCGGCCGATTCGGTCTGAAATATAACCTCCGTAAAAGCTGACCATAACACCTGCTAGGGAACTGACCGCAACGGTAACTCCAGTTTGAGTAGGTGTGGCTCCTAGCACCTGAGTCAGATAAATAGATAAAAACGGGATGCTCATGGACGTAACGAGACGTCCAAACATGGTTCCAATAATGATTGTCCATGCTAAAGGGTGAATTTGCCGTAAATGTTGCTTCATGAGTATGGTTCTCCTGTTCTAGTTGTTTCTGTCTCAAAAGGGCTGTCTTTCCCTGTCTCTTTATGTATAATTGTATCGATCAAAGGGAGAAATAAAAGTGTAAGAAAATGATGGCACATTTCACCTTTTATGAAGGAGCACTTAAACATGGATACCACAACGACCCATTATGTACATCTTGCAACAGCAAAAGAACTTTCACTTAAACTTCATGAATCGGTTCCGGTAACCATTGACAGCCTTTCCGCTGCCCTATGCTGCACCCCACGCAACGTGAAGTTTATTCTGCGCAAGCTGGAGGAACAAGGCTTTATTCACTGGCAGCCCGGGCGAGGCCGGGGACATCATTCTGAAATGACGTTGCTGCGCAGTGTGAATGAGGCGCTTGAAGAGAGCTTTTTGGAGCTCATAGGCAGAGGCAAAATGAAGGAAGCGATCGAGTTGATCGGCACCACAGAGAAGAACGAGTCTCTCCGGGAGCGGCTGCTGATTTCGTTAAATAAACAGATGGGATTCCACAGTCATGCTGAAACGGCCTCCGGTCAGGATGTGCTGCGCATGATGAGATCACGCAGACTTACAGGGCTGGACCCCGCTTATGTTTACACCGCTTTTGAAACCTATCTGCTGGGTCAGGTTTGCAGTACTCTGATCACCTATGATGTCAAAACCGAAACCTTCCTTCCAGAATTGGCACATATGTGGGAGTCCAGTGAGGATCATAAGATGTGGACTTTCTATCTGCGTAAAGGAGTGCGGTTCCACCATGGCCGGGCGATGACCTCCCGGGACGTTAAAGCAACCTTGCAGCGAATTCAGGATCTGGACAGCCCAATGAGCTGGCACTATCGGGATGTCGAGCGTGTCGAAGCTGATGGAGATTACTGCATCCGCTTTTATTTAAGTCGTCCCAATCGCTTCTTCCTGCACTTGTTCAGCTGTATTCCCATGACGATTCTTCCTTATGATGTAGATGTATCCAAAAAACTGATCGGTACCGGACCCTTTCAGATCATTGAAATGAATGAAGATGTTTTGGTGCTTAGTGCCTTCGATGGGTATTATGGCATCCGTCCGCATCTTGACCAGGTGGATATTTGGTTTGTACCAGAGCTGGGCCCTAATGAACATCATTATGAATTACCAAGAACTGACCGAATGAAGCTGAATACAAGCAACAATGAAACGACCCTTGTCAATTATCCAGCACTGGGTTGCCGATATATTTTATTTAATTTCCACAAAGCAGGGATCCATCACCAATTGGAATTTCGACAAGCACTTAGACTTGTTTATGATCCAGTTCGTTTAGTAAAAGAGCTTGGCGGAAACCGAATTACACCAGCGAACAGCTTTCTTCCCTGGAAAAGCGCGGTAACAACATGGCATGAAACTTCGCTTGTGGATGCCAAGAAGCTGCTGATGCGAAGTGGTTACGAGGGAGAGCCTATCATTCTGTCATACCCGGTGAATAAAGGTTTAAAAGAAGCCAATTGGTTACAACAGCGCGGAAAAGAGATTGGTTTGAACATTGAGCTTCATCTCTCTGCTCACTATCCCCATCCTGATAAATACAAGGATGCTACATTGATGATGGCTGAGGAAATTTTGGAGGATGACTGGCAATTTGGTATGATTAATTACTTCAAAAACAAATCCAATCATTTGCACGCTTACCTAACGCCTGCTGTACAGTTCATCCTGGACCAGAAATTAGACCATTTCGCCCAGCTGGATAACGAGAAACGATCGGTACTGCTGGATGAAGCAGAGGGATTGCTGCGAGATAACTGTTGGATTTTACACGGTTGTCACATGAACAAAAAAGCCCAGCTGGACCAAAGTATCTTCGGCATGCAAACGGCTGAGTTTGGGTTCATGGATATCTCCAAACTATGGATCAAAAATCAGTAGTGAGGTTTGGTTCTCACCCCAAAAATCCCCCTAAAGAATTTTTAGGGAGATTCTCCTTAGTTCACTGCATGGTTATGGCCTCGGTTTAAATGCATCCCGATACTCTTCCAGGAATGCATCGAGCGAGCGAGGCTCTCTGCCGAGCAAGCGTTGAACGGTATCTGTCGGCTTCTCAGACACAACGGTAGACATCGTCTGGATTTCCACAACGTGGTCTGCGAGCCAAGAAGGCATCTGTCCATGTTCGATCAGATCAGTTCGCAACGCCTCAGGTTTGAGGTTAACGAACTCGATCGGTCGATTGAGCACGATGGACAATTTATCTGCAATCTGTGGATAGGTGAACGTTTCGGAACCCGTCAACGTATATATGCTGTTAACCGACTTGAACCGTGTCATTACTTTTGCGGCAGCATCTGCGATATCCCGGCTATCGATGAAGTTGCACGGTGAATCTCCAATACAGCCGAAGAACATATTCTGGGTTGTTATGGTTGATGCGAGACGCAGCAAATTTTGCATGAATGCATAAGGTCGCAATATTGTATACGTAATTCCGGATGTCACGAGTGCTTGCTCGATATCGGCATGCCATTTTGCTATAGCTACAGGTGAACGTTCCTCATAAGCTGGACTGGATATTTTGACGATATGCTTCACTCCCTCTTGCGCAGCTATGTGAATAATGGATGTCTCTAATTCCGCTTGTCTTGGATTGTTGGATAACGCAAGGAATAGTTGGCTGGCACCGGCCAAAGCTCTGCGCATCGATTCAGGATCATTCGCATCGGCAGTACAAAGTTCAACACCGGACAATGCCAAGTCCACGATTTGTTGACGAAGCTGATCCGGCTCTCTGCTTATTGCCCGAACGGGAGCGCCGTCCTCTATCAAACGTCTCAAAAGTGCATTTCCAATCATACCTGTTGCTCCAATAATAGTAATCATGTTCCCATATCTCCTTCTCAAATGTATCCATTTATTTTGTAAAGGAAGCTCTCCAACGCCATGTCATGATTGTGCAGGCTAATGCACCGGACAGGGGAAAATCGAACCCGACATGATCCAGCCAAATCCATGAAAGATTCGGGTTTACAATATGCAGCATGTTGGAAATCCCCCACGAGGCCATAAGGCCAAGCATTGCGCCTGCAAGTGCAAAGCAACCCACGACAATCACACGGGGCGCTTTCGTCACCCAGCGTCTACAGCTTCCACGATTACGCAGCCAGAGTCCAATAACTAAAGCCATCAGCAGGGACGCCCCTCCAATCGTTGTTAGGGCTCGTAACTGAAGCACTTTATCGGCGGTAACGATTCCCCCGATGCTTGCCATAATGGCAGGCGATAAGTAAGCTGGAATTAATTCCCGCCATAACACAAACGGTTTTTGGCGAGGCTTTGCTGATCGAACAGCATAACTTTCCTCTGATCGAATGGGGTCTTTTTGGTTCAACATATCACTACTCCTTTCATTTGAAATTAAACTCTATGTTACACTATGTAATTAGGTGCCTAACTATATCGCGATGAAAATGGGCTAGCTGATCTAGCCCGTTTCACCTTTCTTGTTATGCTCCTAGGATTTGGGTTCAGAGAGGTCGATTGACTCATCTGTAAGTGCCGAGATGCCTTGGGTTACGCGCCCCAGCAGATCGAGAAACACACTCCGTTCCTCAATTGTAAGCAAGCCGACCATCGCTTCCAATCTGGCAAAATGCTCCGAAGCCATATCCGTCAGCTTTTTGGCGCCTTTGGCTGTCAAGATGACTGACTTCTGACGGCCATCGACTGAACTCGTCCGACGAGCGACCAGTCCATCGCGTTCGAGAATCTCAATTAGACCAGTTACGGTTGCACGAGTAACGCCCAGATTTTCCGCGAGTTGAGAGGGCAGCTCTTCACCATCGTTATCCTCTAGATCTGCTAACAGACGATAACGACCTGTCGATAAACCAAATCTGGCGAAGTGAATTTCCGCAGCATGCCCAAGCTTGGCTCCCGCTACCATCAGCCTGGATGCTACAAGCACGGCTTGTGCATCCACATCTAATTGATAGCGATCGACTTGTCGCTTCGTTTGTACTAACGAGGGGATGAGATACATGTCATTTGTTTCTTTATTATGGTTGCTCATAGATATAATATGGCGCCTAACTATATATTTGTCAACTTTTATTCACCACTTTCTATCCACTCCGATTTCCGTCTAACGTTAAAGAGCCGTTGACTTATCACAAGGATAAGTCAACGGCTCTTTTGTCCAACAAAAGAGAATCCGTTCATACACATAAAGAAATCTTAAACCATGGGCATGTCTGCAATGGTACATACTATATATTCTCCATTGTCATGTTCGTTTGCAAATCATAAACGATCTGTATGTTTCTTGATTTTGTAAAACTCCTCCATCACTTGCATAATGGATTCACTTTTTATCGGTTTGCTTACATATGCATCCATTCCAGCCCTCAGACATTTGTCCATATCCCCTCTAACCGCGTTCGCAGTAACTGCCACAATATATGGACAAGCGTCTGGTGTCAGGGCTTCCTTAATCGCTTGGGTTGCTTCAAATCCATTCAGTCGAGGCATGTGTACATCCATAAAAACAATATCGTACCTATTTCGTTTAACAGCGTCCACCGCTTCAATACCGTTCTCCACGTAGTCCACGAGGTGTCCTTTTTTCTCAATCATTCGGCGCAAGACAAGCTGGTTCACTTCATTGTCTTCTGCGATCAGAATTCGCAACAGATCCGTCTTATGCTTTTTATGTTGAAGATCGTATTTGTTGATTTCCTCTATGTTACTGGTTTTAAACGAAACTGTAAAAACAAATGTTGTCCCGGGATCATTGGACTCTTCGATCCAGATATCTCCCTCCATGAGCTCTATAAGCTTCTTACTGATCGCCAGCCCAAGACCCGTACCTTGGGGCTTGCGAGTCATGAAGTTCTCCAATTGGTAGAAGGCTTCAAATAGATGCCCTCTCTTCTCAGCCGGGATTCCAATCCCCGTATCTTTCACTTTGAATTGAAATTGAACATCATTATATTCTTGTCCAATAACCTTCACTTCGATCTCAACACTGCCTTCCAAGGTGAACTTCACAGCATTGCCGATGATGTTGGTCAGAACCTGTTTTAGACGGTAAGCATCCCCAAACAAGGGAACAGGAATTGCTTCATCCAGGCTTAAACGAAGATCCAACTGTTTCTCCCGAATCATTGGTGTTACGATATTAACCGTCTCTGTAACAATCTCCTTAAGATCAAAGGGCTCATCCACCAGATCGGTCTTACCCGACTCTATTTTGGAAAAGTCGAGAATATCATTGATAATCGCAAGTAGTGAATCCCCGCTCTTTTGGATGATTTCAATATATTCCTTTTGTTCTCCGCTAAGTCCAGGCGTATCTAGAAGCAAATCCGTCATCCCAATCACGCCGTTCATGGGTGTACGGATCTCATGGCTCATCATCGCCAAAAACTCACTTTTGGCCTTATTCATTCGTTCAGCAGTCTCTTTGGCTACAAGAAGCTTTTTCTGTTCCGTAATATCCTTGGCAATCAGGTAGAACCCTACGTTTTTCTCATTAATAATGATAGGCGCAAGTGTTGCCAAAACTTCTGTCTCAGAACCATTTACGTGCTGAATGGCATTGATTTCTTTTTCAGCCATCTCATATTGGCTATTGAGAATAAGTCCGAGATGATACGGTCCTATAAATCGACATATACTTGTTCCAATCATTTCCGCAACGGGGCATCCAGTCATCTTCATAGCTACCGGGTTGGCATTTATGATATTGCCGTCCATATCAAAAGAAATGATGGCATCATGATTGTATTTTTTGAGTGAAGTATAACGTTCCACCGATTCCTGAAGTTTGAATTCGACGAGTTTACGCTCTGTAATATCCTGCAAAGTCCCGTTTAACTGGATCGGTTGTTGATCTTCATCAAAGGTAATTAATCCTCGCAGATGAAGATATTTTTCTTTACCATCAGAGCCCAGATGTCGATATTCAAAATCAAGCGGTTGACCCGTTTTCACCCATTCAATACATGCCTTCAATCGCTGCCCTTCTGTCGGCTCCATGAATGAATAGATATCGCTGGCCTTATACAGCTTGTTTCGATCTAAGCCAAAAATCTCGAATATCTGATCAGACAAGGAAACATGGCCACTCAGCATGTTCCACTCCCAACTGCCGATCATGGCTATCCGTTCAGCTTCTGCACTAATTTCCTCATGTTTCTTTCTCTCCGATATATCCCGACCAATGGCAAGAATTTGTTGTTCCTGCCCAGGGTCTCCGATAACCTTATAGGTGGTTTCAAACCAAAGACTATGTCCATCTTTATGATGAACCTGCATATTCAACATATGACCTGTGCTCAAATCGATCTGCGAGACACGTTCCAGGTCCTGCGGGTGAAAAATGGCGGTATTGTTATTGCCCACCACTTCTTCTGGCGAATAACCAAGCAGATTATAAATGGAAGGAGAACAATAGCGACAAATACCGTCAAAAGTTGCTAAATAGATGATTTCCTGTGCATTATCGGAAATAAGTTTGAACATTTCTTCTGTTTGAAGCAGCTTTAGTTCGGTTGTTTTATGATCCGTAATATCTACAACGTGGCAGATGAAATACAACGGTTCACCGCTGACCTCATTTCGAGCCAATGATACATGCATTGATATCCATAAAATATCTCCATTTTTCTGAATATAACGCTTTTCGTACCTGTACTCTTGCGATTTACCTTCACACAGTTCGCGTTCGTACATCAGATCCTGTGCAAAATCATCGTGATGGGTGATCTCCTGGTAATGAAGTTGGATTAATTCTTGAGCTGTATAACCCAGCATACTGCAAAAAGCAGGATTCACTTTCATCCACTGTCCTGTTGGAGCAACAAGTGCAATCCCAATAGGTGCTTGATTATAAATCTGCTCAAACAATTCGTGATGATTGACCTTTTGAACCTGCATCTTAAGCTCTCCTTTTGGTGTAAAAAACACAATATTTGCTTAATACCCGATTTTTCAATTGTTGAAACATCTTATTTTCTAAACGTTTGTGTCAATAAAACAAAACAAGGCCTGGATTCTATTTGTATTGGAATCCAGGCAACTTTGTTTGATTTCATATAAACCAAACTGAACATTGGGAATGGGATTAGTCAGGGAAGATTTTAACGCTCCCGTCCAATGATGTAATCCAACAGATGTCTCAAAAAAGAAATCGGCTTTGGCATTTCGTTCAGTGCATCGGTTGCGAGACAATAGTGCTCCCACATCTCTTTCTTCGCGCCATCTTCGCCCAGAATGGATACAAAGGTTGAGCTGTTGTTCCGCGCATCCTGTCCTGCCGGTTTACCAAGTACCTGATGATCCCCTTCCAGATCCAGCAGGTCATCCTTAATTTGAAAGGCGATACCTGCATGATACGCAAACTTCTTTAAGGATGCAATCTCCGCTTCCTTCACTTGAGCCAGAATGGCTGGCATCACAAGTGCAGCCTCGAAAGCTATACCTGTTTTGTAGAAACAGATCATGTTCAATTGTTCAAGGGTCAGCATTTTTCCTTTAGCATTCAGATCCATCGCCTGCCCCATACACATATCCTCTGCTTTTTCAGCGGAATATTGAATCAGGGTAAGCACGGTTGCTGCATCAAACTGATTGAGAGAAGATTGCTCGCCAATGGCCTTTTGGATGAGAAATAATCCTGTCAATTCCGCTGTTGCGCTGTTATGCACTTGATGTAAGGTGGAACGGCCTCGGCGGGTCGAAGCATTATCCTGGGTCGGCAGATCATCAAAGATCAGTGAAGCGGTATGCATGTATTCCAGTGATCTAAGAAGAGGAATGATAGACGATTCATGCAGTCCATATTCACGTACACCCATCACCCAGGTCAGGATCGGCCTTAGCCGTTTTCCATCTCCTTGTAGACTATAATTCGCTGCATCAATAAGCGTGCCTTTCATCTCTGGAAGTCCACCCGGCTTGGATATCTGTAATTCAATATTGATCTGTTCACGAACCGTGCGAATCGTATCCAGAAAATCCTGTTTTTCACGCTTGTCATTCTGCAATTGGAGGATGACCTGATCCCGCAGCAATTTATCCAGGAAATCCACATCATCGGCTTTTCGCACCATTTGCTGAATGAGGCGATTGAATTCAGGTTGTCCGGAGGCAAAGATGTTCATCACTTCGTTGTATTGTTCTTGACCCAAACGTTCTCTACAACGCTTTAAACCATTAATAGCCCGATCCAATATGACCTCCCGGGTCTTCGCATCCGAATGGTACACCTCATGAATCAGATAAGAGATAACCGCCCAGTATAGCTCATAAGGATTGATCAGATCAGGCCGCAGGTCACGATACTTCAGATAGTAGGTATACGGAGTCACTGCCCCATCCTCCATATCGTCAAACATATCAGCGAAATCGTCCGCGAGCTGATTATATATGCCATAGTAGAATGTGCGCAGATCAAAACCTTCATTCGCAGATGCACTGAGCACGGAGCGAACAATGAGTCTGGAGGATGAGGATTTAATAATAATCGGAATATAAAGTTCTTCATTGGAATAATTCGCGTTGGACAGTTTCTTGGCACGGTCTATTTCCTGAGACTGAAAGAATACATAGGATTGCTCGAAAAACGTACGCTGCGTCTCAGGGCGCTGGTAGTTCTTAATATACTCGAACGCATCACGCAGCTCGGAGTGAACATATTGAATGACCTGGAGATTGGCTCCCTTCCATTCGCCAATATCCGGTACGATCCCGGTCAGAAGCGCATTCCGAATCAAGAGAGAATACTGCTCCTTCTCTTGTGCAGTCAACGCCTGCGAATCCAGCAGGTCATCAATAAATGGATAGGTCAGTCCGTAAGAATAACCAAGCCGAATCGCAGCGTCCAACCTATCGGAACGTTCTGCCTGGGGAGTCTCATCATTCATATCATCGTTCACATGCAGAACAACACCAAGAATGATCTTGAGCAGTTTGCGCTGTGCCTGTTCTGCGTCCAGTTCTTTGGGGATATTGGAAGCGACATTTTTTAATTTGCTGATGACCCAGATAACAGCTTTTTCCACGTTCTCCTTCTGAGCCCAACGATACAAGGCGGCCAGACTGATATAATCCGGGCTTTTCTGGCGGTGGGTTGTATTAGAACGCATAAAATACGCTTTGGTATCCTGAGCAACACGCTGAATGCGTGCTTGGGTGTCCGAGGAATCCAGTGCTTTGCCCAGATCTCGCATATAAATGTAAGAAATACTGCGATCCAGGTAATCATCCAGTTTGCCTGTAACATTCAGCCAATGGATATATCTATGAGCATCCCGGGAATCCGGTTTTCTTTGACTTGGTGATAAAAAGGATAACCACGAAAAAGGTTGAATATGTTTCTTTTGCCATAAGTGAATATCTTGCATAAGCGCAGTGGTATACGTGTTATTCAGAAGTTGTTCATGAAGAGAAGTAAAATACTGAGCGGCCTTCTGCTCAGCCAGCTGATATCCTGCATCAGCCTGATCTGTAAGTACGTTATTCATAGGATGGATACCTCAACTTCTCATAATGTTAAACATGTATCCATGAAAGGAGTTTGAGGGTGCTTCATGGACGAAAACTGATGTGAATTCATGCAACAACAAATTCGCCAGCTCATGTTCATAACCTTTATACGGCATTCCATCCGTTTGGTTACGAAATCGTCATGGACGCTTCAATCCTATGTGGTTTTACAAAATCGAAGACCATACCTTCAATGCTGTAATGGCGATAAGAACCATCAGTCCATACCGAAGCAGTCTCACATTAATCATTGAACTCACTTTGGAACCGAGTGAAGCACCAAGCAGACTCCCGATAACCGTATATATGATGGGCTCCAGCGGAATGTCTCCACCCATAATCTTTCCCACCACCCCACCAATGGCGGAGATGAACACGATCGCAAGCGAAGAAGCAATGGTCGTCCGGGTAGGGATCTTAAGCACGGTGAGCATGATCGGAATCAATATAAAAGCACCGCCCGCACCGACAATTCCCGAGACGATCCCCACGGCAAGAGCCGATCCTGCCGCAACATATGTGTTGAATGTCAGCTCTCCAGCCGAGCTTTCTGTTCCCTTACCGGGAATCAGCATAAGTACAATCGCGATAATGGCCAGAATGCCATAGATCAGATTGATGACTTCTCCATTCAAATGACCGGATATGAAGCCGCCAATCAGACTGCCGACAAGAATACTGGAGCCCATATAAGCCACCAGACCTTTATGAATAAGAGCTTCGCTCTTTTCCCCTTTCCTTGTTCTCCTAATGTAGGCAATCACACCAGCGAGTGAGGCAAAAAACACCTGAAACATGCTGATCGACGACACCTCATGTGCTGAGAACGGTTCCAGCCCAATGAGAGAAGGTACATACAACAACAGCGGGTAATTAATTATGGCTCCACCAATACCTAACAAACCGGAGAAGAAGGAACCGACCAGACCCAGTATAAACATGATGACAAAAAGCAGAGTATCCATCGGTTTTTCTTCCTTTCTTGCGGTGTAAAAAAGATGCGAAAAACAGTATACGCAGTTAAAATAATCGGCTATAATAAAAACCAAGTAAATTAATCCGAAATGAGTGATTAAGCATGTTTAACGTGTTGAAGACTCTTTTTGAAAATAAATGCCCGCTATGCAACGAAAAATTACAAGTTCACAGTGATGCGTTATGTGCTACAAAAACATGCTCCCAATGTCACTACAAAGAAGAGAGCTATGGCTCTCTTGGTGTGCGTATTGTCTATGACACCACAAAATGATAAAAGACGCATGCCTGCTTATTGTATCATGATCTCTGAATAACCGGGGTGACTATATAGAATTATTTTCATAATATATACTCTTCTTATATGGGATACAAAAAAACGGTGCAGAACGATTTATTCGTTCTGCACCGTTTTTCCTTTTATTTTTCGGATACGGACTGGGAATCCTACAGCTCAAATCTTATTTTGTTTTGAAGCTAAGGAATCCATCATCTACTGCAACCGTTGTACCATTCACTGCACTTGCAGCGTCACTGAACAAGAAGGTAACCACACTCGCAACTTTCTCCGGTTGAATGAGCTCTCCCCGCATATGTTGCGTGGCAAGTGCATCCTTCATCGCTTTGTCATCACCCAGAATCGGTGTCTCAATGAAGCCTGGCGCTACACCAACCACACGAATGCCATGCTCGGCAAGTTCCAAGGCACCGGATTTGGACATCATTACGACAGCCGCCTTGGCTGCATTGTAGTTAAAGCTTCCCATCGCAGCAATACTGCCATAAATCGAAGCTGTATTTACAATGGTACCCTGTACATTCAGTTCAACCATTTTTTTGGCGCCATAATACATCCCGTAATAGACACTGTGCTGGTCAACATCGATTACTCTGTGATAGGATTCCGGGTCCATCTCCAGAAATGGCTTCACGAGTCCAATGCCCGCATTGTTAAAAATACCGCTCAATGTTCCGTATTTCTCTACGGTCCAGTCGATCAGAGCTTTGATCTCTTCTCCTTTGGAAACGTCCACTTTGTATGCCCCGGCTGTGCCGCCACCTGCTTCAATCTCCGATGCAAGCTTTTTGGCACCCTCTTCGTTATAGTCTGCTATGACAATCGTTGCACCCAGATCCGAAAGCTGAAGCGCTGTTTCTTTACCAATACCACTCGCTCCGCCGGTGATAATGATTACTTTTCCATTTTGTTCAGACATAACGTAGGTCTCCTTTGATAAGAACATATTGTCATATCGAGCACACAAATCCATTACATAGTCTTGCTAGTGTGAAGCAAAATATTCATCAGACTCGGAAGCAGGGTCGAATTTTTCCTTACTCATAAACCACGCAGCCAACAGAGCAATAACGGCTGGAATGATGGCCCAGGCAAACGTATGAACGATGGATGAGGACAATGCTTCTGTAATCTTATCCAACATTGACGCCGGAATATTGGCACGTGTGTCCGGTTTTAGGACTAAGCTGGGATCACTCAGATTCACACCACCGCCCTGCTCACTACCATTACTATTTCCAAAGAAGGAGACCAATTTACTCGTAAATACGTGACTTTGTATGATACCAAATACCGTGATTCCCAACGTCATACCGAGTTCCCTATTGAAGTTAAGTGTTGAGCTGGCCGAACCGCGCTGTCTTGCTGAGAAACCGTGAATGGCTGCATTGCTCAATACAGAGAACGAAGACCCAATGCCCAGACCAACCAGAATCATGAAAATGGTCACCATAAATCGGGAGGAATCCGTCGTTAACGTTGTCAGCAAGGCGATACCAATGACCAGCAGCGCAAGTGTGGGTAACATGATGGAGCGGTATCTGAGCTTGGTAAGCATGGCTCCTCCACCAGCAGCTGTTACAACCGATCCAAGCATCATCGGCAGAAGAACAAGACCGGAATTGGTAGCCGATCCACCAAGTACTCCCTGAATATAAATGGGGATATAGATGGAAGCTGTAATAAAGGCTGCACCGCTAAATATGGCCATCAGATTGCTGGTGGAATACAGCCGGTTTTTGAACATGCTAAATGTAATAATCGGTTCTGCCACTCGGCGCTCTATGAACACAAATGCAGTCATCAGCACGGCGAACGCAGCAAACAAACCTACGATCATGCTGGAATTCCAAGCGTATTCCTTGCCTCCAAGTTCAAGTGCAAACATGAGGCACACGATGGAAGCTACCAGTGTGAATGCGCCAAAATAGTCGATTTTCTGTTTGGAATGCTCTACGGATTCTTTATAGAAGAATGCAATCATGACAAAGGCAATCAGGCCCAGTGGCAGGTTGATATAGAAAATCCAGGACCAATGAATGTAATCGGTAAGATAGGCTCCGAGAAGGGGTCCGAAAATACTGGATAAACCAAAGACTGCACCAAATAGCCCCCCCACTTTACCCCGTTTGTCTGCGGGAACGACATCAAACATAATGGTAAATGCGATCGGCATCAACGCACCGCCGCCGATTCCCTGAATCGCACGATAAATACTGAGCTGAATGATGGAATCCGCCGTCCCGCACAATGCAGAACCAATCATAAATACAATGATTCCAAAAATGAAAAATCGCTTGCGGCCATACATATCCGATAGTTTACCGAAGATAGGCATACCCGCCATCTCTGCAACCATATAGGCAGAGGTGACCCACATTAATTTATCAAATCCGCCAAGATCACCTACGATGGTACCAATCGCAGTGGCAACGATGGTGTTATCCATCGAAGCCATGAGAATGGCAAGCAGCAAGCCTGCAAGAATAACGCCTAATTTATTGCTTTTTACCATGATTATTTTTCCCCTTATCCATTCTGATTAAAGCCCCTCGGCTAATATACGCTTCAAAAATTGTCCTGTATGGGAGGCTCTGAACTCCGCCACCTGCTCCGGCGTACCTTCGGCTACCAGCTCGCCACCCGCTGCACCACCTTCCGGACCAATGTCAATAACCCAATCGGATTCCCGAATCAATTCCAAACTGTGCTCTACAACGACAACGGTATTCCCCGACTCAACGAGCTTCTCCAGTAAAATATGGAGTTGCTTGATGTCTGACGGATGAAGGCCGGTTGTTGGCTCATCCAACAGATAGAGCGTGTGTTTTTTGGTCTTTTTACTCAGCTCTTTTGCCAGCCTGATCCGTTGGCCCTCACCGCCTGACAATGTTTTGACGGATTGACCCCATTGGAGGTAACCCAGTCCAACTTCACACAACATCTCTACGAGATCGGCGATTTTGGTCTGACTTTTCAGGACAGGCAGACTTTCGGCCACTGACATATTCAGTACATCGGATATCGAGAAGCCTTCGTATTGAACCTGTAACACCTCATCCACGAACCGTCTGCCCTTGCAGTCATGACAAGTTACCTCCAGATCAGGCAGGAAGTTCATGTCTACAGACAATACCCCCAGACCTTGACAGGTTTCACAGCGCCCTCCGGGTGTATTGAACGAGAAGTGCTTCGCAGTTAGCTTTCGTGCCTTGGCATCTGGCAAACCAGCGAACAGCTGACGCAGGTGCGTAAATACATCGGTGTAGGTGGCAACATTCGACCGTTGCATTCTGCCCATCGGCGTTTGGTCAAAAATAACGATATCACCTACGTGCTCCAAGCCTGTTATCTCTTCACAACCTGTTGGTTTCTGACCTGACTCCAGACCCTGTGCGAGGATATCAAATACAAGCGTAGATTTGCCGGACCCCGAAACACCCGTTACGGAGATCAGTGTGCCTAATGGAAAAGATACAACCGGAATATCGATATTGCGCAAATGCGCTTTCCGAATGGCAAGATGCTTCCCCGTACCTGTTCTTCGGTTATTAGAAGGACTAGCCACAGATTCATTTCTCAGATAAGCTCCCGTAACCGAAAGCTCACTTGCCATTAAATCCTCCAGACTCCCTTCACCAACTACCATCCCTCCATTGACTCCAGCACCAGGTCCAATGTCGATCACATGATCGGCAGCACGCATCATCTCAATATCGTGTTCAATGACGAGGATCGTATTGCCCAGATCACGAAGCTCCAGAAGTACACGAATCAGGCCAATGGTATCTTTCGGATGAAGCCCTGTTGTCGGTTCGTCAAGAATATACAATACGCCCGTTAAACCAGAGCCCAGAAGCGATGCAAGTCGTAATCGCTGGGCTTCACCACCAGATAAAGTTACGGTCTGACGATCCATGGAGAGATAGCCAAGTCCAACATCCATAATGCGCTTCAATTTGGTGGGCAGATCATGAAGGATTGGATCAAGCAAGTGATGTGCCTCGGATGAGATCACTTCTTGTAGTCCTACTGTCCATTCCAGCACTTTACTGAATGACCAGTTGGTGACGTCGGAGATGGATTCGCCAGCTACGCTTACCGAAAGAATTTCTTTTTTCAAACGAGCCCCCTGACATTCAGGACACTGCTGTTGATGAAAAAAACGTCCGTCTTTTTCCGTTCCACCACCTTCTCCTTCCTTTTCCTTATAGCGTCGCCACAATCCGGGGATCACACCTTCGAACTTGGTTCCCTGGATGGGTTTGATATTAGGGTAATGCTGCTTGAATTCTTCGCTATCGACGCCGTAGTACAGCAAATCACGCTCGATTTCACCAAGGTCCTTCAAGGGACGATCCGGATCGAATCCGAATCCAAAATGCTTTCCAGCTGCAACCAGAATTCGGATCTGGATATCCCGATGCACACCATTTAACGAAGCTACACCTCCATCCCGCACACTAAGCTCAGGATTGAATACAGCCGCTTCGTTGATTGATGCCACATGACCCAGTCCACTACATACTTCACAAGCACCCTCCGGTTTATTGAACGAAAAGTGTGACATACCCAGCTTCTCCAGCTCGGCATTGCAATGTGGACAATGTATAGTCTGATGACCCATGTATTCGTCTTCCTCAGTTAGATGACCAGCCGCTTCCCACGATGGCGAAATAGTGCATTTACAGGATGGACATATACGCTCTCCTAGTCTGGAAAAAATGAAACGAACGTAAGTGTAAATGTCTGTTACTGTTCCTACCGTTGAGCGAGGATTCCGGTTAGTAATGTGCTGTCCTACGCTGATGGATGGAGAAAGACCTGTGATCGACTCCACTTTTGGTTTGCTGATCGAATCCGATGTTAATCCCATCGATTCCATGTATTGTCTCTGGCATTCTCGCTGAAGGGTATCCATTGCCAGCGTGGATTTGCCGGAGCCGGACGGACCCGTTAGAACAATCAATTTATACTTCGGAATCGAAAGTGAAATATTCTTCAGGTTGTTCTCCCGTGCACCTTTAATCATCATTGTATCTCTCAAAATCGATCGTCCCCTTTGCAAATAAGTACAGAGTTCGTTAAAATAAGTTGAAATTATTTATACGTCAATCTAGTATCTCCAAAATTTTTTATCTAGTTAATCTAATATCTCGATTATCGAGATATATGTCATCTTAAGAGGAGGGTTATCTTTTGTCAAGAGAACATGAACAACAACCTACCGAATTACAGGAGAATTTTACGTTGCGAATGCGGAGCCTGGGTACACGAACCGTTTTATATCAGCAGCATGTGGCTGCCTCTTTAGGCTTGTACAATAACGATTTCATATCCGTGGATATCCTGCGCGAGAAAGGTCCAATCACTGCAGGTGAGCTGTCAAAACTTACCGGTCTGGCCACAGGGAGTGTCACGACATTAATTGACAGGCTTGAAAAGAACGGCTTTGTTCGCCGGGAAAATGACCCCAATGACCGCCGTAAAGTCATCATTGTGCCTTTGTACGAAAACAAGGAAGAGGTCAGCAGCACGTACCTCACCCTTCACGCAGCTATGGTTAAACTGGCTTCCACTTACACTGAGGAAGAGCTGGAGCTTATTACAGGGTTTCTAAGTAAAGCAGGAAATGTACTGGATGAACAGATTGATGATCTAAGTTCCAAAATTCGTGGCAAATCATCATCTTGATATTAGAAAAAACAAAAAGGACGATATCCGCAAGTGATCAACATCACTCCGGTATATCGTCCTTTTTGGGCATGAAGCCGCTTTGACTCAAGGCCTATCCTACTCTAAATCTTAATTAGCTTCGATTCCAAGCCCACTTAACGGATCTTTTAAACCATTAATATTGGTGATCAATTCGGGAATCCCTGTCTTCTCCCAGTTTTCTGCCGTAAAGCCCTGCTCTGCAAGCGTGTCCTCAAATTGACCCACAACTTCGGTTAATTGATTGTTGTAACTGACCAGATTTTCATGAATGCTTTCCCCTATCGCTGGTGCCGTAAGCTGAGAGAATTCGCTGGCTTCCGCCTGAATCTGATCTATTTTCTCCTGTACCTGAGTTGTTATTTCCGGGTTACTCACCGCTCCAGATGCGAGTTCTTGCAGATCGGCTCCGGCGTTCGATACTTGCTCTATATAATCAGTAGCCCCACTAACGTAATTCAAACTTTGATTCGCTTGTTCTACAACAGAACAGGCCGATATCACAAGAATACTTGACGCAATGAGGCCTGCCATCATCAATGTGTGCTTTCTTTTCCGTTTAATCATGACCATCTCCCCTTCTTCAACTTGAAGTGTTTCTTCCAGATTTATGATAACTGCTCCGTATGCTACATTGCAAATGGGTCTGCACTCAGCGTTATTAACATGTATAATAAAGGAATCATACGGTAAAGGGATGTCATGAATATGCTTCAGGCCTTAAATGTACGCTTGAACCGCATCATGCCACTGATTACCCCAATCAGCATTATTATTGGCGTTCTTTGCGGGAGTCTTCTTTCTTCTTATACCTTTTTGTCGCCATGGCTTTTTGCGTTCATGACGTTTGCGGGAAGCATCAGTCTCGGGATAAGGGATTTTGTGAACGTGCTGAAGAAGCCTTTTCCACTGTTCGTTTGTCTGTTTATTCTGCATCTGGCGATGCCTCTTATTGCTCTGGGCATGGGTCACCTGGTCTTCCCAACGGATGCCTACACGATAACCGGCCTTGTTCTGGCTGCCGTTATTCCGACAGGTGTGAGCAGTTTTATCTGGGTTAGCATCTATCGGGGTAATATCGCTCTGACGCTGTCGATTATCCTGATTGATACCATGCTTGCTCCTTTCGTGGTACCCGGTGTGTTATCCTTGCTGATTGGCACTAGCGTATCGTTGGATATTGCAGCCATGATGAGCAGTCTGTTCTGGATGATCGTTGTCCCCTCCTTGCTCGGAATGCTTTTGAATGAATGGACCAAAGGGGCCATTGTTCCGGTCTGGGGGCCCAGACTGAATCCGTTCTCCAAATTGTTCATGGCAGCGGTTGTCGCAATTAATGGTTCTGTTGTTGCCCCCTATTTGGCTGACTTTAACTGGCAGCTCGCTGGTCTAGCAGCTATCATTATTTTTCTAGCCTCATTTGGCTATGCTCTAAGCTACTTCGTTGCCCGATTACTCGGTTGGAATGAAGCCGATCAGGTTGCACTTGTGTTCAACGGAGGCATGCGCAATATTAGTGCGGGAGCGGTACTTGCCGTATCGTATTTCCCTCCACCGGTAGCCGTCCCGGTTGTACTCGGCATGGTATTCCAGCAGATGTTGGCCTCGCTTGCAGGATATCTGCTTGGGCGTCGCTCGCAGACTCTTCACAATGCTGATAAAACGTCTGCAGCCTAAATGCGAATCCGCTATTGTACCGTTTAATCTTAAATATGCTCTAAACACAAACAGCAGATCAGAATATACTGATCTGCTGTTCCCGTGTCTAGAACATTGTGAACGTCTAGTCTCTACCATACACTTCCACTTCATAGAGTGAGTACCCATATTGGGTGGCTCGTTTCTCTCCCGTGAGTCGCACATATTTGCCTTTTCCGTTCACCGCAAGTTCTTCCAGGCCACCTTTGCCCTCTTGCGTATGATACACTTCCTTCCAAACGGTACCATCTTCCGAAACGTCAATACGATAAGCTGTAGCATAGGCTGCTTCCCAATTCAGCTTGATGCGTTTTACTTGCTTGGCCTCTCCCAGATCAATCGTAATCCACTCCGGGGTATCTCCAAATCCGGAACTCCAACGTGTCTCGGGATTGCCATCGACTGCATTATTGCTAACAAAAGGCTCTTCCGTTGAAGAAACGGTCACATTTTTGTTAAGTGCAAAATTAACGTTCGTATCCCCTCCATCTTCTCCACCTTCATTTCCTCCGTTTTCTCCGTTCCAGGGAATCCATGAATCAGAAACTTCGGTATTTTGGGTTGGATCGACTCTTACCAGAGATTTAGGTCCAACAACAGCTTTTCCAGTGGTCCCGGATGCATTTTTGAAAGTGACCGTTACACTCTCATCTGTCGGATTCCAGATTTGTGCAGTATAAGCTCCATTTTTCTTGTAGACGGTTGCACTGCTCCATCCGGTTGCCCAGATGTCTTTCGTCCGTTCACCAAGTGTTGCCATACTGTTTACGAACCAGTACGTATTAAAAATTTCATTTTTTTGCATAGATGAAGCATTCCACTTGGCAAGCACTGCAGCCGGATCACTTAGCGCCTGAATAGGCCATACAATATGCTGCCATTCTCGTTCAGGTCCACCGTTATCGGCAACAAATCCGTTGTACAAGCCAGCAGCCTTCGTTTTGTCCAAACCATAACTGGTCAGATATTCACTGGTTGGCAGCCAGTGGATACCATAAATATGAACCGGTTCACCGCTGAAGAAGGTACCGAAGAAATACGAACTTCCGTAGACTTGCCCTACTGAAGCGTGTTTCCACTCATCGAGCCAGTTATCCCCATCATAGTTGAACCAGTATTGTTCGATTGCCTTCAGTTCAGTTGTGAATCCGTAAATCGCTGCATCCCGGAAATCCTGATCCTTGGTTAACAAGCTCCACATATACTGCCCTACCCAGCCAAAGAGGGATTCGCCAGCAGCTTCCTGATTGTTGCCACTATCATTATCCGCATAGCCTCCTGCCCAGGAATGGCCCTGATAAGGATCAAAACTGCGGAAGGACGGATACAACGGATCGTTCTTGGACGGATTGCCATAATCCCGAATAAGATGATCCACCATATCGCCATAATCCGCCTGGAACTGCTTATCAAAGGTAGCCAGCACCGCTGATGCAAACACATAATACCCATAAGTGAAATGATGATCAGTAATCCCATAGTTGGCACCAAATTCACTTGTCTTGTAGTACATCGTTCCCCAATCATCATTGTAATAAAGGAAATAATCAGGTTCACCTGCTGTGTACGTATACCAATCGACCAGAATCTCTTTCATGCGGGAAAGGAACAGGTCACGGTAGACGGTCTCTCCCATTTCGTTCGCTGCAAGTACACCCATGGCAAGAGGATGAAGTTTTTTGCCTTGCCAGTAAGCGTCAGCAGCCATCAGATTGTTGTCTGTCTCCGCTTTGAGCATTTCGAGATAGGCTACCATCTCTTCTCGGTTGTATTCTGCATTGGTAGGTTCCGTGAACTGGGGAACCATGCCGTAGAAATGATCCTCCACCGTAAACTGGTTTCCTTCCCGCACTTTCAACGTTCCACGAATGGACGGATATGTGAGCGAAGTAAGTGGAGAATTCGTAATTTTCCATTGATGTGGATATAGGGCCTGCAATGTGTTCGCTGAGAACCCTGGACGCTTCACTTCGGTCTCGGCTTTGAAGTTGGTCGTAACGGTAGACGTTTGCTCGTTATAGTTGTAAGTAACTTCTGTGTTTGTTACAAAGGCATAGGCATGTTCATGGAATTGATTCAGATCCGTTAAAGACGGCATTGTCGCTGCGGATAGGTAACCTTTGCCGCCTCCAAGCTGGAGTTTGATCTTGGCTCCCGCTTTTTTGAATACCGTACCTTCCGGGGCAAAAATTCCGTAGTACCGTTCCTCTTTTTCCCCAGCCGGATCGCCACTTTGATTCTCCAACTGAATGCCAATATGATCCCCCGTAAAGGTATCACCATCCGATTGCAATACCGTTTCTCCATTACCATTCGCGACTTTGGTAATGAGCGAAGAAAAGATTTCGGCTGTATTAGGATTGTTGAATTCCATAAATACATATGGTGAACCCTTTACAAAGGTCGTTTTCATTTTCGCTGAAGCATCGTCACTCAAAATCGTATCTACCGCATAGTCGCTGTACCCGCTTACTCGGGTTTCCATATTATTGGCATTAATATTGGTGGACATAAAATACAGATCCGGGTTGCCGTCTGCATTCACTGCACTTCCATCTCCATTAATCCATCCTTCCCCTGGGTTCAAAAGCCCAAGCCCTTGGGGGTAGAACTTGGATTTGAGTGGCAGTGTAATAATGGAATCGCTGAGCGGCTTAATAAGCAGGGACTGCCACCAGTCATTGGACGCAATAGGTGCCTGAACGTTATCCGTTTTATAGGAAGGATATTTGGGCTGAGGCATACCGATGTCATTCGTCAGATAACTGCCCTTTCCTACCTGAACCGTGCTGGGACTTGGTAATTCAGGGATAGGGTAGGATGGCTTCGGCGTTCCTTCTACATAGTCGTATACTTCAAAATCAAACAGGGAGTAACCAAAATTGGTCGCTCTTCCGATGCCTTGCATTTTGACATAACGTCCGGATGCATACATCGAAATATCCTGCTTCCCTCCATTGCCGTGCAGCTCCCGGTACACGGTAGTCCAGGCATTGGCATCATCGGAGACTTGTAGATCAAAGGCACGTCCTGCTGCCCCTTCCCAGTTCAGAACCACTCTTCCAATGTTCCGCTTGCTACCCAAGTCCACATAGATCCATTCGTCATCCGTATGATTCGAACCCCATCGGGTAGAGGAATTCCCATCGACTGCATTCTCCGGAAGTGTTGCCCCAGGGGGCAGATAATCGGATTGTTCATAGGAAGAGACGGTAACTTGCTTACCCTGAGCCACATCCGGTCCATATGTAACAGGTGGTACACCGGTTCCACCCGTTCCGTACACTTCCAATTCAATGATGGAGTAACCATAATTCGCGAGGGCCCTTTCTGTCCCTAATACACGTACGTAGCGGCCGCTTCCATTAACGGTGAGCTCATCAGTCCCGCCATTGCCTGTAGCTGTATTGTAGATGTCAGTCCAGTTCACTTCATCGGTTGAAACCTGAACTTGATAAGCCTTGGCATATGCTCCCTCCCATTGGATGCGTACTTTGTCAATAGTAGCAGTGTCACCCAGATCTACATACAGCCACTGCGGATCTTTGCCCCAGGCACTCGACCATCTCGTTCCACTGGAACCGTCAACGGCGAGATTCGCCGTATTATTCCCTTCCGTTGATGAAGCATAAGCTGGTCGATTGCTAGACAATAGATAGGATGCAGGCTCAGCCTGAGCTTTGGATGGGACAAAGCCCGGAAACAAGGTGGTAAATAATGCAGTAATCAATGCAATCGCCAATCCTTTACCAGCAAACGCTCTTCTTTTACTTCTTGATGCCATGTCTTAAAATACCCCCTTCATTGGGTGATAGGTACCGAAGTCATGATGTGGAATATGAAGATGTATCGGCTCCTTCTTATTTTAAATTGGGTGCGCTTACAAAAAATACTATACCGAGCAACGATAAATGTAACTTTGCACCGGACTACTCCTGTCTGGAAAGCGGAGACTTAACCGGAAAAACAATCGTAACTACCGTACCTGTTCCCACTTCACTACGAATACTCACGCCATAGCCCTTGCCATAATGAAGTTTGATTCTCTGGTCCACGTTACGTATTCCGTATCCTATACCGCCTGCTCCTTCTGTAAAAATCGCGTCTATAATCTCCTGTTTCATCCCAAGTCCATTATCGTGCACTTCAATGTGTACATGTTCTTCATGCTTCTTTACCTTAATATGAATCTTGATCTCATCGTCATACCAGGCATGTTCCAGCACGTTTTCGACAAATGGTTGCAGTATGAATTTAACCGTCTCCAGCCCCAATGTTTCTGGCTCAGCATCTAGATGATAATGAATTCGTTCTGCATATTTTATATTTTGAATATCAAGATACGTTCTAACAATGTGAAGCTCTTTCTCGACTTGAATCAGCATTTCTCCCTTGTTTAGGGTAAGACGATAAAACTTCGCCAGTGCACGAATCATTTCATGCAGCTTATCAATTTCCCCAAGCTTTGCCATGCGGCTAATCGAAGAAAACGTGTTGTATAAAAAGTGAGGATTTATTTTTGAATGCAAAATTTGCAGCTCTGCTTCCTTCTTCTCCAGCTTGCTCGTATAGACTTCATCAATCAATTGCTCTGTAGTGGAAGCCATTTCGTTAAAAGACTCCGCAATAATGGCAAACTCATCATTGCCCGTATATTGAATTCGCCGTTGTAGTTCCCCTTCTTTGAAAGCTTCAAGCGATATTACGAGTTTGGAGAGGCGGCTGGAGAACATACGTGCCATTATGAAGCTGACAAGAGTCATGACAAGAATGCTGATGACACATATGATGATGGTCACATTCCGAACTTTCTGAGAATTGTCCTTAAAGGATGCATTGGGGACCAGCGCAACGATCTGAACAGGAATATTGTGAATCGGTTTGGAGATTTTCAGATAATCACGGGATTCATTCAATTCCTCGGCAGTATATGGCAAGGAACCGCCAGGCGAACTCGAATAGAGTAGCTGTTCATCCTGATCGAGTACAAACAACTTCGTTCCTTCCCCTAATTGATTGAAATCAACATCTTCAAAAATATCTTTCAACTTAACTGAAACCCGTATAAGGCCAATGGACTGAAACGTTTCGTAATTAATGGCATGTCTTAACAAAGAGATATATCCGTAATTGGAATCGTTCTCGATTTGCTGCCACTTCACTTCGTCGTAACCGATACGCAGATTCTGGTACCATGCCTTATCCACAATCCGGCTGGTATGCAGAATCTCATATTGTCTTTCTCCAGCGATCAGCGATTGCTCCGTTTCATTGTAGTAAAATTCGCTGATGGTAGGTGCATGCAAATATAGGGAGAGCTTGATCTTGGATTTGGGTAGATTGGTAGACGATTCAAGTCTTGGCATCACATATTGCGTTGTCACCTGATACTTCTCCCAGTCCAGATAATAGCCCGAAAGCAACGTAGATAACCCCTGGTCCTGATAGATTTCATCCGAACTGCGAATAATCTCCCCTACCCTGTATTCCACATTGCTTTGAATCTGTCTCACTGCTACTTCAAGGTTATTTCGTGTATGTTCCTCCACAGAACGTGCTGAGGATATATAGGCATAACAACCAATTACTATAATCGGAATAATTACAAGTGCGAGATTGGATATGAGTAATTTATATAAAATGGGCAGGAAACGTCGTCGATTGCTATGTTGTATCATGCATCAACTCTGCTTTCTAAAATCGCCGGGCTTCATGCCAAAAGTTTCTCTGAACAATCGGCTGAAATAGGTAAGACTTCGATAACCAACCTGATCGGCGATCTCATAGATTTTGAGATTGGTGGACTGCAGCAGATGCCTGGCATGTTCAAGCCGCCGGGCAGCAACATAATCACTAAAATTGATCCCCACCTTATCCTTGAAAAGAAATCCAAGGTGATTCGGAGAATACGAGAAATGGGTAGCCAGATCCTTTAGAGTTACGTCTTGTGACAGTCGCTGCCCAACATAATGTTCAATATCGGAGAATAACTTCCAATTGGACTTTTGCTTGCGCAAGTAGATATGTTCCGACCATTCGAACACGGTTCGTCTTAGCCAGGATTTAATATCATCCACCGTGTCGAACTGCTGAACGGTCTCAAATCCTTCCGATTTCCACTTTGCAAAGTGAGGAAAATCATCTTGTGCCTCTGCATTCAAATATCCTTCGAGCCGTGACAGGACATGAGTAGAGAAATGGTGTACTTTAGACGAATCGGAAAAGGCCCGCACATGCTCAAACAGCTCCTCCACGGCATCACAGATCGTGACGAGATCATATGTGGACATCGCTGTAAATAGCCGATCCAGCTGACTATTTACGTCCAGTACATCTCTTACAAGCGGAATATGTACCTCTCCTGGAGAGATAAGCCGATTTTTACCAAGAAACATTTTGCATCCGATTAAATTTCGCGCTTCATCAAAGGATACCGGCAGTTCGGTAACCCGATTCGTTTTTTGTCCAAAGCTGACCGTAATGGTAAAGCGGGAACGATCACGTATGTAATGGATAAGTTCGTTCAGATTCAATTCTATATCCCCAGCATCATAGGAATACATGAGTCCAATTCGGTCCGTAGACAATCGGCACCACGCCCCCCAATTTTTAGTTTCAATCCATGACGTAATTTGACGGAAAGTCAGCTCATGCCATCGTTCATATTCTTCATCTGTGAACAAGTGCTGCATATGATCCATTTCTATAATAACGGCATGGGCCGTCTCCGTTCGTAGGGGAAGGGGATAAAGCCGGGTGAAGGACTGCAAGGTTGGCGCATCAATACTACCTTCCATGAGATGCTTCAAGAAATCCTGTTTCACAAAATCAAAATGTTCAAGTGCATCGCTCCTGTTTTTTGTCTCCAATCTGGTATTCTCTTCTTTCAGAACATGAACGATTTTTTGCAGAGTTGTCTTAATTTCATCATCATCCACCGGTTTCAGAATATAGCCATCCGCTTTCAAATGAATAGCCTGTTTCGCATAATCAAAGTCCTCATAACCGCTGATAAATATGATCTTAAGCTCCGGCTGTTTCTGGAGTGCCATTCGGGCAAGCTCCAAGCCAGACATTACGGGCATTTTAATATCGGTAACGAGAATGTCCACATCATGATTCTGAAGGTAATGCAATGCGGCAAGTGGTTTGTTTCCCATGAAAGCGATCTCAATATTAAGTTCGTCCCAGGGAATAAGCTCACGCATACCGACCAGATCGTAATTTTCGTCATCGACCAACGCTGCTTTATACATGATCGTTCGACTCCTTAATAGAGAATAAAAGGGCGTGCCTCAGCACACCCACCGTTTAGACATCGTATAGCTTGGTACTATTATCATTTCCCCATAATTTTAAGATTTTCCTGCCATTTGGCGGTTTTCCATTTCAGCACTTTGTCATATCCAAGCTTCACAGATTCCGCCTGAGCCTCCGCCAGAATACTCTTCACTTCTTCATCATTTCCGGCGAATACAAGACGAGGAATGACCTGCTTATAATAATCTTTCAACCTTTGGAGAATAATCCCTTCTTCCGAAGTTGCAAGAGGATCCAGATTGGAGAATTCAGTCATGTTTTTGGACGTTTTAAAGGAAACGGTGGACTGGGCAACCGTTGTCCAGTCTTGAGCTTCTTCGGGCAGAAGCTCTTCCCGTTTGGCTTTGACCACATCGACGTAACTTGTGTTACCGTACCAGTTAAACTCTCCGATCTTCATTTCGTCATATTTCTTCGGATCACGGTTAACATAGGCTTCATTCGGGATCGGAACGCCGTCTTTAACCTCATCATAGAACAATCCTTTCGGCCCAAAAAAGAGGACTTGCTGGCCTTCTTCACTGATCGCCCAGTTCATATAAGCAAAAATGGCTCCCGGGTCCTTGGCATTCTTCGTAATGACATTCACGTTCCAGCCGAGCGTATTGTATCCACTCGGATACACCTTGTTTTTGTCCACGCCATCGGCATGAACTGGCCAGATGACATCATATCCCGCTTCCGGGTCGGCAGCTTGCAGATGATTGTTGGCTTCACGCCCTATCCCTTCGACCACGGAATCAAAGGCACTGAATACAGCGACTTTACCATTTTTCAGTTTCTCCAAAATTTGATCACGTGTCTGGGTAAACGCATCTTTAGAAGTTAATCCTTCACGGAATAAACGACTTGCATACATGACCGTCTGTTCAAAAGCAGGATCTGTATAAATAGAAGTTAGCTGCGCTCCCTGCGGTACACCAAATACACCTCCAGAACCCGGTGAAATAAATCCACCTGTGCGATCTTCCGTTGCTCCACTATAGAGCATGCTGATCATCTGAGATTCACTGTCACGCATTTCCCCAAAATCAATCGGAACGATACTGCCGTTATACTTCTCCTTTACCTGCTTCAGATAAGCCTCAAGCTCGCTCCAGGTTTCCACCTTCGGTGATCCCAATTCCTTGTAAATTTTACGATTCACAAGATAGGCTGCATTGCCATTTCCGTTATCACCACTAATAAACCAGTTTGGAATTTGATATAACTTACCGTCCGCACTGCGGAGCATATTAATCGTCTCTTCCCCGATTGTCTTTACAAACTCGGGATACTTCTCCAGATAAGGGTCAAGCGCTACAAGCTGACCTGCACTGACTAGTCGCTCCACGTCTTTGCCTCGGTCAAGTACTATGGCATCAGGAAGTTTTTTGGCAACAATCATGGAATTGAGTTTGGTCGCAGCCGCTCCGTTGGATTGTACAGGTTCCATCACAACACCAAGCTCGTCTGTTATCCATTTACCGTGCGGGCGTTCTTCCCATGTCGGGGCAGTGTACCAGTCATAATTGACAAATTGGGTGAAGCTGACTGGTCTTACTTTTGATTTTGCATCCGCATTTGGAGAGACGGTTTCACCTGTCTTTATCTGCTCCTTGGTGTTTACGCTTTCATTTACAGATGGACTTGATCCCTCATCGCCTCCAGTACATCCACTGATCATTAGTACTGCACTTAGTGCCGAAAGGTGAAGCCAGTGCAGTGATTTACGTCGTTTTTGTTGTTTTTGTTCCATATTTGCCTTGCCCCTCTCTTATACAGTTGTATGTTACACGTCTTCCTGTCCGTCAGACAAGAAGGCTTCATAACTATTTTGCGAGCAAATTACTCTTTAAGTGAGCCTACCAGAACACCTTTCACAAAATACTTCTGTAAAAATGGATAGATCATGAGAATAGGTAGCGTGGCTACCATCATCGTAGCCATCTGCAAGGATTTTACGGTTACCGTATTTTGCACCATACTTTGCGCATAACTGTTCAGATTGGTCATCAGCGAAGCCGTTGTTCCTGCGTTGATAATCTGGACCAGCAACGTTTGTAGAGGGATCAAATTTTGATTGCTGATGAACACCGCCGGAATAAACCAGTCATTCCACAAAAATACAGCAGTAAATAGTCCGAGGGTCGCCATCACGGGACCTGACACAGGCAGCACAATTCGAAAAAAGACACCAAAATTGCTGCATCCGTCCATTTTGGCCGATTCCTCCAGCCCGTCCGGAAGTTCCATAAAAAAGGTACGGAAGATGATCATGTTATACACGTTAACCATGCCATGAAGCACGAGGAATAAGAACGTATCATATAATTGAAGGTGATAGACAAGGATAAAGTACGGAATAATTCCCCCGCTGAAGAACATGGTTATTACGGCAAGAATCATGTAAGCTTTCTTGAACATGATCCCTTTTTTGGACATCGCATAAGCGAATAAAGATGTAAAAAGCAGTGCACATACCGTGCCAATTACTGTCCGAAGAATCGTGATGAGATACGCATTATAGATATTTTTTTCTTGAAACACAACTGCATAATTCTCCAACGTAAATTGCCTCGGCCAAAAGGTAACCCCACCTGAAGAGGTATCGGAACCTACGTTCAACGACAAGACAAGGGAATTCCAGAACGGATAAAAAGTAACAAATGCCAGAATGCTCAACAAGGCATAAATCACGATTTTGAGAATACGATCTCCTGCAGACAGTTTCATAGACGATCTCCCACTCTTTCACTCGCGGTTTTACCACAAGCTTGTTTTTCCAAACTTTCTTGCCAATGTGTTCGCTACAACCAACAATGTTACGCTTAATAACGATTTGAATAATCCTGCCGCGGTTGCATAGGAGAATCGTTGATTAACAATCCCCATCTGATAGACATAGGTGTCGATTACATCCGCAACGGGAAGAACGATGCCATTACTCAGGTTTTTTGTCAGTACCAGAATATCTTCATAACCTGCATTTAGTATGTTACCAATCCCCAAAATCAGAAAGATCATCATAATCGGCATAATATTCGGGATTGTAATTCGAAAGATCTGTTGGAAACGGCTCGCTCCATCGATGGAAGCAGATTCATATTGGGCGGGATCAATGCCGATAATGGCCGCTAGGTAGACAATTGAACCGAAGCCAATCTCTTTCCAAACATTTAAGGATACAAGGATTCCCCAAAAATACTCGGGTGTGGACATCCAGTTAACCGGCTCATTAATGAGATTTAGTGCGAGCAAAAGCTCATTAACCGCCCCATTATCCACCGCAAGCATAGAGAATACGAGCCCAGAGATTACGATCCATGACATAAAATGAGGAACATAAGTGACTGTCTGAACGACTCGTTTGAACTTGCCTGCCACTTCATTTAACATCAGGGCCAAGATAATCGGCGCAGGAAAACCGATACACAGCTTGAGCAAACTGATGGCAAATGTATTTCGCATCACGCTCCAGAATTCCGGAGATTCAAAGAACATGCGAAAATGCATGAATCCAACCCACGGACTATTCTTCATGCCTGCGAACAAATTGTAATCTTGGAATGCAATAAAAATCCCCCACATGGGTCCGTAGCTGAAGATCAGCAAGAATAACAGAGCAGGCCAGATCATAACCTGAAACTCCCACTGTCCCATAAACCTTTTCCACCCTGAAACCGATTTGGACTGCGTAACTCCCTTTCCCAACAATTGTGGGTGGTCTGGCACATTTACTTTCTTCATTTTCCTCATCACCCACTTCGTCGCTTGATATTTCTATCGTAATCCCAATCCTCTTCATGGAATAGAACTTCAACTAACGAAATGTGTACCTAATCAACGAACATGAGAAAAATCAAATTAAAAAACGCCGACATTATTGTCGGCGTTCGAGATGAAACTTTATCAAGCTATGCATTCATAAACCTAGTAATCTGAGAGTGAAATTCCAGCTCCAATGATAAGTACGAACACAAGAATATACACAACAATTCCGATCGCTGCCCACAGCAACGATGCTTTGGCATAATTGGCTTTCGAAGGGTTGGAATCTCCAAATGCCCAAACAAACAACATAATTATGTTTACAAGCGGAATCATCATAAGGAACAATGTGAGCATCCAACTACCGAAACTTACTGGCGGTGGCCCTGGCTTATGTACTCTTTGACTAGCAACTTCTGACATAATATTTCTTCCTCCTTTCTTCTCCATTTCAATTGCTACCTGCTAAGACAATCTACTTCTACTTTATAAAATAAAAGTTTGCCGTTAATAAAAATACTGGAATTCTCATGAATTTACAATGTAATATTTACCATATTAGTTTTAACCTTCATAGAATGATGATTGTAACGACATGAGCAGATCCCTTCTTCCCTAGTAACCGATATATATAGTAACGATATCATCCAAATACCGAAGCAAAACGGTTTGGATTTAAAAATACCCCTCTGTTCAACAAAAGTAAATTCATCTTCTCAGATGCTCATACTCTTGTCTACTAAAAGGGGTAACCTGTCAGTGATATTCTATTACTTCTATTCCTATTTACACAATGCCTGTTTATTTCGGCTGAATATATCCTTCAGCTTTGAGCAATTCAGCGATCAGTACAGCACCGCCTGCTGCTCCGCGTAGCGTGTTGTGAGACAGTCCTACAAACTTGTAATCATACAGGGAGTCTTCGCGCAGTCTGCCTGTGGATACACCCATTCCGCGTTCGATGTCACGATCCAGTTTCGTCTGTGGTCTGTTCTCTTCTTCAAAATACGTAATGAACTGTTTCGGTGCGCTTGGCAGACCCAGTTCTTGCGGGCGACCTATGAATTGCAACCAACGCTCCAGAATTTCGTCTTTGCTTGGTTTTTTCTCGAAGTTCACAAACACGGTTGCCAGATGCCCATCCGTTACCGGTACACGAATACATTGTGTTGTAATTAATGGAGCAGATGCTTTGACGATCTCATTATTTTCAATGCTGCCCCAGATCCGCAGTGGTTCCTGCTCACTCTTCTCTTCTTCTCCACCGATGTATGGAATGACATTATCGAGCATATCTGGCCAGTCCGTAAAGTTTTTACCTGCTCCGGAGATTGCTTGATACGTGGAAGCTACAACCTGAGTCGGGTTGAACTCACGCAAGGCGTGCAGTGCTGGCACATAGCTCTGAATCGAGCAGTTAGGTTTTACTGCAATGAATCCGGTTTTCGTACCCAGACGTTTGCGTTGAGCTTCAATCACGTCCAGATGTCCCGGGTTAATCTCAGGGATTACCATTGGTACATCAGCCGTCCAGCGGTGAGCCGAGTTATTAGACACGACAGGTGTTCCTGTTTTGGCATAAGCCTCTTCGAGCGCTTGAATTTCATTCTTTTTCATATCAACAGCGCAGAAAATAAAATCAACCTGGCTCGCAAAAGCTTCCACTTGAGAAGCGTCCTGCACAACGATGTTTTTCACTGCTTCCGGGATCGCAGCAGCGAGTTTCCATCTGCCTTGTACGGATTCTTCGTATGTTTTGCCTGCCGAGTTGGCACTTGCTGAAATAGCCGTTACTTCAAACCATGGGTGTTCATTGAGCAGATCCACAAAACGCTGACCTACCATCCCCGTTCCTCCGACGATACCGACTTTCAATTTTGCTGACATAAAATCATCATTTCCTTTCGGTGTGAGTTTCCTCTTATTAAACACTATTCAGGCGTTTCCAAAGCGTGTAGCCAACATCCCGGAAAAACCAAAAAATCCCATCCCCAAGACAAAAGTCTCAGGGACGAGATTGTTACACTCGTGGTACCACCCAGATTCGCCAATATGTCGCCATACCAGCCTCTTCGAGTTATTAAGGATAACTGCATTCAATTTATGCTGCATCCGCATATACTCTCGCTCTGTAACAGGAGCTCCTGTCACACCATCCCTCAAGCCTTAAAGTTCCGATGTGCTGCTCTGAGTCTTTATTCAACAAAAAATTCTTTACTCCTTTTCAGCTGCCGGAGCTCTCTGTGAAAGAAACCTTTTATCTACTCATCTCTTCATCGCATTTGATATTGCGATTATAATATCAAAATTACTATCGTGAAGTAAACACATTTTTTTAGATCATGGAATTTATACGTTTTCAGCGAAGCTGAACAATTCAATTATCGCAAGAAAAACTTCAGCTAAACGCGGTCTGTCTTCTGTGAAAGTACGTCGGTAGACGTTTTTCTTATAAAGTGCTGCAAATGACCATTTCTTTACTGCTTTTTGGCAATAATCGCATACGTTCCCAGTGGACTCCCAGGCCCCGCGACATGATGTGTCCTAAGTAATTTCAGTTCGGAAAGAAGAAGTGTTTTTACTTTGTCCGGGATCGGAAGCATTTGCAGTTCCACAGGCGCTTCTGCCAGTGTCATTTCGGTTTCCCAGTGACCGTCCTGCAGTTCGGGAGAATGGATTGAAATCTCTTCCTTAATCGTCCAGCCCACCGCAGAGATAAGCTCTTGGATATCCTCCGGTGTAAAGAGCGTGCGCACATTGGAGAAGCTGTTCTCCTTGTAACATTCGACCTGGGACTGAATCAGAACGGATAACCAATGTGAGAGCTGGCTCACATCTGTAACTCGTGTATCCCATTCGGCGAAACATAACTGATGTCCCCACGTCCTAACCTTGCTAAGAATCTGGGCGAGTTCGTCAAATGATTTCAGGTACCATGAACAATGGGAAAGTACGATCACATCAAACTCATTCTCGGCGAATTGAGCCTGATCACTTAGGATGTCAAACTCATAATCCATTCGAATTCGGTCACCCAGCGGAGATTTCCGCAGCTTGGCTGCCGCTTCCCCTACGGTCAGTGGTGCACCATAATCCTCTGGTGCAATATCTACACCATGAACGTACCCATGCTCTCCCACCAGATGCGCAAGCACGGCCGTTGTATCTCCCTGACCACAACCGATTTCCAGAACGCGGCTGCCTTCCTTGATTCCCCAAAAGAGTCCCAGTTTCAACCGATGCTCGGTCTGAATGTATTGAATGGCGGCGTTGTCCTCCACGTCCATATACTGAATAAGATTCCTGATGATAGTCTCACTCATGATTCTTCACTCCTCAAAGAGCAACTTGAACTTCTTGCTCATTGTAGCGTGACAGGAACCATTGTACAATGCAATGCTGGAGACTATGCCAGAACCATGGCACGGAGGATCCCCCGTCCTACAGCAGATCTATACCTCTGCTACATATCAATCCCTATGCCCACTGGGTTGCAAGCTTCTGAAGATATGGTGTCAGCATGGGCTGTAGTTCCTTACGCATCAGTCCAATCTCCAAGATCGCCTGAATATATCCGAACTGATCACCAATATCGTAGCGGCGTCCTTCCAGTTCAAGAGCCAGCAGCTCTTCGACCTGGCTTACTTCTTTCAGCGCATCCGTTAGCTGATATTCACCTCCAGCACCTCTCTCGATTCGATCCAGAATGGGAAAGATGGAAGGTTTCAGAATGTAACGTCCCATCACGGCTGTTCTCGAGGGTGCTTCTGCAATTGAAGGTTTCTCTACCAGATTGGTAATTCGGTGAACCCGATCCTCTGCCCCCTGTGAATCGATAATTCCGTATTTACTCACGTCAGCAGGTTGCACCTGCCGCACGCCAACAATCTGGCTGCCTGTCTTTTCATATAAATGAATCATCTGTGCGAGCGCTGGTGGATCTGACACCATAATGTCATCTCCAAGCAGTACGGCGAATGGATCATCTCCCACAAACTGACGAGCACATCCAATCGCATGGCCCAATCCAAGCGGCTCTTTTTGTCTGATAAAATGAATACTTGCCATTTCGCTGATCGCTTGCACCTCTTCCAGTAGCGCTTGCTTGCCCTTGGCGTACAGGGAATGCTCCAATTCAACCGATTTGTCAAAATGATCTTCGATCGATTTTTTATTGCGTCCGGTTACGATGATGATATTTTCAATGCCCGATTGTACCGCTTCTTCCACAATGTATTGAATGGCCGGTTTGTCCACTATTGGCAGCATTTCTTTGGGTTGTGCCTTGGTTGCCGGCAAAAATCGGGTGCCTAGCCCCGCTGCCGGAATGACTGCTTTTTTAATTCTCATATCATGAAGCACTCCTTTCATTAGCATCAGATGAAGGGTCAGATCCTTGAACGGGCTCTGCCCGGAACACCCAATACCGACTGGCAATATAATTTATAACCATGCCCGAGAGAGTTGCCAGTATTTTACTCATTACAACGCTCCAACCTAATATGCTATTGCAGATGTACAGAATCAGAGAAGATAACGCAAGAACTACTAGATTGGTGATTACAAAACGCATGATTTCGTTTTTTTTGCCCTGTCTTCCCGCATCCTGGAAGGTCCATCTGCCGTTCCACCAGTAACTGTTTACGACCCCACAGCTATACGAGATCTCCTGGGCAATTAGAGCAGGTGCGCCTGCGGCAGCGAGCAACGTAAATACCAATGCATCCACTGCCGTATTCAGGACACCCACAACTCCGAACTTAAATATAGTGACCAACCGATTAGTCATGATGAGCAACTCTGCCCGTTAACCGTGACTGACTTGACTGACTCTCCACCTGATACACATCTCTTACGATATAGAGCGGACGCGCCTTCGTTTCATCATAGATTCGGCCGACATACTCGCCAAGAATACCCAGCATGATCAATATGAAGCCGTTAAAAATCAGCATGATACTAACCATTGAAGGCCATCCTTTGATTGTAGAATCTGTAAATATCGCTGAAGCAATGACACTAAGCATATAGATGAAGCCGCCGATGGATAGAATAGCTCCTACGTAACCTGCAAGCTTGAGCGGTTTGTGTGAGAATGAGGTAATGCCGTCCAGACTCAGCTTCAACATGCGTTTTAGCGGGTATTTTGTCTCCCCTGCCAAGCGCTCATCCCGTTCATATTCAATGGCCGTCTGACGGAACCCCACCCAACTGACCAGTCCGCGAACAAATCGATTTTTTTCCGGAAGACGTTTCATCTCATCACATACCTTGCGATCAATCAGTCGGAAATCCCCGGTATCCACTGGAATATCCGTATCCGTCGACGCACGCAGTACACGGTAGAACATGCTTGCCGACCATTTCTTGAAGCGGGTCTCCCCGCTTCGTCTGGTCCGACGGGCATAGACAACCTCATAGCCCTCTTTCCACTTGGCGATCATGTCCAATATCAGCTCGGGAGGGTCCTGAAGATCCGCATCAATAATGACGACGGCATCGCCTGCTGCATAATCCATCCCTGCCGTAATTGCGATCTGGTGACCGAAGTTGCGCGCAAAATCAATCAGCTTCACACTCTCGTCCCAACGGGCGTAGTCACGGATCATCTGTGCACTTTGGTCCACGCTACCGTCGTTAACAAAGAGAAGCTCGTAACTTTCTCCTGTACTGCCCATGACTTTTTTCAGACGCCGATAGGTCTCCTCAATCACCGCTTCTTCGTTATACATCGGAATGATAATGCTGTAACGGCACTTTTGAGCCATGTTCGTTCCCTCCCTTATACCATTTGATCACGTTTATAATTTCACTTCATATAGAGTGGTTTGACCACCGAAACCGGAACCGCTGTCCGTACCCGTCTTCCACTCTGACGTTGGAATTTCGGTACCATGCTCCTTGATCCAGTCGCCGATATCAGAACTGCCACCTCGTCCGCCCATGCCACCTACCATGAAGTATTTCACTTGCCCACTCTTCACGAGTTGTTCCAATTTTTCCGTGCTATACACCGGATCTGAGCCCGAGAACCCACCAAGCGTAATGACTGCTTCATTCTCATCGATGATATATGGAGCTGCCTGGTTATAGTCCGTCGTTGCAAAGAGATAGGTTTCACCTGTGTTATGCTCTCTCAGATAATTCAGTGTTGTGGTGTCCACTTCTTCGTTGCGGTTTCCCGCACCACCTCGTCCACCTGTCGTCGGCATGCCTCCTCCGCCATTCATGTTTCCGCCTGAATTCGGAGGTGTTCCCATGCCCGCATTGTTCGGGTCAGCTTCATCGGACGATGGGAAAGCCTGATCGGTGTCGGTGTCATTTGATGTATTCGGCTGAGCCATACCCATACCGCCACCATTGCGATCACCTTGTCTATCTCCCATTGCCATACCCATTCCGCCGAACATCCCATTGGAACCTGTAGGTCCAGCCGCCGGAATCATGCTGTTTCCTCCATACGTGATAGGTGTGAATGCCCAATAGGTTGGACCGATCATCATGACCATGAAGCCTGCGATAATCAAACCCTGTTTCCATGGATGTGAGCGATTAAGCATCACAATCAGGATAACCGTGATCAGAATGCCTGCAATTAATTCACTTATAGACCAACCTGCCCCGATAGTTTCGTTATACACCTGCATGATATACCAGCCGAAGATGGTCGTAAGCAGCACGGATATCGGAAGCAGCCAAGCTTGCCAGCCATTGCGTTCACGATATGCTGTCCACATGGCTACGAACCCTGCTCCGGCTAATGCCGCTACTGGAGGGGCGAGCATAATCAGATAATATTGGTGGAAGAAGCCTGCCACACTAAAGAAAGCAGCTACCGGAAGCAGCCAGGCCAGCCAGAACAAGGCTTCCTTATGCTTATTGGTTATATTTCTGCGTCTTAAACCTGCAAAGATGGCGATGCAGCCAAGTAATACAATCGGCAAAAGCCAACTGGCCTGACCGGACAGTTCGGTCTGGAGTAACCGCAAAGGACCTTTCTCCCCGGTACCAAACATGCCACCCATGCCTCCCCCGCCATTACCACCTCCGAAATTTCTTCCATTAGGCATCTCGCCACCGTTTGGCATCTGACCGCCTGGGAAAGTCATTCCGTTCATGCCACCCATTTCACCATTTCCCGGTGCATTGCCTGTTGGAGCCGAGCCGCTGCCCGACTGATCGGATGCTGATGTCTGGGAAGCTGCGTTGCCACGGGCCTTGCCTTCATCGGAGGCGTTTGGCATGCCAGCATTCGCTGATCTGTTCTGTTGCCCTGTGAGACGGGATAAGCCGTTATATCCAAAAGCCAACTCCAGCACTGAATTGGTTTCACTGCTGCCGATATAAGGCCGTTCATCTGTTGGTATTGAATCCACGGTGACTGCCCAGGATAAGGAAACGACTGCCAGCACCGCCGTACTTCCGATCAGCAGAATGATTTTTCTTCTCCACTTTGCATTGAATGCAAGCAGATAGAACAAGTAGAAAGCAGGAAGAATCATGTAGGCTTGCAGCATTTTCATATTAAAAGCAAGCCCAATGAGTGCAAAGGCAACCAGGATACGCCACGTACTGCCTTGCTTGCTTCCCTTGAACAAAAACCATGAACCCAGCAGCAACGTGAATACCAGCATGCTGTCAATATTGTTGGTACGGCTGACCGCTGCCACAACAGGAACAGTCGCCATCGCAAGTGCCGAGATTCGTGCTGCGGCAAGACCAAATGTAGGCTTGACCATGAAATATATCAGCAGCACCGAACCGATCCCCGCTAACGCTTGCGGTAAAATAACACTCCATCCATGCAATCCAAAAACGTAAGCAAAAGCGGTTTGAATCCAGAAGACAACCGGTGGTTTGTCTACGGTTACCGAACCAGCCGAGTCAAGCGATGCATAGAAAAAGTTATGGAAATTCCTCAGCATGCTCCCGACGGCGGTCGTATAATAGGAATTGGCATATTGGTCGTTCCAGATGCCATAGCCGTTCAGAAATGCCGCCAGTAAAACAATCGGCAGAAGGACAAGGTCAATCCTTCGTTTGGCGTTATTCAATCTCAATCACTCCTTCAAATTCTTCATGTCTACTATTGTGACAGGCCAAAGTAAAACTGGGATGAATGCCCGCTGAATGTTGCCTGAGGATAACTTGCAAACTTTTCAGCTAATTTTCAGTTTGGCGAGCGATAATACAGCATATAGACCTCTAAAATTGAAGGTATGTAATCGATGGATTTAACGGGAGGGAACGCCTGCTTATGAAGCTAAGTACTGGCATTAAAATACTATTGGCCGATGATGAACCACATATTTTGCAATTTCTGGAGCTTGGACTAAGCAACGAAGGCTTTGATGTACGTACAGCCCCGGATGGAGCTGCTGCGCTTGAATTGGCACTCGACTTTCGTCCACATATGGCAATTCTGGATGTCATGATGCCTGAGATGGATGGGTTTGAGGTTGTTGAGCGTCTGCGCAAGAGCGGGGCACAGGTCGGAGTGATCATGTTGACAGCCAAAGATGAAGTTGAAAATCGGGTAAAAGGCCTATGGCTTGGTGCTGACGATTATATGATTAAGCCTTTTGCGTTCGATGAACTGCTTGCACGGATTCAGGCAAGGCTGCGTAATCAGTTTCCTTTATTAATAGGGGCAGTGACTCATGGCCCATTCCGAATTGATGATCAACGCAAAGAGATTACCTATCACGATCAGATTCTGGAGTTATCTCCAACCGAGTATGAACTATTAAAATTCATAGTGCTCAATCATGGTATTGTTCTGAGTAAAGCGACCATTCTGAACCGCGTGTGGGGATATGATTTTGGTGGAGAAGAGAATATTGTGGAGGTGTACGTCCGCTCCTTGCGTGACAAGCTGGGGGATAAAGAACATAAGCTCATTCGTACACTTCGAGGTGTCGGATACAGGGTGGATCTCTAATGGTCTCTAGATTAAAGAAAGATAAACATCTTTGGACATGGCTTCATCAATGGATATCGCCACGTTCGCTTCGCTCTCAATTACTTGCACGCTCCTTGTTCATTCTGGCTGCTCTGCTATTGTTAATTGGCATTCTTCAATTCTGGATTATGGAAAGCTTTCTGTATCGCAACCAGGCGAAAACCATGGAAGAGCAGCTCATGTCCATGCCTCCTGTGTGGCTCGGATCGTCTTCACGAAGTGGTGCGACAAACAATCCTTTTGGTGGGCAATCCGGTTCTGATCCAAGAGGATCAGGCAATCGTTTCTTATACATTCCTGATCGTTCACTGGCTTTATTTGATAATCAAAGTGGCTTCGAGGATATTTTTGGTGAAGACGGTCTGACCGCTCCTCGCTTGACGTCAGTTGAATATCAGAACATTACAGATCGGATCAACGATAAACAACATGTTCCGTACCGGATTGTAACGGATAATCAAGGCAATGAGCAGCTAATCGTCTTCTCTTCGCCTGGACCGCGTAATCGCGGCTTACCCATGGTGCAGATGGGCACGGCTACGAAACCGCTAAAAGATCTGATTGTGAAACAGCTTCTGATCTTCTTGATGTTATCCCTGCTGGCCATGGTAGCTGGGCTCGTTCTATACGCCAAAGCACTTCGCCGGACGTTAATTCCCTTGTCCAGTATGGTAGATACTGTGCAACGAATCGATGCAGGCAGCCTGGCTGAACGTCTTCCTTCTGTCCAGGGACAACAGGAAGTGGATCAGCTGGCGCTTTCATTTAACGGCATGCTCGAGAGGCTTGAAGACTCGTTTGAAGCGGAGCGGGAGTCAAAAGAGCAGATGCAGCGTTTTCTGTCCGATGCTTCCCATGAACTGCGTACTCCTCTTACCTCCATTCACGGATTCATTGAAGTGCTCAAGCGCGGCGCAGCCTCCAACAGCGAGCAATTATATAGCGCTTTGAACAGCATGTACGGTGAATCGGTGCGGATTAACAAACTTGTAGAGGATCTGCTGATGCTGACCAAGCTGGATCAGGCGCCTCAGCAGGAGCAGGAAGTCATCCAGCTTGACAGTCTGCTGCTCGAAATGCAGCCGCAGCTGGTGATGATGGCTCAGGAAAGACAGGTTCATCTCGACCTGACCGCTGAAGTCCATGTAATGGCAGATGCCCACAAATTGAAGCAAGTTGTACTCAATCTGTTCCACAATGCAGTACAGCACACCGATTCAGATCGGGGAACCATCAGCATCAAGTTATATGCCACTCAGCATAAAGCCGAGTTAACCGTAAAAGATAACGGCTCCGGGATTGAACCGGAACATCTCCCTCATATCTTTGAACGCTTCTATCGCACAAGCTCTTCCCGTTCAAGAAAACAAGGGGGCGCGGGTCTAGGCCTGGCCATTACCCGTTCGATTGTGGAATCGTATGGCGGGAAAATAACAGTGCGCAGCCAACTAGGTGCAGGAACGGAATTTACAATTTTGCTGCCTTTGGTCAAGAGTGAAGGCTACTCAGAATGAGGCTCACAAAACGCAACTTTCCGTTTGATGCGCCTCTTATCATATGACAAATACCCCTATCATTTCTGCAGAGAAATGATAGGGGTATTTGTTTAGTATCGAATTGGTGGATAGGTGGATTTGTATATAGTGCATCTGTATCGGGAGTTATCGCTGGTCTGCGAGCCATTCGTCAATTTCAGCTATCCATTGATGCTGTTCATCTGCAAGTAATGTTGCCCATCCCAGCTCAGCAGCAGGCTTTAAGTTTTTAGCCTGATCATCCACATATATAATACGTACATTCCTGGATAGATGAGATTGTACAAGTTCATATATTTCTATATTGGGCTTGCAATATCCGACCTGATTGGAAATGGTTATGCTCTTGCAATACGGTTGGATCAACGGCAAAATGGGTTGAATCCATTCTTGACAATGATTACTCAAGAGATGCAATTCTGCCTGCTCGCTCCATCGTTCAAGACGATGCATGGCAGGTAGCAACTCTGTTGTTTTTTCAAGCAATTCATAAGCATACATCTTATCCATATTGGGATATTGTGTTTGCATCCAGATCCAGAACTGTTCCTCCGTCATCCTTCCTGTCCACAAGTCCTTGCGTATACCACTCAATTGCTCGATTAATACAGGAAAAGGCGTATCTGCATACCTAGCGAGCTCCTGCCAGAATGAAGAGGAAAGATTGGTGATCAGCACACCGGCCAGATCTAAAACAAGTTGGGGTTTGGAATCCATAGTATCACTCCTGTGCAGTCATCTTGAGCCAATTACTGTAGGGTTATCGTTGGTGCTTCAACAATTGGTAATGGTTGTACGGTTCATTTTCGATTTCAATCATATTCAGATATTCAAAATTGCATTTCTGTATTACCTTATTCGATGCCTGATTAGTCAATAAAGCGATGGCATTCAATACTTCTACGTTTGTATTTTCAAATAAATATTGTGTTATTCCTTGTACTGCCTGCGTTGTATAACCACGGTTCCGGAAGTGTTTCGAAATGCCGTACATAATCTCCCGATTGGGCGCTGGCAGTTCGTCCTTGATCCCCGAGCAGCACCACCCAATAAACTCATCATTTTCTTTGAGCACGATAGCCAAACGTAAATAGAGGTCTCCGATGTCCCCTCCCGCCAAAACAGCTTGTTTAAAATTCTGATTCTCAGGAATTTCGTATTGAGTGAGCCAAAGTGCTCTCTCTTCAGCCGTAGCATTCCATCCCGGCAAAAATTCGTAAACCTCGGGTTGCCAGGTGATTTCCTGCAATTTCTGCAAATCCTCAGGTCGATACTCGCGCAAATATATATCTTTGCATTCAATGATTAATTCATCACTTTGGTTGGTTTGTTTCATAATGCCTCCTGGTGTACATCTTATCTACCTTTTGTGTTTCACTTTAAAGCTCGATAACCAAAAATCAATTCAAATTATAAGCTCGTATTACGTTGTTCTCTTCATCAAGAGCATACACATTCGTGAACGTTGTCATTAACATCATTTTGTCTTCACTCTGGTAAGTTTCCGGCATTCTCATGATAAACGTATTATTGCTTGACTCAACCTCCTGAGTCTCACCGTTTGTGTATTCAATCTTAAACTTGTGTACAGGCATATCGGAATATAAAGCGCCCCATATAAAATTCCCTTTGTTGTTCTTCGGTTCCGCTTGTATCAAAAAGGCAGGCCCCACATCTGAACTCGCTGTCCAACCTGTTTCACTATCGGTATCATAGTGATATCTCCCATTCTTATGTTCATAAGCAGCGAAAACATATTGTGTTTGGTCCAGTGACAAAACCAGTTCATTTTGCTGATCTACATTAACCACTTGAAGGGGGTATTTCCAAGCAGACTGAACAGCCTTCTCTAACGTTTTATATCCAAAAATATCATTCCAGAAGAATGCAGTAACACTAACCAATACACATACAACAAAGCACGAACCTATCCATAACAGCTTCCTCATATTTCACCCCTTGCACATTGTCAGTTACCGAACTAACATTGGCAGATCATAAACATCGGGCCGCTCTGATTTAAATTGGGACTCACGCCAGTCCCTCCTTATCCATAAACTCGGCTTTGGTTAACCCGAACAGGATCAGATCCTGATATTCCCCATCGGTATAGATCACCTGACGACGCACGCCTTCCTGCACACATCCAAGCTTTCTCATCATGGCTGCGGAAGGTTCATTGCCTTCCAGAACATAATCATTGAATTTATTAAGCCGACGCTCGAAAAAGGCATATTTCAGCAAAATTCGAATGGCTCTCGTCCCATATCCTTTTCCACGATGGTCCCTGTCAATTTGAATTCCAATGCTAAAGGTACCATTCCTCTCATCGATACTGTTCAGATTCACGCCCCCGACATTCTCACCATCCATATTTTCAATCGTGAACATGATCCGTCCTCTGTCTAGAGAGAAATCGGAAAAGGCTTCCGTAAATTTCTTCGCCTCAGCATTCGTAGGTGGCAGCTCTACAGCACATTCCAGTAAACGACGAGCGGGTGAATCAAACCGGTTATAATAATGATCCTCCCAATCTTCCTCACGCAAAGCACGTAATCTGACCTTATCATCCTGCCAAAAATAATCGCTATAGTTAATCTCTCTCATTCTGATATCCCCCATTATTTAGTTTTCTAGCTTTGCAAATACAACCTCTTTGTTCCTTAGATCTTCAATAATTTGCTTGTGTGTAGGTAAGAAATGGTCTGGTATGGAATGTATATCAAAAAATCGTGTTTCTATGGACTCTTCACTCTCTTTTATCGTTCCACAAAAGTCGTTGCTTTTGAACATTACTTGCACCAACGCAACTTCATCTCCATTACTATAAACGACCTCGTATTCAGGACCTGAGTATATTGAGAATAATTCTATTGAATTCAGTGTTAAACCTGTTTCTTCATATACTTCTCTTTGTGCTGTCTCCTGAACGGTTTCTCCTATCTCCATAAATCCACCTGGAAACCCCCAGAATCCATTATCTGATCGTTTTTGTAATAGAACTCTGCCAGTCTCATCGAATACGACAGCCCCTGAAACCACCATGATAACTTTGGCGTTCCCCACAAATGACCGCATATACTGAATATAGTCCTGATCCATGGTTATCTCCTTATATTTGTTAGAAATGATATAATACAAACATTCTTAATACGAACTACGCCTATGATAACCCATATTGTGGAATTTGAGGAGGATTGTTTTCATAAGAGATACAACTAAAAATAGCCTCCGAACAGGTAGATCCTGCCGAAGGCTATCATCTATTTTATATAATACGTCATTACAATTCTTCTTCCGGATACTGAGGCTTGGTTACATTATCAGGGACCGTTTCATCGTAGACATCCTGACCGGGATAATCCCGAACTTCCCCTTCGTGCAGCTCATGATTTTCATAATCGAAACGATGCGCGGTCCTTTGATCCACTCGCCACGGCGAGCTTTTGCCAAGAGATTCAGACATTAGAGATGAGCCGTAAGGACCTTCTGGGAACTCTTCGAGTGTGATATCATTTCGCTGCGACTCCACTGTGGACACATCAGTATATTCTTGCCTTTCTTCTTGCAAAAATTTATCCTTCATCGTTCGTCCCTCCATATCTGCTTCGTGGTGATCAAAGCATGTTTATTTTGAACGGAAATGAAAGGATTTATGCATGATCCATGGCAAACACTGCGTTTCAGTCTCTGATCCAGATATAAAATACAAAAACAATAAGTCCGATTATGCAAATCCATGTATCTCGTTTGGACCATACCAATAAGGAGGAACGTGCTCCAAGCAGTGAATTCTCTCTAACTTTCCGCATTTCCATCGCAATCGTCATATCTTCTGCACGCTGAAACAACGCCATGAGCAAGGGAATGACCATTGGACCAAGATCACGCACACGTACCGTATTCGGGCGTAATGCAGCTTTGCCGCGTGCCCGGACGATCAGCGAGAATCGCTGCCATTCACTCCAGATCATCGGGATAAAACGAAAAATTAACGACACCGCGAGTGCAAACGATGACACGGGCAGCTTTATTTTTTTACCTATGCCAAGCACCCAGTTCAGCCCTTCCACCATGCGTCCATAAGGTGTAGTCAGCGAAAACCAAAGACTTGCCAACGTGACGATAAACAACCGGTATACATTCAATAACGTCGCCTCCGCCTGCATCAGGGAGAATCCAAACTGTAGGCCGCCACCTTCTGTAGAAAGTGTCGTCCCCGACAACGCGGTTGATATGAGAAAGAACAGTGCGAGCGGCTTCATTAATTTCAAGCATCCCATCAGAGCCTGACGTGGCAGCACAACAAGCGCCAAGATAATTGGCACCAACGTAAGAGAGAGACCTAACCAGTGGTGTTGAAGCATCGTAGCGGTCACGAGCAAAATGTATAAAATCCATTTCAGACGCGGGTCCATGGCACCATATAATCCTCTCCTTGATCCTGATTCAGCGTGGGTGTATACGGTCTCCTGTGTGCCTTCTCCTCCCGAAGTGTCGGAGCTTGATAAGGCAAGCTTTGCTTCATCCATTCTGAATTGATCCTCATTACCAATAACATCAACCTTCTGCTCTAAAGGCTCATTGACGGACTGAACAATACCTTTAGCCATTTCCTCCGGGGTCAACGCAGTAGTAGGAAAATGAATGCCCGCAGCCGCAAATTGTTGTGCCAGTTGCATAGAGGGTGGTAGTCCAATACCTGCTGACTCCAGCAAATCTGGACTTGTATGAAGTTCTCGTGGCGTGAGATCAGCAACCAGACGCCCATCCTTCAACAACAGAACCCGATCCGCATGCGGTAAAAATGTGTCCAGGTCGTGTGTAGCCACAATGGCTCCCTCACCTGCAGTTCGATGCTGGTTCAAAGCATCCAGCAGCATGATCACACTTTGTGCTTCCAATCCGGCGCTGGGTTCATCGAGCAATAGCCATGAAGGCTGCGTAGCAGTTCCCAGGGCAAGCCCCAATCTTCTCCGTTCTCCCCCGCTTAGAGCAAAGGGTGATCTGTCCGAATGGAATCGTTCTTCCTCTCCCTGACCCTCTGGAGAGTCCCAGCGCTCAAGTGCTTCGGAAATCTGCTTTTTCTTTTGTTCATCCGGTAGCCGATATGGACGCAGAGAATAAGCAAATTCACGCCCAATACTTCGGGCGAACAGCTGCTGCTCTGGGAATTGAAAGACCAACCCCATTTGCAACTGAATGGACTGTGGCACTTTCCCGTTCTGCCAGAAAAGCTCTCCGTCCAGCTTGAGGCTACCCTCATCTGGAGGTTTTAGGCCAGCGATCGTTTGCAGCAGTGTGGTTTTGCCTGATCCTGTGCAGCCTAATAATAAAGTGATTTCGCCACGGTTCAGTCGGACAGTGATATCTTGAAGCAGCGCTCTTTTGTCAGGTTGTGATGAAGCTATACCTACATGTTCTAATTCGATTGCCAAAGGGCTACCTCCTTAACCAACTGCTCTGGTCGCAGAGGTGTCGCATGTTGCAGCAGATCTTTCCGTTTCAGGAGTAGAGCCGTCTGTACTGTAAAAGGCGGAGCAAGCCCAAGCTGTTCGCAGGGTGATGGTTGTTGTGCTCCTTTTCCAGCGTCAGCCGTTGTCTCTTCCTTATCTTTTCCATAGAAGAAAGCCGCAGGCGCTCCATCGTAGACACAGCGTCCCTGTTCCATGGCAATAATTCGATTGCAAAGAGTCGCTTCCTCCAAATGATGCGTAATCCAGATTACCGCCGTCCCCTGCTGGACAATGGTTTGAACTACTGCTTCCATTCGATCTCTGGCTCCCGGATCAAGCATGGCCGTAGGTTCGTCCAGAATGAGTACATCCGGCTTGGCCGCCAGCGCTATTGCGATATTAAGCAACTGCTTCTGTCCTCCAGACAGCATCGATATTGCCGCCTGTGGCGGGTGTTGAAGTCCTACCGTATGTAATGCGTGCTCTCTCCGACGTAATTGTTCATCAGGAGATTTCAGCAGTGAGGATAAGGCAAAATGAAATTCCTCCTCAATGGTATCTCCAAGTACCTGCGCATCAGGCTGCTGGAGCACTCCACGAACAACCAGTTCTGGAGCAGCCATTCTTTCTCCGCCGGATAGCGGAGTGAATCCAATCAGCAGTCCAGCCAGCGTACTTTTGCCGCTACCATTGGCTCCCACAATACTTATCCACTCACCGGGAGCTAAATCCAACGAAACCCCATCCACTGCCTTACGAACACGTCCTGACTCGGAAGCATAATGAACACGGACATTCTCTAGTTTTATCAAAGGTGTAACGTCTTGCATCGCAAATTGGTCCTTTCCCTTTTGAATCTTTTGTGGTACGATCCAAATCGTTAACCACATCCGTTTAATCGGTTAACAATAAGATTACCAAAATTGAAAGGAATGTTCAAACATGAAATTATCTTTGCGAGGTATTGTATTCAGCGCACTGATGGCAGCCATACTTGTTCTTTTTGGTTACATAAGTATTCCCATTGGTTTCTCTCCTGTGCCGATTACATTGCAAACACTTGCGGTTATGCTGGCAGGAGGACTGCTTGGCCCATTATATGGTTTTCTAAGTGTCGCTTTGGTCGTAGTCCTGACTGCAATTGGCTTCCCGCTTCTGCATGGCGCAGGCGGACTTGCAGTACTCCTTGGGCCTACCGGGGGATATGTCATGATGTGGCCCTTCTCCGCATTGCTCATTGGGTTATTACTCAGCAGAATCAAACTGAACGGATTCGTTGGTTATTTCCTGGCCTTTATCGTATTTGAGGTATTTGGTTCAATGTTGATCTATGTTTCGGGCGTGCCCTGGTTGGCCTATGCCTACAAAATGTCATTACCCGAAGCCATGATACAAGGGTTCTATCCCTACATCATCGGTGATCTAATCAAAGCCTTGTTCGCTGCGATCATCATCGCACCTGTGCGCATGGTCTTCCCTCCGCAACGACTGACAGGCAACATGAACTCAACAGTGGTAAAGGCCGACTCCTGATATCGCTAGTTGTATAATGTAATCTTGAACTGAATTTATAAAAAAAGCCGTGCTCACGTAAACAGGAAATCAATCTGTTTTACGTAGGACACGGCTTTTGTCTATCGCTTATTGTTCCTGTTCCTTCCCACCATATAAGGATAAAATTTAACAAGAATTAGGGCCGGTCAATATTATTAACGAGACGTGTATCCTGCATCCGCGTGAATCGTAGTGCCAGTGATATAAGAAGCAGCGTCAGATGCGAGCCAGAGACTTGCTTGTGCAATTTCATTAGGTTGTCCAAAACGATTAAGCAAGCTCAACTGCGGAGCATACTCCTCTGCCGTGAAACCGAATTGATCCAAAGCACCACGCAACATAGGTGTATCGATTGCTCCTGGAGCAACCGAGTTAACCCGAATGTTGTGTGGTCCGTTTTCCATCGCAGCTACTTTGGTCATGCCAACCACGCCATGCTTGGCAGCTACATAAGCAATGTTGTTGGGTTGAGGACGGAATCCACTCACCGATGAAATGTTAATAATTGAACCGCCTTTGCCTTGTTTCAGCATTTGCTGAAGTTCATATTTCATACACAACGCAGTACCTGTCAGGTCAACCGAGATCAGGCGATGCCAGTATGCTTCGTCAAATTCAGCTGCTGGTTTGTCATCTGGCGTGAGTGCGGCATTATTAACAGCCACAGGGTCGGTAATTGATCCCAAATGGTTATACATCTATCGGGCTCATGGAGTCGCACGTCTTTTGATTCGGTGGATTGAAGAAGATTTCCCAACGTCTCCGCAATATATGAACACACAAATTGTAGAATTAATGCTGTTATCCACAGAAGTTTTTCATGTAAAAGAGTAATCCTCACCACACCCTACGATATTCTATAATTGTCATAATCACTAATTTTTACATGAATTATTATCCAATTATTATGGTATTTTCTTTGAAATAATCATGATATATTTGCATTTCAGAAAACGTTTTCAATACTTATTTTGGTGGTGATTCCATTTAAATCAATCTAGGATCTTGTTCTATGCTGAGCTTAAATCGCCAATATTGTAAGCGCTCTATTTTTAGTTCAACAATTATATTTACAAAGGAGAATATGTTAATGAACAAAAACCGCAAATCGGCCCTCTCGCTCACTATCGTAACGGCAATGATCCTATCCCTGTTCTCATCAGCCATCGCTTCTGCTGCTACAGATGACTCGATTCAGGCAAATGCAGCCGCTGCTCCAACCAATATTCAGTCCTATGTTACTGCGATGGAGCCGGGCTGGAATCTGGGTAACTCGCTGGACGCTGTTGGTGCAGATGAAACAGCCTGGGGTAACCCGCTGATCACTCAGCAACTGATTCAAAATATCGCCAATCAAGGCTACAAGAGTATTCGTATTCCAGTGACCTGGCAAGCTCATATTGGAGGAGCACCTAACTACACTATTGATACCGCTTACATGAATCGCGTACAACAGGTTGTAAACTGGGCCCTGGATGCCAATCTATATGTCATGATCAATATCCATCACGATTCATGGCAGTGGATCAGCTATATGGAGAATGACCATGCCAATGTTCTTGCTCGTTACAACTCTGCCTGGACTCAAATTGCAAACAAATTCAAAAACTCATCCTCTAAGCTGATGTTCGAAAGTGTAAATGAACCACGCTTCACCGAAGGTGGTACAACGAATACCGCTACAGCATACGCTTTGCTGGATGAGTTGAATGTATCTTTTCATAACATCGTGAGAGCATCCGGCGGCAACAATGCAACACGTCCATTGGTTCTCCCAACGATGCATACCTCTTCCGCTCAACCAGATCTCGATGCATTATCCCAGACAATCGCAAAATTGAATGACCCTAACATTATCGCTACCGTTCACTACTATGGTTTCTGGCCATTCAGCGTGAATATCGCAGGGTACACCAAATATAATGCTGAAGTGCAACAGGATATTACCGATACCTTTGACCGAGTCTACAATGCATTCACAGCCAAAGGTATTCCGGTTATCGTCGGTGAGTATGGCTTGCTCGGTTTTGATCAGCACACAGGTGTCATCGAGCAAGGTGAGAAGCTGAAATTCTTCGAATTTATCGGCCAATACCTGCGTCAGAAACAGATGACCACCATGTTATGGGATAATGGACAGCATTTCGGCCGTACCAGCTTCACATGGTCTGATCAGGATCTGTATAACACAATGAAAGCAAGTTGGACAGGTCGTTCCTCCACAGCTGAATCCGATCTGGTTTATCTGAAAAAAGGTGCTGCAATTCAGGATAAAACAGTAAAACTGAATCTCAATGGCAATACATTTAGTTCTCTTGCTAATGGCAGCACTACCCTTGTTCAAGGTACAGATTACACGATCAACGGTGATGTGCTTACGTTAAAATCAAGCCTGTTAACCAGACTGACCACTTCCGGCAATCTTGGGGTTAATGCCAAGTTGACCGTCAAATTCAACAAAGGCGCAAACTGGAACCTGAATATCATCAAGTATGATACACCTAAACTGAGCAATGTAACGGGCACAACGAGCTCGTTTGCGATTCCGACTATCTTTAATGGCAATCAGCTGGCCACCATGGAAGCAACTTATACAAGTGGAGGAAACGCAGGTCCGCAAAACTGGACTTCATTCAAAGAATTTTCCTACGCCTTCAGTCCGAATTATAGTAGCAACGTGATTGAACTGAAACAAAACTTCTTCAACGAAACGAATAATGGCGAAATCATTCTCAAGTTCCACTTCTGGAGCGGAGACGTCATTACGTACAAAATTACGAAGAATGGTTCCAGTGTAGTAGGAATCTCTTCTTAATTTAAATATCGCTTTTATATTATTAATGCTAAACGTTCTGCTCAGAGCACAAGCTCTGACAGAACGTTCTTTATGTTTTTATGATCAAACAGATTACTAAATTGGAATTCCCGAATAACGTACAAGTAACCTCTCATACCTTTACAGTAATTTGGCTTGAGGAGGAAATGTAATGTTTAAACGGGTAGACCGTCTTGCTATCGAACTACCACTATCCAATAATCCGGATCCCAATGGAGCTAGCGCGGTACAGGAACTGTTAGGTGGCAAGTTTGGGGAAATGTCAACGTTGAACAATTATTTGTTTCAGTCTTTTAATTTCAGAGGAAAGTCGAAGCTGCGCCCCTTCTATGACATCGTGGCTAGCATTACAGCTGAAGAATTCGGCCACGTTGAACTTGTCGCCAATACCATTAACCTGATGCTTGTTGGCTCAACTTCACCAGGTGATCCCGACTCCACACCATTGCGCATTGGCAAGGACGCTCGTATGACTTCACATTTTATCGAATCCGCCCAAACGGCGCTTCCATACGATTCCATGGGGAGACCTTGGAATGGTTCTTATGTCGTTAGCAGTGGTAATTTAATCTTTGATCTGCTGCATAACTTCTTCCTCGAATGCGGAGCGCGAACCCACAAGATGAGAGTTTACGAGATGACTGATCATCCAACAGCCAGGGAGATGACAGGATATTTGCTCGTGCGTGGAGGCGTACATATTTTGGCCTATGCCAAGGCATTGGAAATAGCGACTGGAGTCGATGTAACCAAGTTATTTCCTATTCCGCGACTGGACAATAAGGTTTTTGATACAACACGCAAATGGGAAGCCATGGGTGAGCACCGTAGACTCTATACCTTTAGTGACAAGGACTATCAACGCATTGCTCAGATCTGGAAAGGAGAACATCCAATCGATGGCGGTAAACTTGAAGCTTTTGCCGGCTTGCCGGGTCACAGTGGAGCCATCCCTGAACTTCCCGATCTGCCGGAAGAGTTCGCGCCTGGGGTATCCCCAGAGGACCTGATTCAGATTGCAGAACGGTTGAAACGGCACGCTGGCCTATAGTCATGAGTGAAGACGGCGATGCATTATCAGGCTAACTTCGCCGTCCTGTTTTTTGCTTTTGCCATACTACACTAAAAATGAAACATCTCCACTCCGGCTGTGAATGACATATGTTGCTCCCAGACCTTTATAAACAAGCCCAACATGAGCCCTGTTGCTGGAAACGACATAGAGTTGTTGCGGACACAAGCAACGGCACAGCTCAATGTCCTGGCAGCACTGCGGCAAGCTATTTTCAAATACAAAGGCATTCTTCACTACAAATTCGGACGGAAGATGGTTACGGTCTGTCATTTCCTGAATGTAACGCACAGTAACTGCACCAAGCGATTGAAGTTGTTCCCCCTCTTCTTCGCTGTGTACAAGCACAACAACTGCAAATCCCCTCTTCAGTAATACATCCACAAAATTCATTCCCGCCGCACCGTTTCCTGTCGATACCACCATCATTGCTTCATCCATTGCCGCCAACCTCGCCTTCACATCAGATCCTGCAAATGCCATCTGGAGTACGTTATGTGCGAATCATAGTCCTCTGTCTGCATCTCTGCAATTGAACTGTATTCGATTTCTGCACCATTCTGATCGATTCCAGACAATCCAGGTGAGCATTTCTTGCCTAATCTCCTCTTTTCGCTGTAATGCGGCATGTTACTCGGTCTGTCATGAGCGGAAGAAAAAATCGAGTTATTCGAGTCCAAAACGAAGATATATCTCTTGTTAATCGCTTACATGTATGAATTCCAAACCAAACATCGGAAAATCAGACGTATATCCATTCCGGTTGATTTTACATGAGCTGTGTTCAGTCGTATTATAATCGGCAGGATAACGAAAACAATAAGATGATTTTGCCTATGGAGGTTGGAGCGTGTGATTGCAGATTGTGATGTGGAAATTCGAACGGAGATTCGTGTTGATACCCGAATTAGTTCCATGGAAATTATTCGGTACGATATGCGAAAATTACCCTTCATAGCGCGGGAACATTCATCCTGTTACTGCGGATTGTTCAAAATCTCATGCGGGAATGTTCATGGTTTTGCCGAATTTGAATTGCCTGTAGGCTCCCATCCCTCTGATCTGGTAAAATGGGCTTCGGTGTTCAGAGTTTTAAAAGGTATGGAGCTGTCGCAGGTCACGCAATTTATCCAGCAGCATCAAGAGCTGTGGGGAAATGAACGCATGCTGTTCCTGCATGAAGCCGTCAGTAATTTGCTTCTCAACCTGGAGCAAGGCAGTACATCTGATGTGATGTTAAACCGGGAAGAAATTCGTGCCTTTCTGATGCAATACGCACTGACGTATTATTCTTTTTGACACCTTCCGTTAAGTGAAAAAAATACATAAAAGTGCAAAGAAACCCTGGTGATATACACCGGGTCTCTTTGCATTTTTCAACCTGTCTTTTTCAAATGTTTACGCTTATTGTGGTTCAGTAAATTTCACAACAATTAGTGCTTCCCCATTAGCTTGAACTGGGCCTGTCATAGTTGCCATCACCTGTTCAATACTTTCGTTCCCATTCGGTATGAGCACAGGTGTAATCAATGGCAGCCCTGCAGCCTGGATCGCTTCCATGTCAAATTCAATCAACAGTTGTCCTGCGGTTACGGTGTCTCCGCTATTCACATATGCGGTAAAACCCTCCCCCTTCAGTCCAACGGTATTAATCCCAATATGCACAAGCATTTGAACACCTGTTTCATGTTCCAGGATTACCGCATGTTTGCTCTTATTCATCACATGAGCGATGACACCGTCAAAAGGTGCAAATACTTTGCCCTCAGAAGGCTCAATAGCTATCCCTTCTCCCATATGCTTTTCCGAGAATGCAGGGTCAGGAACCTGCTCCAAAGCAACCGCCGTGCCTGTGATGGGTGATGCAATCTCCAGCATATCTACCTTGGTGCGATGGTTAACGGTCTGGCTGGAAGATGAGTTTGACTTTTGCGACAGAACTTCCAACTTGCTCTCTTCTCCTGCATTGCTCGGAACTTCCTCCGCAACTGGCTGATCCTTATATCCGAAGAACCAGGTAAGTACAAATGCACTTCCCATTGCTACCACATTGGACAAAATGTACAAAGGCAATTGGCTGTTCAAATACAGCAGCGTGCCCGGAATAACCGTCACCGCCATACCTGAACCTTGCAAATGGAACAAAGATGCTATAAATCCACCGACAGCGCCTCCGACGAGACCCATGATGAACGGTTTCATGTGTCGTAAGTTAACCCCGAAGATAGCAGGTTCAGTAATCCCTAGAAATGCAGAGAATGACGAAGGCAGTGCGAGTGCTTTCAGCTTTTTATTTTTGGTCTTCAACCCCACTGCAAGACAAGCTGCTCCTTGCGCAGCCATAGCACATGTAATAATCGCGTTGAACGGATTAAAGCCCGTTTTCTCCAGTAATTGGATCTCCAGAAAGTTAAAGATGTGATGTACACCGGTAACAACAATAATTTGATGGAAGAAACCAATAATAATGCCCGCAATACCAAATGGCAATCCCAATACGGCTGTTGTTCCATGCAGCACCCACTCTTCCAGGGAATGGAATACTGGACCAATCGCAAAGAGTCCCAACGTAATCATGACCGTCAGCGTAATAAAAGGAGTCAGAATTAAGTCGAGCGCCTCTGGTATGCGTCTTCTCAGAACCTTCTCAAACTTCGCTCCGATCAATCCGACGAAGAACGCAGGCAGCACCGAACCTTGATACCCGACCACCGGTATGAATCCGAACATATGCAGCGGTTGCGCTGATCCATCGGCCACAGCGTATGCATTCGGCAGCGCCGGATTCACAAGCATTAGACCCAAAACGATGCCGAGAACCGGACTTCCACCAAACACTCGGAACGCAGACCACGCTACGAGTGCAGGCAGGAATGCAAATGCCGTGTCCGTCAGGATCTGAGTAAATAAGAGGAAATTGGGCGAAATGTCCTCCGGTGTTGCACCAAACAGCGATAAAATTTCATTTTGAGTGAGCAGCCCTCGCAGACCCATGAACAGCCCCGTTGCTACAAGCACAGGGATGATCGGTACAAATACGTCACCAAACGTACGAATGGCCCGTTGAAAAGCATTACCTTCCTTTTTGCCCTGACTCTTCACGTCTTCCTTGGAAGATCCTTCGATTCCCAGCTTCTCGACCTCCTCAAATATCCGATTCACTGTTCCTGTTCCAAAAATGATCTGATACTGGCCCGAGTTGAAAAAGGCCCCTTTGACTTTGTCGATGTTCTCGACCTGCTTCTGATCGATCTTGTCCTTGTCATTCACCATGATCCGAAGACGTGTTGCACAGTGTGCAAATGATGCAATATTTTCTTTGCCCCCGATGGCACGAATAACGTCCTGGGCAATCTGCTGATTATCCGACATGGTCCTTCATTCCTCTCACGTTATATCTAATAATCCCACTTTGATGCCTTAAATACTGCCTTACCTCCAAGTGCAAAGAAGCGAATCTCCACACTATCCTTCCTTGGAAAGATGCGACTTGTGAATACCTCTTCTCCATCATTGACAAAGATCTCAACAGAAGAAGAATCCACAAAGATATGAAACTTAAGCACGTCTGCATTTAATGCGCAGCGTCGTACATTCCCGTTCTGATCCGCGAGCGTGGCGCCTGACTGGGAGCGATCCAGGGTTACTTTCTGTGCCAACCGATCATACTGCAACACAGTCCTCTCTTCTGCACTCGCCCGCAATTCAATGCCTACAACCTCTGCGTCAAAATCACGGATTTCACATTCCAATTCATAAGCCATTCCAGCAAAGTCTGCGAAAGATCGAGTCTCATGATCAAGTATGAATTCCATGTGAGTCCCTTCAGAATCCCCGCGCAGCTTCACCATTTCAGAGACTGGCTGCTGAATTAATTTCCCCTCCCGGAGTGACAACTGCCGTGGAATCGTCAGGCAATGTGCCCATCCACTCTTATCTGTCGGATACTCCAAATCGGGAAGTCCCATCCAGCCCACCAAAATTCGTCTTCCATCCGGCGCCTGCATCGTCTGCGGGGCATAAAAGTCAAATCCTCGATCCATCTCCTGAAATGGACCATGTTCGAATTGCCGTGTCTGAAGATCCAGTGGTTCACCAATCAGATAACCCGACTGAAAAATATTCTGATACTCATCTTCATGACTCTCTATTCCTTGTGGCGAAAAGATCAGTACACCTTGACCCTGCATCTCCAGATAATCGGGGCACTCCCACATGTAGCCAAAGTTAGGTAGCCCCGTATGAATCTCTCCAAGAAACGTCCAGTTTCTGAGATCTGACGAGCGATATAATACCGTGCATCCCGTTTCATCTACACGCTGTGCTCCAATCACACAATAATACGTGTCACCCTGCTGCCAAACCTTGGGGTCTCTGAAATGTTCCGTGTAGCCAGAAGGTACTTCTGTGATCACAGGTTGATGCACTTTGGTTATTGAACCGCTTTCATCCATAATCGCCAGACACTGATACGGATGTCTGATCCAGTCCTCATCTCTTGTATTGCCCGTGTATAGCAGATGGAGTTGGCCATCTTTTTCAATAGCACTGCCCGAATATGCCCCGTGTGAATCATATGTGTCGCCCGGCTGGATTCCGATTCCGACTTCTTCCCAATGCACCAGATCCGTTGAACGGGTATGGTACCAATACTTCATTCCATGCTCGGTGCCGAGTGGGAACCACTGATAGAACAGATGATAATATCCCTGGTAATAGGAGAATCCGTTAGGATCATTAAGCAGTCCGGTTATCGGCTGGATATGGTAATGTTGTCTCCATGGACAAGCAAAGATCAAAGCTTCCAGCTTGCCTATTTCTCCAGGCTCTGCCTGCTCGATACGTCTGTAGCGTTGCTCTCTAGTCATTTTCATAAAAAGTGTTCTCCATCCCTGCGAAAAGTAAAACCTAAATTAGAGGAACCGGTTCCAATGTACTCAAAAAAAATAATTCCATATGGCTTTTACGCCTGCCGCCGTGTTCCAATATCCGTAGTGGACATTTTTGTGGAACCGGTTCGATGGAATTATCATAAAGGATTCATTTATATCTTGTCAACGCTTTCTCGTGGAATAATCTCCACATCAAGAATCGTGCACTGCTCCACCGGCTCGCCTTTTACCAGACGAATAATGTGCTGGGCCGCCACTTGACCTGCCTCAAAATAATGATATTTTACTGTCGTTAGCGTAGGATGAATCATCTCGGTAATTTCATAACCGCCAAATCCAGTAACCGATAATTCCTGAGGGATTTGTATTTTATTGGAAAAAGCAATCTTCATCACACCCAGTGCGATGTTATCAGTTGCGCCCACAATAATGCTCGGTTTGCTTTCTTTCAAAATCGCTTCTGCGGTAATGATAGCCTCGGACATTTTGAAGCTTGTCTCAAAATACGTCACATCACATCCGCCACATTCGTCGATCGCACGCTTGAACCCCTGTTTGCGATGGATTCCTACTGCCTGATCTCTCTCAGTAACGCCAATATAGACAATTTTCCGGTGGCCCTTTTCCACAACATGCTTACCCATCTCATATCCCGCTTGATCATCATTATGAACCAGACTGTGCAGCTGTTCATGCTGCTGCCCTACCAATAGGACCGGAATTCCGATGTCTTCAACAGCTTTCAGATGTGCATCGGTCACTTCTGCTGCGAGCAGAATAATGCCGGATACCTTCTGTCTGGCAAAGTCATATATGGCGTCGATCTCGCGCTGCATATCCTGGCTCGTATTCGCGATCAGCATCTGATACTGATTATTTCTTAATTCTTCATCGATACCGATCAATGTCTGAGAGGTTGCAAAGGAATCCAGACGAGGCACAACCGTTCCAATAATACTGGTTTTTTTGGCTTTAAGACTCTGTGCGAACGTATTGGGTACGTAATTGTATTGTTTAATAATGCGTTCAATTTTCTCCCGTGTATCATCACTAACAGAACCACCATTCAGGAAACGAGAGACTGTGCTCTTCGCCACGCCTGCCATTTGGGCGATATCCGAAATCGTTTTATTCATAACTTCTCCTCTTATTCTCATTCGCTTGAATTCACTTATATTACCTTATATTATACTTCGAATGGCAAACCCTTGCGAATACTATTCCCATGGAGATATTAGTAAATCTCACGGAACTCTGAAAGTGCATGTGCAATGCGTCACGGTAAAGCGTTATTGATGCATGGCATTAATTCAGCTTCTTGCAGACAAGGAACATGAGATGCTAGTATAACTTCAATTCATAACGTGCATCATGAAATACAGAACAGAACATCATTATTCACACAGGCTATGACGGAAAGAGTACGCGGAGTTATCGTTCATTACAGGGACGCGGTGCCGAAGACTGAGAGCACCCGAAAGGAACACGCCGCCGAAGTTCACTCCCGAGCCGATTGCTGAAGAGCTGCTCCTCATGGATATGCTTCTAGGACAATCCGTTCCTTGCGTTAAAAGGTCAAAGTGAGAAACAGATCGGCTGTATTCAATCAGCAGACCGTTTCTAATTAGGGTGGTACCACGGCTTCTTCGTCCCTTACGGATGAAGGGCCTTTTTGTGTTTTTTCATAAATTTAAATTGAAGGAGTGGATCAGCATGGATCAAAGCAAGAACTTGGAACAATTAAGAGGCCGATTGAGTGAGATTAATCATAACCTCCTGCACTTGTTGTCAGAACGGGCCCAAATTACACAGGAAATTGGTCAAATCAAGGAAAAACAAGGTGTACCCAAGTTTGATCCGGTTCGTGAAAAAGAAATGCTGGAGGAACTGACTGCCGCCAATCCGGGGCCTTTCCAAGACGATGCCATCAAACTTCTGTTCAAACAGATTTTCCAGGCTTCCCTGAACCTTCAGGTCGACGAACATAAGAAACAGCTGCTCGTTAGCCGCAAAAATCAGCAGGAAGATACTCTCGTCTCCATCGGAAACGTCAAGGTTGGCGCAGGCAAACCAATAATGATTGCTGGCCCATGCTCGGTTGAAAGTTATGAGCAGGTACGCGAGGTCGCAGCAGCACTGAAAGAAGCCGGCATTACCGTGATGCGCGGAGGAGCATTTAAACCTCGTACTTCCCCATATGACTTCCAGGGACTTGGAATCGAAGGATTGAAAATTCTGAAGGAAGTTGCCGACGAGTTCGGATTGAAGACCATTAGTGAGATTGTGCATCCAAGTCATATTGAACTGGCTGGCCAGTATATTGATGTCATCCAGATTGGTGCCCGTAACATGCAAAACTTTGAACTGCTCAAGGCTGCCGGGGATGTTAAGATTCCTATTCTGCTGAAACGTGGCTTGGCGGCAACCATTGATGAATTCGTTCATGCTGCGGAGTACGTTGTCTCCCGGGGGAACAAACAGGTTATGCTGATTGAACGCGGCATTCGCACCTATGAAAAAGCAACACGAAACACACTAGACATCTCTGCTGTGCCGATTCTGAAACAGGAAACCCATCTGCCTGTACTTGTGGACGTCACCCACTCGACCGGGCGCAAAGATATCCTTGCGCCATGTGCCAAGGCAGCTCTTGCAGCAGGTGCAGATGGTGTTATGGTTGAGGTTCATCCAAATCCGGCTGTAGCCCTCTCGGATAGCGCACAGCAATTAAACATCGAGCAGTTCCACCAGTTCCTCTCCTCTGTGAGACAATCTGGATTGCTGAAGGATCAATAGGTTATTAACAATAAAAGCCTGACTGAAATGTGTGGTTCATACGAAATACGGTATGATCCTACATTTCTCAGGCTTTTGACCATCTTAATCTTAATCCTCATCTTAATCTCTATACATCAGCTATGCTCCACTTTTCTCAAACCTCAATAATAATGGGCAGGATCATCGGTCTTCGTTTTGTCTGGGCGTAGATATAATGACCGATCTCATCCTTCAGCTTTCTTTTGATCACATTCCACTGATTCGCTCCGCTTCCGGTTAACTCATCCATCTTGTTCTGAACCAGCTCATGAATCTCTTTCATGAATTCTTCGGAATCCTTCACAAACACAAAACCTCTGGAAATAATCTCAGGTGCTCTCACCATGTGTTTCTCCGTTTTGCTCAACGTAGTCACAATCACCAGCATTCCATCGGATGATAGCTGCCGGCGATCACGCAGCACGATATTCCCGACGTCGCCCATGATCAAACCGTCGACCAGACTGTTACCTGAAGCAATTTTGGGACCAAAAGAAGCCACGCCGTCTTTGTACTGAATCATATCCCCATTGTTCACGATGAATACGTGATCCCGTTCGATCCCTACGGACTCTGCCAATTGTCTATGCTGATACAGCATGCGGAACTCACCGTGAACTGGAATTAGATAATCAGGCTTCATCAGGGTCAGCATCAGTTTGAGTTCTTCCTGGCTGCCGTGTCCTGATACATGCATACCTGCTGCGCCGCTTGAACCGTAAATGACACGTGCTCCGAGCACATACAGATTATCAATGACATGCGCAAGATTGCGTTCGTTCCCCGGGATCGCCCCAGCTGCAATAATAACGGTATCTCCAGGTGCGATCTTCACATGAGGATGTTTGGAGGCGGCCAAACGGGATAATGCTGCCATTGTTTCACCCTGACTTCCCGTACAGAGTACAACGACCTCATCAGGTGGAAACTGGTCAGAATCAATGGCCTCAATGAGCAGCCCCTCAGGTACATCCAGGTATCCCAGTTCACTGGCTACGGACACTACATTAATCATGCTTCTGCCCAGCAGAGCCAGCTTGCGTCCCGTTTCGAATGCTGCATTTACAATCTGCTGAACCCTGCTTACATTGGACGCAAAGGTTGAAATAAACACTTTTTGTTTGGCACGAATAAACGCGTCCAATATGTGGTCACCTACGACACGCTCTGAAGGGGTGAACCCGGGTCTCTCTGCATTGGTACTCTCGGACAACAGCACATGCACGCCTTGCTTGCCAATCTCGGCCATACGGTGCAGATCGGGATACGGCCCATTTACAGGTGACATATCAAACTTGAAATCCCCGGTATGCACGACATTTCCCCCAGGTGTCTGAAAGAAAATACCCAGGCAATCCGGTATGCTGTGACTGGTCGCAAAAAATGAAACCTGAATTCCACCCAGCGTAATGCTGGATTTGGAATCAACCGTATGCAGATCTGCTTTGCGCAGCAGCCCATGTTCTTTCAGTTTCAGTTCAATTAATCCTCGTGTCAGTCTGGATGCATACACCGGGATATTGATTTGTTTTAACAAATAGGGAATGCCGCCAATGTGGTCTTCATGTCCATGAGTAACCACAAGCGCCCTCACCTTGTCCTGATTTTCCAGCAGATACGTCACATCCGGAATGATGAGATCAATGCCCGGCAGCGTTTCATCCGGGAATTTGGAACCACAGTCGATGACAATGATGTCCTGATTATATTGGATAAGATACATGTTCTTACCTATTTCATTCAAACCGCCGAGTGCCGCGATATACAATTTGTTGTGGGCGATATTCAAATCGGATTGATCCTCCTATGCGTGCAGTATTAGCATTAATGCTTTGCATTTTCTATGTATTTTTAGTATGGAAATTCTGACCGCAGTTATGCATTTCTGAGCTATTTCCATGCAAAAAAGCCACAGCGGAGAACTTCTCCACTGTGGCCTGCATCATCCTATACGAAAGATTTATCTCGTTGAAGCAAAACTTCCTGCTCATAATTTTTAATCTCAGCGATCCACTGTTCACGTACAGGTACTTGCTGCTGGGCGCAATAATAATCCCAGATCGCGCCGAAAGGATAGGACTTGAACTCTTCTGTCAAAGCAAGACGAAGGGTGTAATCTCCTTCCAGTTCCGCTGATTTCAGAGCATCCACAGGTTCCAACATCGCACGTAGCAGTGCTTTAATCGTGTTACGTGTGCCAACTACCCACGCAGCAACTCGGTTGATACTTCCATCAAAAAAATCGAGTCCGATATGTGTCGTTGGAAGCAGATCATGACGTACCAATTCGCGGGCAATTTCCAGCAGCTCATCATCCATAATGACAACATGGTCACTGTCCCAACGCATTGGACGGCTGACATGCAGCAGAATGCCATTGGTAAACAGGGCCAGTGAAGATAGTTTGTTGGATATGACTTCCGTTGGATGAAAATGTCCCGCATCGAGGCAGATTAACGTATCATTTTGCAGTCCATAGCCCATATAGAATTCATGAGAACCAACGACATACGCTTCGGAACCGAGGCCAAACAGCTTACTCTCGACCGCATCCAGATGATACTTGGGATCAAGCTTCTCGGCAAACACTTCATCAAGTGAATCTTTCAACCGCTTCCGCGGTGTCATCCGATCGACCGGGTTATCCTTGAAACCGTCCGGTACCCACACATTGGTTACACATGTCTGGCCCAGCTGCTCGCCAAAGTAAGCGCCAATGCGGCGGGATGCTTTGCAATGATCAATCCAGAACTTACGAATCGCCGGATCGGAATGACTTAGCGTGAAGCCGTCACTTGATTTTTCATGTGAAAAGCAGGTTGGATTAAAATCCAGGCCGTGCCCCTGTTCTTTGGCCCATTTTACCCAGTTCTCATAATGCTTCGGCTCAATCCGGTCCAGCTCCACTTGTTCGTCCGTATCCGCATAGATGGCATGCAAATTGACCTTATGTTTGCCGGGAATCATGGAGAAAGCTTGCTCCAGGTCTGCTCGAAGTTCTGCAGGTGTCGTTGCAGCCCCCGGATATTGACCTGTAACGGATATTCCACCCGTTAGTTCCCCGTCTTTATTCAGAAAACCTTTCACATCGTCCCCTTGCCAGCAATGAACAGACACTTTGATCTCCGCGAGCTTCTTCAGCACTTCATCCGTATCAATTCCATGCTGAGCATATAATGATTTGGCTGCTTCATATGCTTGCTTGACCTGATTTTCCATGTGCGAGAACCCTCCTTATTATCGTGTAAATGCTGCTGGTACACCGCCGTCAATCGTCATCATACATCCGGTTGTTTTTTCCGATTTGGAAGAGGCAAAAAAGGCGATGCCTTCCGCAATATCTCTCGGATAAATATTGACGAGCAAAGTTGTACGTTTGCGATAGTACTCTTCGAGTTGATCCGGTTCAATACCATAGGCTGCTGCACGTTCATTTCTCCATGAACCGTTCCAGATCGCTGAACCTTGCAGGATGGCATCCGGGAGAATCGTATTTACACGAATGCCGTATTCCCCACCTTCAGCCGCGATGCAGCGGGCCAAATGAGCTTCAAGTGCTTTGGCCGAGCTGTAAGCTGAGGCGCTTTTCCCCGCATAGACCGAGTTCTTGGATCCAATAAATACCATACTGCCGCCAATCCCCTGTTGTTTCATCAACTTGAAGGCTTCGCGTGCCACGAGGAAGTATCCTGTACCCAGCACATTCATATTCAAGTTCCATTCCTTCAACGATGTTTCGTCAAATGGACTGGAGGTAGCCAGGCCTGCATTGTTCACGATAATATCCACGCCGCCATATTGTACGGCAACTTCCGCATACGCAGATTGCACGGCTTCCTCATCGGTCACATCCATCTTCAATGCATATGCGCGATTAGCACCATATTGATCGTTAATTTCCTGAGCTACCTTCTGCGCTCCTTCAAGGTTAAGGTCCGCGAGAACGACATGTGCCCCTTCGGATACCAATCTGCGTGCGGTTTCACTTCCAATTCCACCGGCACCCCCGGTAATAAACGCCACTTTGCGGGAAAACTCAGTCTCCGCCGGAGCCAGCGATAATTTGTAAAGCTCAAGCGGCCAGTACTCCACATTGTAGGATTCATTGGCGCTGAGGGATACGAATTGGCCCAGACTTGTTGCACCGCGCATCACGGCAATGGCTCTATGATACAATGCCCCGCTCACCTGGGACAGCGCCCAGCTCTTGCCTGTGTTGATCATGCCCACACCTGGGATAAGAATGACGCGAGGTGCAGCTTCGAACATCACGTCACCATCATTTTTGTTGCTCTCAAAATATTGTTGATATTGTTTTTTGTAGGCGGCCACGCCTTCCACCAGTTTGGTTTTCAGCCCTTCAATGTCCTCCGCGTCCGGTGTCCAATCGATGAATAGAGGTACCACTTTGGTATGCACCAAATGATCCGGGCACGCCGCACCTACCTGTGACAACTTCGGCGAATCCACTCCACCAACAAAGGCAAGTACATCCTCCTGATCGTCAAAGGACAAAATCATTTTTTTGCTATCGGATACCGCTCCCCGGATGGTTGGCATTACTTTGGATACGATCTGGCGACGAACTTCTGCCTCAAGCGCAGAATGCTTTTCTCCGCCAAACAGGCTTCCTTCGTCAACACGTTCTTCAATGAAGGCTTCCGCTTCATTAATAATTTTGATCGTCTGCGCGTAACATTCTTCCGATGTTTCTCCCCAAGTCACAAGTCCGTGCTTCTCCATCAGAACCAGTTCGGCATTCGGATTCGAGAATACGCTTTCAGCAATCATCTTGGATAGTGTGAATCCGGGACGCACATATGGAACCCATACAAATCGATCCCCGTAAATCTCTTTCGCCAGTTCTTTTCCGTTATCTGCACAACACAGACTAATAATTGCATCCGGATGGGTATGGTCCACATGTTTATATGGAAGGAATGCATGCAGCAACGTCTCAATGGATGCACGCGGGTGTTTGGAATCGATCATGCAATGACCCAGGTATTCGACCATCTCTTCATCCGACATAGATTCACGCTCGATTAATGGACGAATGTCTTCAAGTCCAAGGCCTGTAAAATGCTTCGCCTGCATGGAAGCCAGATCAGATCCACTACCTTTTACATACATCACTTCTATATCACGGCCGCGAAAATCTTTCACCGTCGTTTTGGTAGACGTGTTGCCTCCGAAAATGTTACATACACGGCGATCTGCCCCAATCAGATTGGACCGGTAGACCAGCTGCTCCAGTCCGGTTGTTTTCTCCGAAGCCTCTGATGAATTCCATAAACTCTGTACCATTTGTTCCCCTCCGATAATGTTTGTTTTATTCCTAATCAGAGTTTATCATCTTTGTTTTGTTTTGAAAACAAAATATTTTAAATATAAACGGAAATATTCAAAAGAGTTCTGTTTTGATGATTTTTCTTTCAATAAAAAACACCCTGACGTGTTGGTCAGAGTGTTTGGAAGAGATTTTTTCCTCAGAACAAGCTTAATGCTTCTCGTTGATTGGATGAATCTTTTAGAAAAGCTAGACCCTATAGACCCTAGTAGATCCCTGCTTTTTTTGAAGTGTTTTTAATTCCATTAGTGTCGTTGACGACTGTGTTTCCAAAGGATGTCAAACTTCCGTTAGGACCCGTAGCCAAGTCCAAATAGTTCAAATCAGAGCTGTTGCCATACCAGGACCATGCGAGCCAGCCTACCCCTTTTTCCTGACCATATTTCATGATCGCATATTCATCAACGTCCCCGTTCGTGTGGTATCCACCGAATTCACCGATGATCAGGGCCAGACCTTTGTTCAATACGCTTTCCATGTTGGATTTAACGGTTGCCGCATCTTTACCGGCATATTCATACATGTGAATCGAGAATACAGTGTTTTTCTGCGAATCCGCTGCAAATACACTTTGTCCATAATCCACGATGGATTGCGGGTACTGCCCCCAGCCGGCTGCATCCACGATCAATGTATTGTTAATACCGGCATTTCTCAGCTTCGGAATTGCTTTTTTGTATCCGTCAGCCCATGCACTACCGTTCCATGTTCCATACCATTCGTTCGCAATATTTACGATAACTCTGTCTTCTTTGCCAATGAGTGCTTCCTTGATGCTAATCCAGTAGTTCACTGCTGCATCCAACGAATTATAGTCATCCTTACCTGTTGCATCATGTACTTCAAGCACCGCAATCATTTTGTTTGCGCTTACAATATTAATGATGTTTTTAACAGAGTTCACATCGTCTTTGGTGTACTGCACGCCATTGGAGAGCACAATTCGTACGGTGTTGGCACCTGTTTTGGCAATCGCAGGAATCGCTGTGTTCAGGTCGTTCTTAAACCATGAATGTCCATGATTGACACCTCTCATAACAAATGCCTTGCCAGTGGAATCGTACAATTTGCCTCCGTTTACATAAAATCCTGTAGCAGCAGACGCTTTGGGTGCAGCACTCCCCAGAATCACCAACATAAGTGCAGCAATTACGGTAAAGACTGTACACTTTTGCAACTTGACCATTCGTTAGAACCTCCTACATTTTTTTTGTTTATTTCAATTAACCCTGCTCAAGGCAATAAGTTAACTAAAATCAAAAGTAGCTAATAATTTTATAAAGTTATTATTATAAATAAATAACTTTATGTAAGATACATAATTAAATTTTAATTACTTAATCGTTAAGGTTATGGACATATAATAAAATGAAAACGCTTACTGGTCAAGTTATTTTTACCATGATAAGGAATTTATTTTGTTCAAAACAAAGAGAGCACCTCGTTCACCCCTAAAAGAAGTGAATAGGTACTCTCTGTTTCATATGCATGGTCAATGGATATCATCTACGCCGGGCAAAGTCCACAAATCTGAACTTGTCCGGGCGATGCCTTGCCTCTGTGAACTGGAATTGACTGGCATCCTCCAGGTAAACCTGGCTCCTAACCACAACTACATTGTGGAACCCTTCGAGATCAAGCAATTCCCTATCCTCAGCGGTAGGCTCCTCCACCAAAATTTCCTTTTTGGCAAAAGAGATGGTCAGCCCGAGCTCCTCCTCAATGTACTCGAAGATGGAGTCATTACATATTTCCTTGCTCAAACCAGGGATAAGCCTCTGGCTTATATGGTCCTTATCCAGAATGACATGTTCTCCATCCACTTTGCGTACACGTCTGATCTCCCAGACCTTTTCATTCAGACCAAAATTGATTTTCTTGAACAAGGCTTGATCAACCTTTTTTTCTTCAAAAACTTTAACGTACGTTTTGGCCCGATGTCCCATTTTTTTAGCCAGTTCCTTGAAGCTAACGAGGCCTGAAATAGGAAAATCAATTTTACGTATATCCAGTACAATGGAGCCCTTACCTTGAATTTTCTGAATATAACCTTCTTCAGACAGCATTTTCAGCGCTTTGCGAATCGTCTCTCTAGACGTTTGATAACTTTCCGATAAGTCAAGTTCCGAGGAAAGCAGCGTACCTGCTTCAATTTCTCCAGTCCGAATACGAGCTGCAATATCTTCATAGATTCGGATAAATTTATTATTCATCATTCATCACCACTGTCCATTACCCTTTTTTATCATATTGGCAACCTATTATAACATTAAAAGTCGAATTACGGATAATGTGGCTGCTGAGGAGGATGAAATGATGAGTTAACATTTAATTCAATCTATATCGTTCACTTCCGATTTTGACGTCTTAGTCTTAGCGTCTATACTCGGTCCGTCGTCGCCGACAATTTGGTTTTCTTCAATAATACGGATCAGTTTGTTCAGTCGGAAGATCAGGGCTGCCGCCTCGGATCTGCTCAGATGCTGCATGGGACGGAAACTGCCATCTTGGTATCCCGTAAGCATATACATTCCAGCAAGCTCTTCAACCTCTTCTTTGGCCCAATCGGACACATCCATCTGATCCGTAAAAGCATGACGTGAAGTTGCGGGTTCCGGCTTAATTTTGCGAATAACATTCGCAATGATCTTTGATGCCTGTTCCCGGGTTACCAGCGCATAAGGAGCAAATTTACCATTCCCCATGCCATGTACCATACCACGGCTTACTGCTGCTTCGATCTCAGGAGCAAACCAATCCTGATCGTTCACATCCTGAAAAGCATTTTGATAATCCGCAGACGTGTCAACACCCATTAATCTTACAATAAGTGCTGTAAATTCAGCTCTTGTTATGGGACGACGGGGTTCGAAACGAGTTTCACTCACACCTTGAATGATGTTTTGCTCTGCCAGCCATATAATCTGATCTTTATTGAATGTTTGACCAATATCAATGAACTTGATCTCTTTCTTGGCTTTTGCTTCTACTTTGTCACTTTGCTCAGGCTGAGATACTCCGGACTGAACATCCTCCGGTTTGGAGGATGTTACAGGTGAACCAGCTCCACTTCCGCTTGGAGGTGGATATGGCATAGTCACAGCCGTGGCCTGCTGGCTTTCACTTTTTTCCCCGGCTGAATTTTCAGTCCACAATATGACATCATAACGCTGCCCGCCCGTTAGTCCTGTCCAGATGTAGCTTCGTTCCTTTCCGCGATAAATCTCCCGTCCACTACTAGAAAGCACGATCGTTTCATTCAAAGATTCCAGCTTCCAGTTCAATGCAATGCTGCTTGTGCTCTGGGAGATCGCTGAAACGGTGAATTCTTCTGATGGCAATGTCTCAAACTCGGGTACATTGACTGCCTCTCCGTCTCCCGCCTCATTAAAAGGCACAATAGAAAAGTCGGAATAGTGCTGGGCACTTTTCAATGCAGTCACATGTATCGACGTTTCCATTATTGTCGCAATCAACTCGTCTTTCTGATAGATGCGATAGCCTGCTGCCCCAGGAATCATATCCCATACAATATCTGCACCATGCTGAGTACGTTCTTCCACTTGAGGTGAAGAAGGAATTTTGCCTGGTAGTGTTACTGCTGTTAGATTGAAGCCAACCTCGCTCTTACCGGAAGCATTTACGGTTTTGATGGTAAACACATAACTCACACCTGGCTCAAGCCCATGGTCTTCGTAATAAGGCTCGTCAACAGACACTCGGGCGATCTCCGCACCGTCACGTTCAATGATGAAGTGTTCGGCCCCCTTGACATGGCTCTTTTCGAATTGAATTTGTATGCTATCCTGTGTCGAACGATATTCCACTTCCTTGGGAGCTTCCGGTTTGGTCAACAACGTATACTCAAACTTATGTGATGTATCCCCTTGCTCGTTCTCGGTATACAGTTCGATAGAGTAGTTCGTTCCACCCTGCAGTTCCTTTACGATATATTCTTTTTGTTTGCCTTTATACAGCTCGATACCATCCATTAGAACCACAAACGTTTCGTTTAAATAAGAGAAATCCCACTCCAGTCTGGCATGATCCGTCTCCGGATATAGCTTCATCTCAATAGAATCGACATGAGGCAACGTGAAAAATGGAGCAACGAACATTGGAATTCCATTACCCGCTGTATTATAAGGAATGATCTGTACTTGATCATATCGAGCTGCGCTGGTAAGACCATTAAGGGTAACCTCAGTCAAATCATTCTCTGTAATGGTTGTGAATTCATCTTCCGCTATCATTACAATGTAACCCTCTGCCCCTTGAACCTTTTCCCACTTAATCACTGCCTCCGTCTCTTCAATCACATCTGGATGCAAAGTTTCCGTAATTGTTGCAGGAAGCGTGCGTAATTGAACATCAAATCCCCCATCGCTATCGCCGGAAGCATTCGAAGTCTTAACCGTATAGGTGTATCTCTCCCCCGGCGACAGGTCATTGTCTTCATAAGAATTACTGTTAGCCGGAATACGATCAATTTCAATACCATCTCGCAAAATGATCAGTTGTTCTGCGCCTCGTGTGGCGCTGCCATTCAGATCCAGCTTTGCGGATTGATCGGTTACGGCAGCAATACTTGCTGTTTGTGGGGATATGGGTTTGGTCATTAAAATAACCTGAACAGGAGCAGAACGGTGACCGTCCTCATTCATAACAGTAAGTTCAAAAGCATACGTTGTGCCATCCAATAAACTGGCGAGATGGACCAATGGTTCGGACACAGTCTGTACTTCCCCCGTTGTCTGATTGCGTATTTCATATGCGGCGGCTCCCTTTACTGCTTTCCACGCGAGATCAAAAAAGTGAGTTCCTTTGATCACTGTAATCCCATCTGAGGATAGTGGCAGCGTTTGAGTTGTTATTCCATAGATAAGGGAAGCACCCGAACCACTTGCATTAACCGCCCGGATCTTATACGTATATTTCGTGCCTGGCGACAAATTCTCATCTACGAATCGGGTTTCACTCACATCCATGCGAGCAATCTCTCGCCCATTGCGTTCAATGATGTATTCGTCTGCACCCTTTACCCCTGTTTTGGTAAAATCCAGACTAAGACTGTTTTCCGACACTTCCGATGTCTTAATCTCAACTGGTTTCTCAGGCAATGTCAGTATGGATATACCCGTCGCTTCGGATGGGGTCCCTTGTCTGTTCACTGCAACAAGAGTGTAATGATGCATCGTTCCATCCTCAAGTCCTGAAATAAAGGTCGTCGGCTCTGCTCCACGGTAAATCTCTTTGTTCCCCTGTTCAATTACATACTCCGAAGCACCTGCTACCGATGTCCATGACAAGTTGGCGCTATGTACTCCTGGTTCAACAACGATTTCTGAAGGGGCGGTCGGTTTGGATAATCGAATCAAGCTGGCAGACTTACCGATTCCAGACGTGTTCACGGCCTGTACTTCCACTAAATACTCCATGCCTGGCAACAATTCTTCAGCCGTATAGGCAAGTCCCGAAGTCCGACCCACTTCCGTCCCATTGATACTAACAATATAGGATTTGGCCGTATTTACAGATTCCCATTCTACTCCAATACTTGTTTCATCCGTACGTGTTACTTTGAGCCCTTCAGGTCGGGTTGGCAAAGTAAGCAGTTCACCGCTTGTGGGTGCACCATAACCTGCAGCATTTCCGGCCTCCACCTGATACGTATAGTGGCGACTGCCTGATAATTGATGGACTTCAAGCTGTGTATCTGAAATCTCATAACTCTGACCCTCAAGAACGACCCGGTACTTCGTCGCTCCGGGGACTGCATCCCATCTGAGTATTGCTCCTGTTTCAGTCGGCTGAACAAAGTCAAGGCCTGAAGGACTCTCAGGAAGCGTCGTTCCAGATACTCGATTGGATTGACCTTGTCCACTTCCATTGCCTGCCTGAACGTCCAACTGATACAACGTTCCCACTGTCAATCCTGTTAGCAGATATTCATGGGTTCCAGCAAGCAGCGTCTCCCGCTTCTCCCCATTCACAAAGACTTCGTATCGCTCCGCGCCTCTTACAGGATCCCAACTTAGACGCATACTCGTTGTTGTAGTATTATCTATACTCAAGCTTTCAATGGCCCCCGGCAATGTCATCAGCTTCTGCAAACTTGTTACCGGACCTTCTCCTGTCTCGTTTGCTGCCAGCAATTCATAGCTATACTCTGTTCCACTATCCAGACTTGCGTCCACATACTCCGTTTCCAATCCTTCGTAGACTGCTGCTCCACTGCGTGAAAGGCTGTAATACGTGGCTGAAGTTACCGTCTCCCATGCCAGAGAGATCTCATGCTCCCGAATCTGCACTGCCGCAAATTCACCGGGTGCAGCAGGCAATGTCAGGAATCCCGCCCTGCTACTTTCTCCCGCACCACTCTCATTCAGTGCTGTGACCGATATCGTATGAATGCTCCCTGGGACCAGATTCGTCATGTACGGAATATTGGAAGAATCGGAGATCGTCTGGTCAAAAACAATACTTCCATCTGAAGTTGCAGCCGTGATGCGGTACGCAGTAGCCCCTTGAACCGAATCGAAATGCACTTCTGCCAGCTCAGGTTGGGAATCGACTGTTCGAACTTGTAATGATCCCGGTGCCGCTGGGATTGTCAGTGCACGAACAGTTACTGCATCACTTGTACCAGTATGGTTTCGAACTCTCACTTCGTAATCATAGACATGCCCACCACTTAGGGAGTGATCAATAAGCGTATGTTTAGGATAATCCAGTGTCCAAGACTGACCTGTAGTATGGTTTATGATTTCATACTGATACCCGTCGGTATACCATTCTCCTGTGGGCAAATCCCACGTAAGTTCTGCCGAAGTCTCACTGATCTGTGTAACGCTCGCATTTCCCGGCTGCTGTGGCTTGTGCTGGATCTGATAAGGTGCTGATACGGTCTCATATGTATTCCCTGCCACATCCATTGTTCTGGCATGGATATACCAAATGCCTTCGGATTCAATTGAAATTACAGGCTCATTCGAGCGGGCTTCATTCCAGTTGTCTGGCGATACGGTACTGTTGGTCACACTATATAATCGTGAAGTCTCATTGATACCTGAATCATGATCTTCATATTGAACGGTAGCAGATATACTAGTGTCACTCCAGCCCTGTCCATTCGGTGTAAATGTAATCGTTGGAGCAACCTGATCGACATAAGCCGTACGACTGATTTCCTTGCTAACATTTCCGACAGCGTCTCTCGCTCTGGCTCGAATTACGTTGGGACCGTTTGAACTCACTGCTCCTGAGTTTCCTGCAATATACGGGGCACCATTCAAACTATATTCATACGAAATGGCATGTTCATCTACGCTGCCATCAATCGTAAATTGTATAGCTTCCTTGCTCCAGCCAGACTGACTTAATGTAATAACCGGCTCTGTTGGAGCGGTCTTATCCAGTCGAATGAGTGCTTTCGCAACAGTACTTACATTCCCTACCCTGTCAAGCGAGCGCGCATATACTGTGGTTTGTCCTTCTTCGTTAACCTTCACTTCTCCGGTGTAATCGATCCAGGGGCCTTGTTCGTTTAGACGATATTGGCTTTTGGCAAGTCCACTGCCTGTATCTTCACCGCTGGTTATTTCAAAGGACACATCCTGATTCGTCCATTCATCGTCACTGAGTATAATCTTGGGCTCATCAGGCCCCGTCTTGTCGATCCGGGCAGTGGCTGAAGTTGATGCGCTGACGTTAGAGGCCCGATCTACACTTCGCGCCTGAATCTCGGTGATTCCTTCCATATTGATGGTAAATGGCTCTCGATAATCGACCCAAGTCCCTTCATCTCCAAGCCTATATTGCGTAACACCCACTCCACTTGCTTCATCGGTACCTACCGTTAAAGTCACCGTTACTGCAGAATGGGTCCATTCCGGAGGGTTTAACGAGATGAAAGGAGGTGTCGGAGCTGTACGGTCCACTCGCGCTGTAACAGAAGCCTCCTGTCCTGTATTGCCAAATGCATCTATGCTGCGTGCAATAACGAGAGTATTTCCTTCAGAATTAACCGTAATGGGAGCAGTGTATTCCTTCCATTCTCCCCCAATCCCCAGCTTGTACTCAGTCTTCTGTACACCACTTAAGGCATCCGAGCCTGCTGTAATCGTAACCAGGACATCTTCCTTGGTCCAAGAAGAAGGATCCGCTGCTATAGAGGGAGCGGTGGGACCGGTTGTGTCCTTTGTGATCTGACCTGCAGAGGTAAATGCAGTCTGTAAGCCTTCTCCATTCAGTGCTGCTACATATACGTTATATAATCCGTCAGCAAGTCCAGTTAACGCAAGTTCAGTACGAGTTGAAGAAGCTGTACCCGATGCAAGCACTTGTCCGACGGAGTTACGTATTTCCGTTTTGTAACTCGTTCCCGCAGGATTGCCATTGTTGTTCCAACTAGCCGTAACGGAGTTACCTGACTGGCTCACAGCTGCATCGCTTGGTGCATTGGCCAATGTAAATTTGCTAGCTGGACTTGAATATCCCGTATAGGAACCGACCGAATTTTTGGCGCGTACGGCAAAAGAATACTGGGTATTCGGTGTAAGGCCGGTCACCTGCCGGCTATTTGATGTACCTGTATCGAAGCTCTGATTCGTCGTTACATTTTTCAATTCATACGTCACGGAAGCATCATTTGCCTTCTTGTCCCAGTTCACGGTCAGATTATTATTGTTAACCGATGTAAATGTCGGTGTTCCCGGAACAACGAAACTTTTCACCGTGAAGTTGACAGTACCCGCTGAGGAGACCCCTCCCTTGTCATCCATAACCCACACCTGCAACGTATGTGCGCCATCTGCGAGCGTGTCTGGCAATGTGTAATTCGTGTTAAACGACTGATTGGAACCTGTAGCCGTCATCTGTGTCAACATGTTTTCGGAGCCTCCGTCGATCGACCATTTGACAGTCAGAATATCTCCCACATCCGTATCCCGGGTTGTACCGGAAATTTGAAGCTGTTCCCCTTTGTAATAGGTTTGACCCGAAGAAGGGGCAGTAAGTGCAAATGAAGGCGGTGCATTTTTGGGACCAATCCCCACAATCGTCGAAAATTTGCGTGAAGCCTGGTTCGCGGTTGCTTTGCCGTTCCACCAGAACTGCGCAGCGGTATCCGTTGCTGTAACGGTCTGCCCTGGCGTAAAGGAAGACGGAGAGGAACCACCTGTCAGCTGTGCATTGTCCGGGCTATTGTACTGCCCCATGAAAATGCGATCAGCGTCCACAACGTTATACGTGTTGGCATAAAAAGCGGTTACCTGAACACCTCCACTGTAATTGCGCCAGCCGTTCTCAATCACTTCAAACGGAGAAGCATCGTTGCCGTTCACCATCGTATCCCAATAGAACGTACCTCCCAGATTCAGCGTAGAGCCACTGCGATTAAAAGCTTCCAGCTCCACCTTCATATAACCGCCCTGAGATGTGGCATTAACGATGGACACGCGCAAAATATACTCTACGTTGTCTTTCTGCCTGGACATTTCAATTACATTATTATTGATTCGATAATAATTAAGGGGCAGCGACTTAAAATTAACGGGCGTTCCATTATGATCAATAATGGTGGATACATTCCCGGTATCGCCACCGTAGAATACGTTTGTATTTGGAAGCAACACAATTCTATATTTGCCATCACTATTCATCTCCACTTTCACCTTGGAGGATTGAACAGCCTTCATGCTTGAAGTATCGGATACAATACTGATGGTTTCCACAGCTTCAGCCATAATGGCCGTTGAACCCCATTCGACCAGCAACGCTTGGGGTGACAGCAAGGCAAATGCCAGTACCACTTTGGTAAGCTGCTCGGCCTGTTTTTTAATACGCTTCTCAGATTTCTTCAACGTCTGCTCTCCTTTTCTACACACCAAAAAAAGGAGGCACCCCAACAAAGGAACAAAGTCCTCTGTTGGGGTGCCTCCCCTAACAAGTGTCATTTTTTCTTGATTATAACGATTCGAATAACGAAAGTAAATACTAAAGAATGCTGAATATTGTCAATTTATGATTGATTTATTATAACGAATGGCTGAGAAACCATTTGTACAACTCCGGGTTTTCATACGTTTCGGTCCAAGCATCATGATCGCCTTCAGGGTATATCGTCAGCTTCACATCCGCGTTCAACGCTTCAAGCGCATGAACAATCTTCTCGGATTCCGTTACATAAACGACGTCATCCTTGGCCCCATGAAACGCCCAGATCGGCATATTACGCAGTTCTTCCGCTTTGGAAGGGTCAGCTCCCCCACATACAGGAGCCAATGCTGCAAATGTATTGGGGTAAAACAGTGGCAGATCCCAAGCACCATACCCGCCCATACTCAGACCTGTAAGATACACCCGTTTCGGGTCAGCATCTTCGTTTTCCAAAACATGTTCCAGAAGGGCCATGACAGCTTCGCGATGCATACCCCAAAATTCGTCCACAGGACATTGCGGTGAAATCACGATAAATGGGAAACTCTTGTCCTGATCGGCAATAAGCGGAACCCCGTTTGCTTTAAGCATTTCCAGATTATTACCGCGTTCCCCAGCACCATGAAGAAACAAAATGACAGGCCATTTCTGGTCCTCTGCAAGTGGTTCCTCCTTCTCAGGAATGTGCAGCAAATAGTCCAAAGTGACGGTTTTGGTGATTTCCTTTACCAGTCGATGCCCGGTTTGGGACATATGCTCGCCTCACTTCTCATCTCTAATTTTCAACAACGCCTCGTCCAATACTCCGACCACCTTGTCACACCATGCATCAAATTCAGGATCTTCAGTCTGCAATTCAGGATGTGCAAGAATATATTCTATGGTACTGCGGATTCCTTGATCGGCCCTGATCGTTGCCACAAATTCCGGAACAAGCCTTTTTAATTTACTGTTATCAAATACAACCGTATTCGCCTTGTCTCCCAGCAGACCGCCTCGAAGATCCTGATCACTGCACGCCGCCAAAAACTCGGAAGATACATGAACCGCATGAAGTTTAACACCAAGCACTCCTGCGATAATCTCATAGATCTGATTCCACGTTACTGACTCGTCCGAGGTAATATGTACCGATTCACCAATGGAATGAATATTGCCCATAAGGCCAATAAATCCTTTGGCAAAATCACGATTATGCGTTATCGTCCAGAGAGATGTGCCATCTCCATGAATGAGTACGGGTTTATTTTCACGTATGCGCTTGAGGACCTGCCAGCTTCCTTCTGCTCCGTGTACACCGAGAGGTACAGAACGTTCATTATACGTATGGCTTGGACGCACAATGGTCACTGGAAATCCTTCTTCACGATACTGTTTCATCAAATAGTCTTCACATGCAATTTTGTTACGCGAATATTCCCAATACGGATTGGATAATGGCGTACCTTCCGTGATCCGATAGTCAGCAAGTGGTGTCTGGTAGGCAGACGCCGAACTGATAAATATAAACTGCTTCGTTTTGTCCTTGAACAAACGGTAATCTCTCTCCAGCTGAGAAGGAACAAATGCGATAAAGTCTGCGACAACATCGAACTCCAGGTCGGCAATCAGCTCCGCAACCCTTGCTTCATCATTAATGTCGGCTTGCAGCACTTTGATTTGCGCAGGCAAATTATCATTTTGATTTCCCCGGTTGATCAAATAAAGTTCACAGCCTTGCTTGGCAAGCTGGTCGGTAATTGCAGTACTGATGGTACCTGTTCCTCCAATAAATAGCGCTTTCATATTTGGCCACCTCCAGATGAAATTGATCACTAGTCCATGATATCATGCACTCAAAAGAGGAGCAAAGATTCAATTGAAGAATCTTTGCTCCTGTCCATTATATGACCTTAATTGTTCCGTAAATCATGTACATACCGCAGTGAATTTCATATTCACCAGGTTGGACATCCTTGTCTACAGTATAGTAGTTGTTTCCTTTTTGCATATAAAGATCCATGCCCAGCTTGTCAGCCGCTACCGATTTAACATGCGTAACCTTACGAGTAAGGATAAAGTTAATTTTGGTTGGAACCCCGGCTTTAACTTCAATAACATTAGGCTCAAAGCCGTCGTTACTTACATTAACATCAATAACTTCATATCCCTTCAAGTCCTCTGGCGTCTCGGCTTTGGCCGTTACAGCACTTCCTGAGCCTGGGGACATGTCCTTGCCCATAAAATACACCATAAAAGATCCAAGCAGCACAACTACAGTAATTCCCAGCGTAAGCCAAGGCCAGGTTTTGCTAATCCAGCTTTTCATCTCAACGCTCCTCTGTCTATGTTCCCATTCTATTGCAACTCTTCTTCAGCATACCCCATCCGGTTAAAATTGAAAATGACTCGAATGGGCCATATCGACGGGACGTCACTTAGTCCAATAAATATATTCATCAAAAAAGAGCCTGAATCACTCAGGCTCTTTCAGCTATAGTTATTGTCTTTATCGTTCTATCTATTCGCCAATCAGGAATATATAGGTGTATTTCGACTTCGTCTCATCCGTAACTTATAAATCTCTGGCAGCGCTACACCAATGAGCACCACAATAACCCCGATCCATTGCAATGGGCTCACATGCTCATGAAGCACAATAGCTGAGAGCAGCACCGCAATTGGGAGCTCAACTGCACCAAGAATTCCGGCCATATCTCCACCAATATGAGGCACACCTACTGCGAACAGTACAGGTGGGATAAAAGCTCCGAAGAAGCCAAGCAACAATCCGAAGACAAGCAGCTGACTCCAAATCAATCCGTTAAATAGGAATGTCGGTGGGAACAGGATGCACAGCAAGATCAGACCCCCAGTAACCATCCAGGCACTGCGAAACGCTGGATGTGCTGATGGAACTGCTTTACCACTGAACATTACAAAAAGGGAGTAACTTACAGCCGCCATCAAGCCAAGCGCTATGCCCAAGCCGTTAAACTCTCCGAGTCCCTGTTCCAGAAAACCAGCTGCCAGCAATGTGCCGCCAAACAGGATAATCAAAGTCAGGAATGTTACCTTGTCAGGACGCTGACGTTTGCTCACGGCCTGGATCAATACGCTAATCCACGTAAATTGGAACAAAAGAATAATGGCCAGTGACGCGGGAATATACCGCAAAGACTGATAATAGACAAGACCGGTAATGACCGTTGGCGTCCCTGCAGCCATCAATAGCAAACGCTGCTTCCACGTTAATTTCTGAAGCGCTTTTGCCACGGCTGCTGATGGTTTTCCATCTGCCTGTAACTTCCGTTTCATTCTAAACTTCGAGTATAATGCCAGCATCCAGGACAGGATGAAGCCCGTGATCAGCTGTGTGCCCACGACCTCTCCAAGTTTGTACCCTTCGCCGTAAGCCAGAACCACAATTGTGGATAATATGCCATAGCTCATCGCTCCTGCGAGAACGGACAGATAATATTTCATTGTAGATAAACCTCCTGATGATCGAAAAATGCGTCTGCATGTTTGATCCATGCCAAGGTCACAGACACCATCCAAATGCAAAAATCCTAACTACGAGCAAGGAATACAATGATTCCCTGGCATCGTAGTTAGGAAGTATAGGCTTCCCGTAGAGACCCTCGCCCTGTGTACACTTTCGGCCTGCGAGGTTATACGAAATGAAATATGCACTTGTTGTTTGCGATTCGTGTGTGACGACTTTTCATATATTACATGGGAGGTGAGGTGGTGTCAACCCTGATTCACAATTTAAATTTTTTTAATTAAAATTCAAAGTAAACAACATGCGTTATTGCGTCATTTCACAGATGAAGAATCCCATGTTAACGTTTGCTGCAATCCTTCTTTGAGACCATTTAAATCCAATCCGTCCACTGCAAAGGCCTCTCGGATCAAAGGAGGAGCCACAAATTCGTCGTATTTACCAAGATAAGGCGCTTCATCTTCTGAAAGCAACGCAGATGCGTCTTCTGCTGTTCGACACTCACTCATGATCTCGGCCAAAAGTGTGCGGCCATCCACTTTACCTGACACGACAAAATAATAAGGCTCCATAGGTACAACAGATCGCAAGGCGAGCTTGTCAGACAAATTGTGTTTCATCAAACGTTCCAGTGTGCGGAAAGATTTGCTTCCCACCCAAGGTAACACATACAAGGAATCTCCTCCAGCTGGAATGACAACCTGCTTCAGTAAACCACTTTCACGTGCAAGTCGACGGGCGCGTTCCAATCGATTTACCGCTTGCGGGGACAGATAGGGATATATCACCGTGTCTGACAGTACTTCACGCATTTTCTGGACAACCGACGTATGAATGTCCCCACCCGCACCCAGCCACAACGTATCCACTTTGCCTTTGGCCGCCTTCACATACACAGATTTATGCTTTTGATCGACCTCTTCCACTTTCCACAGTTTCCCGGCAAGAGAGAAACAGTATCCAGGTGGCGGCACGGTTGTAATCGACCCGATCTCCTCGGAACCGTTCAGCACTTTGTGCTCTTCATCATCTTTGAACACCGCGTAAAAGCGATAGTTATTCACGGTTTTCTCACCCGTAAGCCCAATGATTAACGTCCGATCTTCTGTCCACTGCAGATGATCGGTCTCAATCAGATAATTCAGAAAAAGCTGATATTGATCTGCACGAATCTGCGCGAATGGTGCGAGAGAAAGTATAGCCTCCGCCAGTTCTTTGGGTTCAGCCTCCCCCATGCTTTTCAGCATGCTCATCGTCTGATGATAGAGCACACCCATCGGCATCTTACGGGCTTCAAGCGGTTCAACCCACTTGGTCTTTACATACAATTCAATAACAGCAATAGCCCGCATGAGTGTCCATGGCATTCGAGCAGGCAATTGAGCTTCTTCATCCTCTTCTTCCGGACATACAAATAGCATCTCGGAAGCCATATCCTCACGCCTGCCTGACCGTCCAAGGCGCTGAACAAAACTCGATGCACTATAAGGTGCTCCAAGCTGTACAACCCGCTCCAGTTCACCGAGGTCAATCCCCAGTTCTAACGTTACGGTAGCCGCAGCTACTGCTGGACCTGATCCGGTTCGCAAGGCGGCTTCGGTCTCTTCTCTCAACATCGCGGATATGCTCCCATGATGAACATGGAATACGTCCCGCTCCTGTCTCCGTGCGGCGACACGCCGCATCTCAAGTATAGTGACTTCGGCATCCGTCCGGCTATTGGTGAATATTAAAGCTTTTTTGCGATGCGTACTCTCATAGATGAAGTCGTAATAGACTTTACGTGCATTATGCAGATGTTCCGCTTGTTCTTCATCTCGTGCATCCGGAAACGAAAAATGCTCCACCCGCAGACGCAGCTTGCGGCCACCGGGGGAAGAAACCACATCCACCCCCTGGTTAGTTCCAGCAGCGAGCCAGGCTGTAGCAGCATCATAATCACTTAATGTCGCAGATAATCCCACTCTTCTCGGTTTACATCCAGCCATACGTTCAATTCGCGCCAGCTCACTCAGTACCTGAATACCTCGATCCGCTCCCATGAATGCATGAACCTCGTCAATAATGACATACCGCAGATCATGAAATAACGCCGGAATGGCATTGGGACGATTCATCAACAGACCTTCGAGCGATTCCGGCGTAATCTGAAGCACACCGGATGGACTTCGCATGAGACGTGTTTTCTCTGCCTGAGGCACATCTCCATGCCAGTGCCATACCGGAATATTACCCTCGGACAGCAAGTCCTTTAGTCGCTCGAATTGGTCGTTAATGAGTGCCTTAAGCGGCCCGATGTACAAGATGCCCACGGATTTGGAGGGCCGTTCATGCAGCTCGGTCAGTGCAGGAAAAAAAGCCGCCTCCGTCTTACCGGAGGCTGTTCCTGCCGCAATCAGCATATGATGCGGGGTATGAAAGCAAATGTTGCACGCTTCAATCTGGGCTGGCCGAAGTGATTCCCATCTTTTTTTATAAATAAATTCCTGGACAAAAGGGGCCAGTCGATAGAAAGGGTTCTCACTCATAATTCAAACTCCGCTAGAAAATCATCCAGATCATCAGTAGAAGATGAGTTCGTTCCTTTTCCTGTTTCCTGCGGATTGACTGCTCGCTCACCAAGCAATTGAGCATAGGTCACTTCAGGATTCTGATGGAGCGTATGCAGCACATCCATGAAGTCCCGTACCACTTCACGTGTGGTCAGTAATTCATCCGCGCCGAGCCGGTTGACCGCTGTTTGCATAAAATCAACTAAATCCTCATCCGTTAGACTCGCACTATATCCAAAATGAAGGGCATGAATCTGACGCAGTTTCTGCAACAGAATCAAAATCTCTTCATGGGATAACATCGAAAGTTTCAGGATTGGTCCGGTATAATTCGCATATTCTCTTGCTGCGTAGCGCCCGTCGATGAGTCTGGAGCGAAGTGCTTCATAACTATATAGTCCGCGTCTTTCATCCTCCACGAATTGTGGTGTACCGCCCACAAAAATGCCGAGGTGTTCTGCTTTGCCCTGCATCGTATCATTGAACATGGTGAGCAGCTTCTCGTAGTTGCTTTGCCGGGATATGCTGTTTGTAATTTTGTACAGATTCACCGCTTCATCTATGAACAACAGCAGTCCTTTGTAACCGATCCGCGCCGTAAATTCGGACCATAATTTGAAGTAGTCATACCAGTTATCATCATCAATGATGACGCCGACAGCCAGCTCTTTCTTGGCTTCCGTCTTGGTTGCGAATTCCCCTCTCAACCAGCGCAGCGCCGCCTGTTTGCGGTCATCATCCGCCAATTTATAGCCGTTCCAGTACGAAGCCAGCACCTTGGCAAAATCGAATCCATGCACCAAATTCTGCATTTCGTTTGTCACTGCATAGATCTGCTTCTCGACTTCAGCAGGAAGAGCCGGATCATCCGGGCGCAAGCCCTGACTCTGCATCGCTTGCTGCTGAAGACCGGCGATCCATTTCTGCAAAATCGGTTCCAGAGCCCCGCCATCCGGACGTGTGCGAGTAGACAGACGAGTCATCAGCTCACGATATGTTGCGAGTCCCTGACCTTTGGTTCCCACCAGTCTGCGCTCAGGTGACAAGTCGGCGTCCGCCACAACGAATTCACGATCCATCGCATAGTTCCGAATCATCTGCAACAGAAAACTTTTCCCACTCCCATACCTTCCTGTAATCAGTTTAAAAGCTGCCCCGCCTTCTGCAATATTGTCCATATCTCGCAAAATCGCGTCCACTTCAGACTTCCGACCAACAGCAATCTGCTCCAGTCCGATTCGTGGCACAACGCCTGCGGTCAACGAATTCACTAGTGCGGTAGTCAGCCGCTTAGGTATTTTAAGTTCTGCCACTGCCCAATCACCTCTTCACATGTTCAAACACATTCATATAATCCGAAACAATACGATCACCATCAATCAGAAGGTCACCAATCGTTTCCATGGCCACATCATTAATTTCATCCAACAGGAGTGCAGGCATCGTTCCATATTGCTCAGCTACCCGCATCAGCTCCGTATCCGGATTGACACCAAGCAAGGCATAAATTGCCTGTACATGCTGCGGAGACAGCATTTTAGAGAACTGCAACCACTCTTCATCCAGATCAGCAGAAAAATCCGCCTCCCATTGTAATGATAATGGCTCGCCATTCCCGTTTTCTTGAACTCCGTCAGTTTTAAGCGCTCCCTCAAAGCCAACCTCCGCTTGGTTAGACTCCTCAGCTCTTTCAGCTTCATTTGTTGAATCTTGAATCGCCATAGGACCTTGGTTGCTCGTATTGTTCGCATCCTCATCTTCGGTGGTATGATTTTCCTCGATCATGAGTGCTCTGCGCACATATTCGCTTTCCTGTTGCAGCGATGCAAGTTTCTCCGCATCAATTCGGACTATCGGTTGCTCTACAACTGGCATTTGCTCGACGGCAAAGGCCTTGTCCAGATAACGTTCAATCACGTTTGCAAGCTCAGGCTCAAGGGTCTTTCCACGAAGTCGACCTCTGAAACCGAGCAGTTCACGGCATTTATTTTCCGTACATCGAAAAACTCGGGTTACAAACTGGATAAAATCTGCATGCTCTCCTATCGGAACATATGTCATTCGAACCGATTTTCCATAAATGGATTCGTCATATACGGCTTTTCGAAACAGCGTACGTTCGATAGTCCTTTCATGATTTAGCTCAAACTGATCCAATATGCCTGCCATGCGTGTACGCAACAGATAAGAATCCACCAAAGCCATAACTCGGGGAATGTACTGTTCCAGAACCTTCATGCCGCCATCTCTGTAAAATTTGCTGAGCGTAATGTCGTAGTCATAATATCTTTGTAACAACTTCAGCGAGATATCCGATATATTGCTGCTCAAGAGCCGTTGCAACTCCATATCCAGAATCTCCGGTGGCAGAAATCCACTCGAAAGCTCCACTATCTCGGATAATGACATGTTCAACTCATGTACGAGATCATAATCAATAATCCATTCCTGCATGTACACATCCAACTGCGGAAGCCGTTCACGATAGTTCATCCATAGTTGTTTTAATTGGTCGTAGCCTTCCAGTGGTTCCTGCCAACCAATTCCGTTAATCAGCTCATAAATATGCACAAACAGATAGGACAGATCCGTGTCAGGAAAACGTCCTTGCCGGACTTCCGTCCTCCAATACATATACCACTTGCGCTGGGGTTCGTTCATTACACCATAAGTCGGCCAATAACTCATAAAAGGAACCCAGGGCGCCTGCTCCCCTTCCACCTCCATGAGTTGCCTTGCTTCCTCCACAAACCTTTTCTCCGAAGACAATATGCCGCCAGACAATCTTATATCAAAATCAGCACGGACAATCGTTGAACGGTCAGGAACCGGGACTGCCGCTGTGATAGGCTCTTCGCTCAGATCTATCTCCATAAACTCCAGTTGTCTTGAATCCTCTTTCATTTGATTCCGTTTCACCGTCCTCCACCTGTGAATACGAACAAGTGTATCCATATTCATCATTATAACACTAGTCCTATGCCTGCGGTGATGAAAATATTACTTTCCTTTTTGATAGAAAAAAAGAAAAGCATTCAAACTGATATCCAGTTTAAACGCCTTTCCTTATTCCACCTATCTGCATCCTTTATAGCAAGGTTAGTTCAACTTCATATCAAACCACGATAGTCCGATTTTTCCCGTCACTCTTGGCTTGAGCAAGGGCTAGGCTGGCTTTTTCAATCAGATTCGACACCATCAGCGTCTCTTCAGGAACCATTACCGCACCGCCAACACTAACGGTGACCACTTCACTTGGGCTGGACAGATCTCTCTGAATTTGAAGTGCAAGCACATGTTGTCTGATTTCTTCGGCAAGCTCTGCTGAACGTTCCGATGTAGCATTCTTCAGTTTCAACATGAAAGTTCCTCCCCGAAGGCGGGAGATGATGGCATCATTCTGCTCACTGACAACGGCCAGCACTTCTCCAACCCACTGGAGGCATAGATCGCCACCTTGAAGTCCATAAGATGCATTATATGAACGGAAATCATCGATATCTATAATAAACAGTCCCAAACTGCATTTCTCCTGCAAACATTCATTCCAATCATCCTGAAGTTCGGATTTGAATATCGTCTGAAGCGGCATGTCTGTTAACGGATCTGTGTTGAGATAATTCTGGAGCTGACTGGTTGTCTCCGTATAATGTTCCTGATCATGATGGGATGCCCCGCTGTTCAGGAGCACCATCACTGACGGTTTGCCTGCATGTGTAACAGAAGCCAGTGTAATCTCAAGAAGTAAGGACATGCCAGTTGCCGTGGTGAAGTATGCCTGGTTGGTAAACAAACGCGTATTGTTGAGCTTCAGTTCCTCCAGGTTTTGCTGCAAAATCGTTTTCGTCTTGTCAGGCACAAATCCCCTGAAATCCTTGCCGATGAGAGTTTTGGAATTTTCATAACCAAGCAGTTCGGCTGCCTTGTTATTGCAATAAATGATGAACCCATCCGTCAACGTAAAAAAGGCTACCGGTGAAAACTCCATCAACTGCAAGTAGCGCTGCTCATTTTGTCGTAAAATACGTGAATTCTGCAACGCTTGCTCTTCCGCCTGAACGAGCTGGTTCTCCGTCTGACGGCGCACGATGGTTTTGAGCAATGGCAGCACATTCAGTTCCTTCGTTGTCCACGGATAAGAGGTAGACTGGACGACCTCTCTCCATTTTTCGAAGGATTTTCGGGGAGACAGACGCATGCCATCATCGGTTTTGATCACCGCTTTGGCTGGATCACCTGCCCAATCCACAAGCTGAACCACTTCGGGCCTGAACCAGATGATATAATGATGCTGCCCAGGGGATATGGCAACATAAACAATACCCGATGCTTTTTCCTTGTAGGCTTTAGCAGGATCATACTCCAAACTCAGCTTGGAGGTGTGATAACTGTAATCTTCCGACTTGCCCGCCAGCCATGCAGCCAATTCCCGTACTTGCTCTTTTGCTGGCGTATCGCCATATAGCAGCAGCTTGTCCTGATAACAGATCGCAGCTCCCGAAGCATCCATAAGACTCAGTAAGGTCTGCTCTTCGCCCTGCAATTCTTCAATAATCCTCGCTGGACTTGTATTCCCAATAAAAATATTAGCAATTTGGGTAGCCGCTTCACGTGACCTGATCTCAGCCTGATATTCATCCAGCTGCTGACGTTGAAACAGTTCACTTGAGAAGAATGAGCCCAGGAAGTTACACAAGTTCCGAACACGATGAGGTATATATCTGGCTGAATAATGATGACATGTAATCAGGCCCCATAGCTGGTTGTCATGGATTAGAGAAATGGTTACGGTCGCACCAACACCCATGTTCTGTAAATACTCAATGTGCAGAGGAGATACACTCCGCAGAACCGACAAGCTTAGATTAAGCGGTTTGCCCGTCAAAGGTTGAAGCAAGGGAACGATCTCGACAGGTGTATAATTCACGTTCACGATGGTGCGCAACCAATTGCGCAGATACAACTCCCGTGCCTGTTTGGGAATATCTGACGCTGGATAATGGTGGCCGAGAAACGGTTCGAGCCCTTCCTCACGTGCTTCTGCGATGACCTTCCCATTCCATTGCTCGTCAAATTCATAGATCATGACCCGGTCATACCCAAGCATTTCTTTCAATTGCTCGGCTGCAATCTGACTCGCTTCGACCCGATTGTCGGTACTTTTGAGTCGGCTGAAGAAGCTGGAAATCCACTCAAAATCATTAACTTCCATATTTCCTTTTTCATAGGAAGGCTCCATTTCCAAAATTAACAGGCCTTCACTCTCATGAATGACAGAAGTGAAGACCTTCTCATTTCCGGAAACGTTAATCGTGAGATCCATATATTGCAAGTCTGATGTTACAGATGCACTGAAGGTGCGTGCCAGTACCTGTCTGATATTATCCTTGCCAATCAGATGTTCGAGTGGAAGGCCCAGCACCTCTTGCGTAGTAAGACCGAGATGTTCCTCCGTATTTTGGCTGCATTGTACAATAGTCGGTATATTGTTGGTGCTCACAGCCAAGAGCACACCATGAGGTTGAATGAAGCCGGGGATATGAATGGGTTCTTTGTCGCAATTGTTTAGATCAATTGGATCATTGGTGTACGTACCCTGATTGAGCAATGTACGGTTAAGCAGATTATTTTCTTTCCTGGACTTCGATTCGGGCATAGCCTGAAAAATCCCCTCTCATGATGTGATAACTCTTATTCTCAACTTACAACTGATCTGTATTTGTATCTGTATTGATCCATTGATCAAGTAATCGGAACGTTTCCGAGGCCGTGTGCACCATGATGTCGTGATCTTCTTCCGCCGTGATGGATTGACGCAGTAGTTCCGTGAACTCCGCCCATCTTGTTCTGGTTTCTGTACCATAGGCATTAAAATATTCCAGCCCCCGACTTGCATCAATCGGCAGGAACTGTGACAAACGTTTGGTCATGATCTGACCTCCGTTTGTAGATCCTTCAATGACGTATAAATAACCGAACAACCTTGCTGGTGTCGAGATATCCGGAAGATCCTTACATAAAGGAACCTGGCTGATTTCCTCTTCACTGGCGCCAAGATTCCGCAGGTCATTTTCAAGCAAGTTCGCTTTTCCTCTGATCCCGATATCCAGTCCCGTGCTTTCCCAGAAAGGTTGCTGTACAGCTTGCTCTTCCAATGGTTTCAGGAACCCGTAAAATTTCTCCAGATATTTCTTATACTCACCCAAGCTAACGGTTTGATTCATAATAGCCTTGGCATACTCGTTCTGTTCCACTTGTCTGTGATAATGAGCTGTCTCACTCTTCAGACGTTCCATAATGGTACTGGCTGTCATGTAATCATCGCCCTTCTATGTCGGATCTCTTCATCAGAATTAAGACTTATACTTAACTGAATGTACAGTGTAGGTTTGAATGATAACCCATTACATCTAGATAAAGACTCTATGTAAGTATACTTTTTCTTGTAGGAGAAAACTATATGAATCAAGCATCGTTACATTTTGAATACGATTGTTAGTTGTTATACTAACCAGCTACCTATCATCGATTTCACTGCTCTCCGCCCTTCTTTTCTTTCAACAGGAAAAAGTCAATATCTATAATGCTGTTCATCCATCAACATGATACACTGGGCATATCCTGTACTTGGAGGTATGAAGTATATGAATATAACCATTCAACACATTATGGATCACCTTACCGCCGAAGTTGAACTTCCAGAAACCACTGTGGATCAACTGATTACGGGTTCTCCCAACCAAACGGTTACAGGCGTTTTTGTAACTTTTATGCCTACACAACATGTAATTGAGCATGCTATACAGCGTGGAGCTAATCTGATTATCGCTCATGAGCCTCCCTTCTATAACCATCATAGTCACACCGATTGGCTGGTTGATGATCCAGTCTATGAAACCAAGAGAAGGCTGATCGAGAACGGTGGAATTGCAATCTATCGCTGCCATGATGCAATTCACCGCTTTCACCCGGATGGCATTACGGAAGGATTGGTTCAGGCATTAGGATGGTCCCCTTATGTGGTACAGCGTAAACCGGAATCTGACATTCTATCCTTTCCGGAAGGAATGACAGTTCAGCTTATTGCGGAACATATTAAACGTTCGCTTGGGATCGAATATGTACGCGTAGCTGGTAATCCAAAGATGATATGCAGACGAGCAGCAGTGCTTGTTGGTTTTCGAGGCAACGGCAATCTGACCATCCCTCTGCTTCAACAGGAAGAGTTGGATTTGATTATCGCAGGTGAAGGATTCGAATGGGAGACACCGGAGTACATACGAGATGCTGTGCAGCAAGGAAAACAAAAGGCTCTTCTTATGATCGGTCATGCCGAGAGTGAGGCTTCCGGAATGAAACTTTTGTCTGAAAGACTGGCTACAGCTTTCCCGGAATTGCCTGTTCATTTTATTGGTGAGCAACCGGTGTTTCAAGTATTGTGATCTTCAGAATGACGAGCCATCCTGGGTTCTGACTGGATTTTGCGGAGGGTTTATTGTACTCTAAATGCTATGACTTCTGAGCTGAGGACATTTGTCCTTGGCTTTTTGAGTGGATATATCATTTAATAGAAATCGAAGAAGTAATGACGCGACAAGGAGAGTACAACCATGAGAGGAATTATTTTTGCACTATTAGGCGGTGCATGCATTACCCTGCAAGGGGTTGCCAATACCCGAATCAGTACGGACATGGGCACCTGGCAAGCCGCAACCATTACCCAACTCACCGGGTTCATTCTGGCGGCTCTGATCCTTGTATTCGTTCGGGACATCAACCTGCAAGGGTTGAAGCAAGTGAAGCCCATGTACCTGGCTGGAGGCGCGTTTGGTGCAGTAATTATTTTCAGCGAAGTCACGGCTATCCAGCAAATTGGGGTAACTTTTACGATCTCAGCCCTGTTGATTGCACAGCTTTTCCTGACCTTTCTGGTCGATAGTAACGGATGGTTTGGTGTTGTGAAGCAGAAAATGAAACTACCGCAATTTCTGGGTATAGCATTAATGGTTACGGGCGTCATTATTATGAAGCTATAGCTAGGTCAGCATAAAGTCGGGGGTGAAATACAATATGGAAGAGTTTCAGAATGAGCATCAATTGTTGCACTATTTAAAACAGTATCAACTTGAAGCGGTATTTCACGAGCCCCTGCGTCCGCATATGACGTTATGCCACTTCGAGAAGTGCGAATTAATCTGCCGTGAAGGCGAAACATCCGAATTTTTATATGTACTGGTCGAGGGGAAAGTCAAAATCTTCACGACCTCACCACAGGATAAAACACTCGTTCTTTGCTTCAAAACACCGCTTGAAGTGGTTGGTGATATCGAGTACGTTCGGGAGAGTAACATCGTGAACACTGTACAGGCGGTCTCACCTGTCGTGATGCTGCGCATTCATTATCAATGGTTAGCTGAACTTGCCAGCGATTACGCACCCCTGTTGAAATTTCTGCTCAAAATTATATCCCACAAGTTTTATATTGATTCGAACTTCTCCAACTTCAACCTGATGTATCCGGTCGAGGTTCGATTAGCCAGTTATCTGCTCTCCATCTCTACCGAAGAAGCGGGGACTGTTGTCCACGAAGAACTTGACGCCTTTAATTTGACAGATATCGCGAATCTGATCGGTACGAGTTATCGGCATTTGAATCGGGTGATTCAGAAGCTGTGTGCAGATGGATTAATCATGCGGGATCAGGGCTTTATTATGGTCAAAGACCGAGCAGGTCTGGCAGAAGTAGCGGGTCACAACATCTATGAATAAGGAGATCTCTATCCTATGATCATTACAGGTATTTTGCTTGCGTTACTGGCAGGTTCTCTTGTCAGTCTGCAGACCATCTTTAATAGTAAGGTAAATGAACGTACCGGCTCGTGGTCCACGACAACGATGGTGCTTTTCACCGGGTTTATTGCATCGTTTCTGATTTCTCTAATGGTAGAGGGCAAAAATACGTTTAGCTTCCAACATATGCAGCCCTGGTATTGGCTTAGCGGAGCCATTGGTGTAGGGGTGGTCTTTTGTCTCGTTCAGGGCATGAAGTTGCTCGGTCCCACCTTTGCGATCTCCATCGTACTTACATCCCAGTTAAGTTTCGCCTTGCTGTTTGATTCCATGGGATGGCTTGGACTGGAGCAGATTCCATTCTCCTGGAACCAGCTTCTTGGTGTTCTCGTCATCGTGGGCGGTATTGTGTTATTCAAGTTTGGCGGTAGCAAATCGGCAAAATCGAAAAAATCTCCTGGTGCATTGCAATCCGACTCATAGGAGAACAATAAAAAGAGTGTCTGTCCAATCCGTTGATTGGCTAGACACTCTTTTTGGCAATCAAACCACGTATCGTTTAGTTCGCTTAAACGAACTCTACGTTGTGGTACACTTGTTGAACATCTTCAAGGTCTTCAAGCGCATCAATCAGTTTCTCGAACTGAGCTTGTGCATCCTCTGGAAGTTCAATATGGTTTTGCGCAAGCATCGTCAGCTCGGCTACTGTGAACTCAGTAACACCGGCAGCTTTAAATGCTTCCTGTACAGCGTGGAATTGATCCGGTTCTGCATATACGATCACAGCATCGTCTTCGTCCACGATATCACGTACATCCACATCTGCTTCAAGCAGAAGTTCCAGTACTTCCTCGGAGTTTTTGCCTTCTACCCCGATTACCGCTGTAGGATCAAACATATAAGCAACTGATCCGCTCACACCCATATTGCCCGCGTTTTTGTTAAATGCAGAGCGCACTTCCGGTGCAGTACGGTTCACATTATTGGTGAGAGCATCCACGATAACCATGGCACCGTTGGGCCCGAATCCTTCATAACGCAGTTCTTCATAATTTTCGTCCCCGCTGCCTTTTGCCTTTTCCATGGCACGGTCAATAATTGCTTTGGGTACGTTATACGTTTTGGCACGTTCCAGCACGACTTTCAGTGCGCGGTTCGCTTCCGGGTCCGGTTCGCCCTTCTTGGCAGCTACATAAATCTCAACGCCGAATTTAGCATAGACCCGGCTAGTATTTGCATCTTTTGAAGCTTTTTTTTCTTTAATATTATTCCACTTACGACCCATATCGTTTCCGCTCACTTTCAACATATAATCTGCTTTCTACTTTGTCATTATATCTTGTTGGGCGTACTTCAACAAGTTTAGACTCACGAAAAAATGGTAAAAGGCAAGTTGATTTCACCTTGCCACGTTCAGACATCCCAAAAAGAAACGATCTAAAAACGCCAAAGAAGCAATTCCCAAGGGAATGCTTCTCTTCACGAATTCATCTAATTAGGCATGAAACTGCTGACCATCCAGCACTTCAGGTACATAACCGGCACGAATGACGAAATCTCCAAAATGTTCACCATCATTGCGCTCTTTGGCATATTGATTCACCATTGGAGTCAATGTGTCCAAAATTTCGGTTTCGCCGATATTTTCTTTGTACAATTTGTTCAAGCGATGTCCGGTAAAACTTCCACCCAGATACATATTGTATTTTCCCGGAGCTTTGCCGATAAACGAGATCTCAGCAAGCATCGGTCTCGCGCAGCCGTTCGGGCAACCCGTCATACGAATGACAATCTCTTCGTCTCTCAGCCCCGCTTCGTCCAGTACAGGCTCCAGCTTGTCGATCAGTGATGGCAGATACCGTTCGGATTCCGCCATGGCAAGACCACAAGTAGGAAGCGCCACACAAGCCATAGAGCTTCTGCGAAGCGCCGAGTAATGAGCACCATCGGTCAGATTGTATTGCTCAATCAGTGCCTCAATCTTTTTCTTCTTCTGGCTGCTGATGTTCCCGATAATAAGATTCTGATTGGCTGTGAGACGAAAATCTCCGGTATGGATTTTGGCAATTTCACGCAGACCTGTCATGAGCGGATATCCGTCTACATCTTTTACACGTCCATTTTGAATGAACAAGGTGTAGTGCCATCTGCCGTTGCTGCCTTTCACCCAACCGTAACGATCTCCATTATGTTCAAAATGGAACTCGCACGCCGCATCCAGTTTCCAGCCGAGACGACTCGTCAGTTCTTCCACGAACCAGGCGAGGCCGCGGTCATCGATTGTATATTTGAAACGGGCATGTTTACGCACTGCACGATCCCCATAGTCACGCTGAATCATAACCGTTTTCTCCGCAACATCAATCATTTGCTCTGGTGTACAGAAACCAATGACTTTGGAAACCTGCGGATAAGTCTTCGGATCACCATGAGACATCCCCATACCACCACCGACAGAAACGTTAAAGCCTTGCAGCTTGCCGTTCTCTACAATAGCGATAAATCCGAGATCCTGCGAAAACACATCTACATCATTGGATGGTGGAACGGCAATCCCAATTTTGAACTTACGCGGCAAATACACTTTGCCATAAATCGGTTCTACTTCTTCATCCGTGTCCTGTGAATCAATAATTTTCTCTCCATCCAGCCACAACTCATGGTAAGCACGAGTGCGTGGATCAAGATGATTACTCACCTGGCATGCCCATTCATATACTTCAGCATGAATATCCGATTGGTCCGGATTCGGATTACACATGACGTTCCGGTTCACGTCGCCACATGCAGCAAGAGTACTGAGCAACGAATCGTTTACTTCACGAATAGTATTTTTGAGGTCCCATTTGAGCACACCATGCAGTTGAAATGACTGGCGCGTCGTCAGACGAATGGTCTCATTGGCATATTTATGCGCTACACGATCCATCATCAACCACTGTTCGGGTGTAACAATTCCTCCGGAAGCACGCACACGCAACATGAATTGATAGGCAGGCTCCAGCTTGGATTTATTCCGCTCATTACGCAGGTCACGGTCGTCTTGCATATAACTGCCGTGATGTTTCATCAGACGGTTATCGTCCTCAGGAATCGCACCACTGATCCGATCCGCCAGCGTTTCAGTCAGACTTCCACGCAAGTAGTCACTTTTGATCTTTATATCTTCCACATCACTGTTCGTGCGCTGTGGGTTAAGTAAGTTATTATAAGTCATGCTGCTTTCTCCTCTCGTATCTCCGGGATGCCTTATCCGGCATATGATCTGTAATTAATACACATCCCGCTGATACCGTTTTTCCTGCTGCAAACGTGTCAAATATTCCGCTGCCTGTTCAGGTGTTAGGCCACCCTCTTGTTCAAGAATGGTCGCGAGTGCAGCATGAACATCATGTGCCATTCGTTTCTCGTCACCACAGATATATATAACTGCACCTTCCTGTAACCATTGATACAGCTCTTTGCTATGCTCCAGCATCCGATGCTGCACATATACTTTCTCTTCTGCATCACGGGAAAAAGCGACATCCATCTTCGTAAGAACGCCGTCCTTGAGCCAGCGCTGCCATTCGGTCTGATAGAGGAAATCGGTGGAGAAATGCTGATCGCCGTAGAACAGCCACGTTTTGCCTTCTGCACCCGTCTCTTCACGTTCTCCAAGGAATGATCTGAACGGAGCTACACCTGTACCTGGTCCAACCATAATGATTGGAGCATCCGGGTTTTCTGGCAGTTTGAAGTTTGGATTTTGCTGAATAAATACAGGTAATGTATCCCCTAGTTCAACTCGTTCAGCCAGTTGAACAGAGCACACACCATAGCGCTCTCTGCCACGTGATTCATAACGTACTGTACGAACGGTAAGATGAACTTCATCTGGGAAAGACTTCGAACTGCTTGCGATCGAATATAGACGTGCCGGGATTTTGCGAAGCACAGCTACGAACGATGCAGCCGGAATACCTTTAAGCTCATAATCCTGTACCAGATCCAGCAAATCACAACTGTTCATGACTTTGCGGAATTCCGAATCATCTGCGAGCAGAGCGGGCAACCCGCTCCCCGTGCTCAGCTTTGCCAGCTGCTCCACAACGGGTCTTGTGACAGCAGTTATTTCGAAGTAACGCAATAACGCTTCACGTACAGATACCTGGTCTCCACTTTTATTAACCGTAACGCGCTCACCAGCATTCCATTCCATGGCTGCAATCAGTTCATCGACCAGGCGTGGATGATTCTCAGGGAACACACCCAAGCTGTCACCCGGTTCGTAGTCCAGGTTGGAACCTTCCAGAGACAATTCGATATGACGTGTCTCGCGGTCCGATCCTCTGCCGTTCAAGTTGAGATTTTCCAGCACTTCTGCCTTGAATGGATTCGTCCGGTTGAACTCGGAATCACCGCTGCTTACTGCGGCTCCAACCACTTCACTGGTTACCACTCCCGCAGCAGCAGGTGTACTGCTGAGTGAAGCAAGCACATCATTCATCCACTCTGCGGCCGCTTCATCAAAATCAACATCACAGTCCACACGTGGTACAAGCGCTGTTCCGCCAAGCTCCTGCAATCGAATGTCAAAATCCTTTCCTGTCTTACAGAAGAACTCATACGAAGTATCTCCCAAAGCCAATACGGAGTAACGCAATCCCTCGAGCTTCGGAGCCCTTTTGCTATGCAGGAATTCATGCAATGGAATCGCATTATCCGGCGGTTCGCCTTCTCCATGTGTGCTGACAATAATGAGAAGATTCTCTACTTTTTTCAGTCCGTTCGGTTTGAAATCTCCCATTGACGACAGGGTCACCTGAAGACCCTGCTCTTCCAGCTTTTTCGCCAGTTTCTTGGATAGTCCACTGGAGTTCCCGGTTTGTGATCCAAAGAGCACCGTAACTTCCCTGGACACCGCAGCAGGTGCACTTGCAGGAGTAATACTTGCTGTTGATGCAGACTGTTGTTCCACACCAGCAGGTGCAGCTACAGCCGCAAATCCCTGAATGGCTGTCAGATATCCGCTAAGCCACGTTTTCTGTCCATCGTTCAATGTAGGAATAAGGCGATTGAGCAGCTCAACCTGTTCCTGATTAAAAGGGCTGTTTGTCACTTGAAGTTCCACCATTTGCCACCTCGCGCATTACGTCAATTTTAATTCCTACTAAAATGATCATATTAATTTCTACTCTCTTGAACCTACCATACCCGATGGTAGGGGTCAATTTCGATGATTTTATGGTATTTATCAGTTTCACTGATAAAGGGCAAAAAACAACAAATACCCTCCTCCTCGATTCAGGAAGGTTTTTGTTGTTTTTTAATCTGGGAGCAGTTTAGTTCGAAGTCGAAAGCGGAATATATTCGCTAAAATGATTCTCCAGTACTTTGTTTTTATCTCCATATACTCTGTCCAGATGATTCTCTCCCCACAGACAGATGCGGTCGATGATTGCCTGCAGTGTCAAGCCGTACTCGGTCAGCTCATACTCTACCTTGGGTGGAATCTGGGGATGAATAATTCGATGAATGATTTCATTCTTTTCAAGATCACGCAGCTGCTGGGTAAGGACCTTCTGAGTAATGCCAGGGATGGCTCTGCGAAGTTCGCTTGTTCGTTTTTTACCTGTTATGAGTTGATGCAGAATAAGAATCCTCCATTTTCCACCGACTAGTTCCAGCATTGCCTGCACACCACTCTCATATCTTTTCAGTTCCTGTTCCACTGGGAATCCCCCTTAAATCACATATATGTATATCCATTATTAAAAGTAACCGAAGAACCTCAAGGTATCTACAGCACTCGAAGGTGCGTACTTCTCAAAAAGATGTCATGAAACTTATAATAACATTGGTCAGAACGTTAAACCAAAAAATGAAGGAAAAAGGATGGTTACTCATACATGAAAATCAAACTGGTCGTTACTCACCCAAGACAGGATTCCCTAACATTTGCCGTGATGAATCGTTTTATAGAAGGTCTGAAGGAGAATCACCATGAAATTGATATCCTTGATCTGTATCATGATGGATTCGATCCGTTATATAGCGTAGAAGATGAACGAGATTGGCAAAATCCCGATAAGCAGCATGCCCCTGTGATTCGCAAAGAGCTGGATCGCGTGCTCGCGGCTGATGCCATTGTATTTATTTTCCCGGTATGGTGGTACAACGTTCCTTCCATGCTCAAAGCTTATCTGGACAAGGTATGGAACATGGGACTGCTGAACAAAGCAAACTCCAAAAAGGCACTCTGGATTGCACTAGCTGGAGGAACGGAGGCGTCATTCCATAAATACGATTATTACAACATGATTTCGAATTATCTGAATAATGGTATTGCTGGTTATGCAAGAATGCAGGAATCCCGAGTCGAATTCCTCTATGAAACCATATCCGAATCCAAAACGCATATCGAGGGCTTGTTGGAGCAAGCTTATCAAATCGGCAGACATTATAAGTAACCTTTGCATCGCAAAAAAGACAGCGTCCATTTAACCATGGCGCTGTCTTCTGTACGATTGTTCATGATTCTTCTCGTGCAGCAGTGAGATTAAAATACCTTCGTTGTCCACGACTCACAATTCCATGTCTCCGTAACCACATCACGATAGAATTCAGGTTCGTGAGAGATCAGCAGAATGCTGCCTTTGTATGCTTTGAGTGCACGTTTCAACTCTTCCTTCGCATCAACGTCCAAATGGTTCGTCGGCTCATCGAGTACGAGCAGATTTGTTTCGTTATTGATCAGTTTGCAGAGACGCACTTTGGCTTTCTCGCCACCGCTCAGTACCGCGACCTTGCTCTCAATATGCTTGGTCGTAAGTCCGCATTTTGCGAGTGCAGCACGCACTTCAAATTGGGTATAGGAAGGGAACTCCTGCCAGATCTCTTCAATACAGGTATTGTAATTCGCATCCTTCATCTCTTGTTGGAAATATCCAATCTCCAGATGTTCACCGCGCTGAACAGTTCCTTCCAAAGCCTGAATCTCGCCCAGAATGCTGCGCATCAGCGTTGTTTTACCGATACCGTTCGCACCAACGAGGGCGATCTTCTGTCCACGCTCCATGCGCAGATCCAGTGGTCTCGACAACGGCTCATTGTATCCAATGACAAGGCCTTTGGTTTCGAAAATGAGCTTACCGGGCGTTCTTGCATCACGGAAGTTAAACTGTGGTTTCGGTTTTTCCTTGGCGATTTCGATGACATCCATCTTGTCCAATTTCTTCTGTCTGGACATCGCCATATTGCGTGTAGCCACACTTGCCTTATTACGGGCCACAAAGTCCTTGAGATCGGCAATTTCCTGTTGTTGGCGCTTATACGCCGACTCCAGCTGCTGTTTTTTCATCTCATGGACTTCCTGGAAGTGACTATAATCGCCCACATAGCGGGTGAGATCCTGATTTTCCATGTGATAGATCAAGTTAATTACACTGTTCAGGAACGGGATATCATGTGAGATCAAAATAAAGGCATTCTCATATTCCTGCAAATAGCGTTTCAGCCATTCGATATGCAATTCATCCAGATAGTTCGTAGGCTCATCCAGGAGCAAAATATCCGGTTTTTCAAGCAGCAGCTTGGCGAGCAATACTTTCGTACGTTGTCCACCACTAAGGTCGTTAACGTCCTTGTCCAGACCGATATCGGTTAGTCCCAGACCACGTGCTGTCTCGTCCACTTTGGCATCAATCATGTAGAAATCCTGGTTAGTCAGCGTATCCTGAATCGTACCTACATCCTCCAGCAGCTGTTCCAATTCCTCCGGAGTTACATCGCCCATCTTGCCATACATATCATTCATTTCTTGTTCCATGTCGAACAAATACTGGAACGCACCACGAAGGACATCACGAATGGATTGTCCTTTGCTGAGCACAGCGTGCTGATCCAAATATCCGACACGCATACGTTTGGACCACTCCACTTTACCTTCATCTGGCTGGAGTTTGCCCGTAATAATGTTCATGAAGGTAGATTTACCCTCACCATTGGCTCCGATCAGACCAATATGTTCGCCTTTCAGGAGGCGGAAAGAAACGTTGTTAAAGATAGCACGGTCACCAAAACCATGACTTAATTTTTCGACATTTAATATGCTCATTCATGACACCTTTTCTATATAGACTTAATTCTTTGTATATTATAAGCGTTATATCATGCACAACTCAACGCCATATTGTAAATTTAGCACCATTTTTCGATGAAATGTCCTTTGTATTGCCCCCGGATCCACTCAAACTGAAATCAATGACATTTGCCTTATAGGTATGGATGAGTTAAAATTTTTCCTTAAACGACTTACTACTATAAGAATGGAGCTCTCTTGGAGAGCATCAGGTGAAAATCATGATTGAAGTGAAACAATCCAAATTGGGTGATGGCGAATTTAACCGCGGCGTATTTGCGACCGTAGACATTCCAAAAGGCCAGCTGATCCATCAGGCTCCAGTTGTCCCTTATCCCAATGAAGACCACGAACATGTTGAGAAAACAATTCTCGAAGATTACGTATTCGAATATGGAGCCAATCATACGGCTATTCTGCTGGGCTATGGCAGTTTGATCAACCATTCCTATGAGCCTAATGCCACCTATGATATCAACTTCGAAAACCACACTTTTGACTTCTATGCTTATACAGATATCAAAGCCGGCGAAGAAGTATTGATCAATTATAATGGCGAGGAAGATAACATGGACCCATTATGGTTTCTGGATGATTACGAAGAACGTATGCGTGAGCTGAACGAAACAAATGATGGTGAAGAGGATGCTGATGGCATCGAATCTGACTCCAAGGACCAAGACTCAAGCAAATAAGACCTTGAGGATAAACTACAACAGTAGTAATACACACGAAAACAAGCAAGTCCTCCACCAAGGAAGACTTGCTTGTTTTCGTGTGTAGCGATAACGTCACTTTTCCCAACCAAACCCATCTTAATCGGCAATAGGTGGGTCAGTGTGCAAATCCTGATCCGGTTCAGTCAATTTCCATTTGGTAAAAGCAACCTCGAACCCGGCACGCTTCGGAGAACAGAGAAACGGTCCTGCTTGCTTGTTCGTCGGATAGGCAAACCTCGCGACCCGAATGGTACGCCAAGGATGCTCATCCGTGCGGGCACGAATAACTACGGCTTCGTCATGGTATGAAGCCCGAATGGTAACGATGCGTCCACCCCACTCCGGTACAGGTGAGAGCGACCAATCGGAAAACCGATCCGTTACGACCGCCCCTACATGAGCTACGCCGTCGTTTACTTCAACCCCCGCCTTGATCCATTGATCCTGTCCATGCCAGAGCATTAACCCTGCCTGATCATACAATTCCGTGAATGAACTCAGATCAAATGATACTTCGATTGCCTTGGTTCCATCCCATGGAGCAAGCATGGCATGTCCATTCTGATGGCAGAAACCATAGAATGTTTTCTCCCAGAAGTCACTGCCCTCCTGTGCCTCCACAATCAGACGGTCACCTTCCGTTCGCGCTTGAACCGGTTCGGTTGTCCACTCGGCTTCATGAAGCCGATGAAAATGAACTGACATGATTCATCCCTTCCTTCCACACCTTCACATTAAAATAAAGAGCCCATATCCGATGCGGCTGTTGGATATGCAAAATTCATGGTGTTTAGCTGATCGGTTGTCAAATCGAACTGAATTGCCATGGCGAACAGGTTAATCAGTTCTTCTGTTTTGCCACCCAATACATGGGCACCCAGGATACGCCCTGTTGCCTTGTCGACTACTACTTTGGCCATGGCAAATTTTTCATTCGTACGTTTATAAGTATACCATTTCGACATGTCATTTACCTTCACCTCATAGCCCTCTTTTTTGGCCTGCTCCACAGTAAGACCTACAGAACCCAGGGATGGCACGGTAAATACAATCGAGGGCATTACTTTATAATTAGGTTTGTTATGATTGCCTTCAAGCAAGTTCAAGGATACTGCGCGTGATTCCTGGCCTGCGAGCGGAGTCAACGGAAGTCCTTCCGTTGCGGTAACATCACCAGCTGCATAGACTCTTGGATTGCTTTCGCTCTGCAAGTACTCATTAACGGAGATGCCTTTTTTCGTATAGCTGACATTTCCCTTCTCCAGTTCAAGCCCATCTACATTCGGAATACGCCCTGCTCCGTGAACGACAAGTCCACACTGCCATTGATGATCAGCCCCATTGCGGGTTCCACTGACCACATATGTGTTTCCCTGTTGACGAATCGCCTTCACTTCCGCATTCAAGTGTACGTGAATGCCTACTTCTTCGGATTTTTGCAGCAGCAGGTCCACCAGTTCCGAATCAAACTGTTCCAGCGGCTCTTCACCTCGATGTATAATATGGACTTCCGTACCAGCTCTGGCCGCAATATGTGCAAATTCAAAAGCAATGTAACCTCCACCCACCAGAACCAATTTATCCGGCAGCTGTTCCAGATCAAGAAATTGATCGCTATATTTCAGATGCTCTGCACCATCAATAGGAAGTGGTGCTGGATGCGCACCTGTTGCAATTAGAATATGTTTCCCCTGTAGTATTTCTTCCCCTACACAAATGTGATCTTCGTCAACGAATGAAGCCTTACCATGGAACGTATGCATCCCTGCCTGTTTGAACTTATCTTCACTTGCTCTCGGAATACTCTCCGTAAATGTTCGCTTGAACTCCATAAGTTCCGACCACTGAATAGAAGCGTTACCTTCCACTCCTTTGCCCTTCATTCGTTCATTCCAGTCGATCAGTTCAGCCGCTCCTGCAAGCACTTTTTTGGGATCACAGCCCCGTAACGCGCAGGTTCCGCCAAACTCTCGTTCATCAATCACGGCAATTTTCCATCCGGCTTCGGCGCAGCGGGATATAACAGAGCTTGCAGCGCTCCCGGTTCCAATCGCGATCAAATCATAAGGTTGTGTCATAGTTGTTCCTCCTCTTCATGTTAAACCGTGAATATAAGCTATAATAACCCTGCTTTTTGCAGATAATCCGTTGCCACTTGTTCTGGAATCGCTCCATTAACGTTCACTTCGTAATTCATTTGACGCATCTCATCGTCCGTGATCCGGCCTGCAAGTTGATTCAGTACCTCCATCAGCTGCGGATATTGGTCTGCCGTTTCCTTGCGGAGCATCGGCGCTCCCTGATATGGCGGGAACAATTCCTGATCATCCTCCAACACAACGAGTTTATACTGTCTCAGTTCACTGTCTGTGGAGTAAGCATCCAGCAAATTGATATCTCCACGCTGAACGGCTGAATAACGCAGTTTCGGTTCCATTGTGGCTACGTTCGGGAATTTGATGCCATACTTCTTCTGAATACCAACATATCCGTCTTCCCGGTCAGAGAATTCCAGTGTGAATCCTGCCTTGATCTGTTGCTGTACCGACTTTAGATCCGATATGGTCTTCAGATTATACTGATCGGCAACCTTCTGAGGCACAGCCAACGTATACGTATTGTTGTAATCCATCGGGTTCAGAAGAACCATATTGAATTGGCTCAACATCCCGTCTCTTGCCTGTTCATACACTTCTGTGCGATCAGTGCTAAATGCGGTTTCCTTCATAAATTCAGATATGGCGGTACCCGTAAATTCCGGATAAATATCAATATCACCTGATTTCAGTGCATTGAACAGAAATGTGGTTTTACCCAATCCTGGTTTCAATTCAACCTTCAGATCGGTATCTTTTTCAATGAGCAATTTGTACATATTAATCAAAATCTCCGGTTCGGCACCCAGCTTTCCAGCAATAACCAGATCTTTTTGCCCTCCACGGGAGAGCCAAGGAATCGTGATTACCAGAACGGCCACTAGAGCGAGCGTTCCGAGAGTGACCAGCGTTTTCTTGAACGATAAACGTTGGAACTGGCGGAGCAGCACATCAAACAAAATGGCAAGTAATGCGGCTGGGATGGCTCCCAGAATAATCAATGCAGTATCATTTCGATCAATACCAAGCAAAATGAGTTCACCCAGACCCCCTGCACCAATCAGGGCCGCAAGCGTTGCTGTACCTACAATAAGAACCATTGCGGTACGAATACCTGCCATAATGACAGGCATGGCGAGTGGCAGCTCCACTTTGGTCAGACGTTGACGGCTGTTCATGCCCATCGCATTCGCTGCCTCGACCATCGAAGGATCGACTTCCGATATACCCGTATACGTGTTGCGGAGTACCGGAAGCAGCGCGTACACAACTAGCGCAATAATCGCAGGAAGTGTCCCAATGCCGAATAACGGAATGAGCAATCCGAGAAGGGCCAGGGACGGGATCGTTTGCAATACGGCTGTTACCCCAATAATCGGCTCAGCCACTCTTGGCTTGCGTGTCAGGTAAATGCCAAGCGGGATTGCGATCAGAACGGCAAAGAACAATGCGATAAATGAGATCTGAATATGCTCAAGGAGAGCGGATAATAACTGTCCTTTGCGCTCACTGAACACCTCTGTAAATTTACTCATGCTTCACCTCGTTCCTGCAACTGCCCGGACCAGTACTGGATCAGATCGGCTCGACTGACCTGGCCTATAATCTGGTGGTCCTTCTCGACCAGTAAATGATCATGAGATGCCATGATTTCCACAAAATCCGGCAGCGTAATCGATACGGGAACAGCCGTTTTGGCCGACTTCGGCACATGCCCAGGTGAGAGCGGTGACATGATCGATTCAAGATCAAATATAGAAATCAGTCGCTCTTGTTCGCCGGAGGCCGTTTGTAATTCATACAGCGGGTCGCCCCCACCAGATACAGGCTGTGAACTCCTATCCGGACCAGAACTACCGACAAAGTCACGTACAAATTCATTGGCTGGCAGCTGGATTAGTTCTTCCGGGGTGCCTACCTGTAACACTTGCCCATCCTTCATGATGCAGATACGATCGCCCAGCTTCATCGCTTCCTGAATATCATGGGTAACAAACACAATCGTCTTCTTCATCTGACGCTGAATATCCAGAATATCGTCCTGTAATTTCTCACGGCTCATCGGGTCAAGTGCACTGAACGGTTCATCCATCAGTACAATTTCGGGATCGGCAGCGAGTGCGCGCAATACACCGATTCTCTGTTGTTGTCCACCAGATAGCTCAGCAGGCTTGCGATCACTGTATGTGGTACCTTTCAGTCCGACCATGTCCAGCAAAGTATGTACGCGCTCCTTGATTTGCTCTGACTTCCACTTTCGGAGTTCAGGAACAACCGCAATATTTTCGGCAATTGTCATATGTGGGAACAGTGCAATCTGTTGCAGCACATATCCGATATTCCATCGCAATTCATGAATGTTATATTCATCGATAGGCCGTTCATTAATTCGGACGGTCCCATCTGTCCGCTCAATCAGGCGATTGATCATTTTGAGCATTGTGGTTTTGCCGCAACCGCTCGGACCAATCATGACGAACAGCTCTCCCTTATTAATGTTGAGATTAACCTGACGCAGAGCATGGGTTCCATCAGGGTATTGCTTGGATACATTTTCGAACTGAATCATCCGTTCTCTTCTCTCCTTTTATCAAACATTCATTCTCATCTATTTCCCCAAAAGCGTACACATATAATCACCGTACTGGATTGGGGTATTGTTGGTACTGTAGAAATTGGAATGGGAACGGATACCTCTAAAGGTTGAACAATCAGCAAAAAAGACGGGCCTTCCGGCACCGTCTTCTTATTATTCAGCAGAATTTGCTTCCAATAATTTTATAAAAATCTTTCTATGATTCCCCTCATTGCATATGCTGCCTAATAAATTGCTCCAGAGAAACCGGGCTTTGACCTGTGACTTTAAGTACCGTCTCCGTCGTTTGATCTTCTCTTCCTTCCTCCCGGATGAATACATCTAGTCCTGCCAGAACCGTGGCGTAATCTTCCGACATCCCCCCCTGAATCATGCTATTCCTCAATTCTTCATCAGACAATGATTCATGCTGTATGGATTGATTCAGTAAACGACTGAACATGCCAGCAACTTGCCCATAAGACAATGTCTCCGGACCCGTAATGATATGAGCTGTATTATGGGGGACAACATCTGTCAGAGCATAGAAGGCAACTGCTGCGATATCATCTGCGCTGACAAAACCAATTTTACCCTCACCAGCAGCACTGTAGATTTTACCCAACTGCTTCATCGTCTCCCGATGCGGTCCCTCTGTAAAGTTCTCCATAAAATAGGAAGGCCGTAGTACAGTCCACTCAGGAGCAAGCTCCTTCAAGCTTTGATGCACTTTACCAAATATAGGTCCGTCTTCATCAACGGAAGCACTGCCAAGCAAGACGAATCGTTTAACGCCGCTCCATAACGCTTCCTTGATGAACGGAATCATTACGGCTTCCGGGTGCATTTCCATGACCGGCACGACAAGGTACACTTGATCCACATTTTTCAGCGCTGGACCATAAGTGGTTGAATCGTACCAATCAAAAAAGACGTAGTTGTCGGCAGAATCAGAAGAAGCTGGTTTCTTTCTCCCTGCCAGACGCACCGGATAGTGGTGCTTCTGAAGTATGGCCGCAACGCGGCTTCCTGTCTTTCCATTCGCTCCTGTAATCAGTGTTAAAGGTTTATCGTTGATCATTTTCACTTCCTCCTTCGGTTTGCTCTGTGTTCATTTTTCAGACTGATCAGTCTAGAATGGTGAAAAAATAAACGCCCTAAGCGTTCATTTTCAGAAATCCAACAAAGAATCCTTGCTCATATACTGCCATTAATTCAATACCCTTAGTGTTGTACGCACTAGCTCCTGCAGCACCTCTGTACTAGCACCGCTCTTGGCGGTGAAGGTCAATGACAGGCGGGAATAATTCAGAAAACGGGAAATACCGGGCAATTCATCCTCGGCATGGTTAAATTCACTGTTTCTATGCCCACGGATAAGCGCCGCAAGAAAAGTATCTTCCATTTGCTTGTTGCTCGCTTGAATAAAGTCTGCAATCTCATGATTTTGGGGTGCTTGTTCGACGGCGCTATTGATAATAAAACATTCATTGCGACGCTCCTCGTCCGTCAATACATTAACGGCTTCGTTGAAAAGCTGTTCCATCCCCTGCCTTACACTCGTGCATTCATTCAACAGCTGAATACTCGCCTCTGTTTTCTGCTGAATATAAAATTTAAGGGCAGAGACAAATAAATCATGCTTGGTTCCATAAGTGTCATACAAACTTTGACGTGCAATACCAAGCTCATTCAGCAGTACAGTCAACGAAGTACCTTCATAACCATAGGCTCCAAATACAGCCGTGGCTTTTCTTAGAACACTTTCGGTGTCAAATTCCTTGGCTCTTCCCAATTTCAGACCTCACCTCCCGCTGGATTAAGTCAAGAATACACTTTTCCAGACTGATCAGTCAAGAAAATAAATGCTTTGATTTTTGCCAAAATGGTATAATGACAGTAGAAGTTGAATTAATCCATTTACCATTACGATCATGCCAACATATAAAGGAGTGTAGCGATATGCATATTCAAATTACAGATTTGGCTGCTGCGCGATTAACTGAAAGCCTGAATGATGAGCCCGGTTATTTCAAAGTGATCTATGACATGGAAGGTTGTGGCTGTAACGGAATTATCGCCATACTTATCGTGGACGAACCCGAAGCTCTGGATGTACAAATTGAAACCAATCTGGTGCCATTCTATGTCGATCCGAAACAACAGTTAAACCTGGAGCAGCACATGAAGCTGGACACGGAACTCAACTATCCTTCCTTCAAACTAAGCAGTGATTCCGGTATACTCAGCAGCAATGTCCGTGTTCGGGATGACCGCGCAGTGGCTGCTGGAAGCTCCGGAAATTCTGTTTCATGCGAGCTGTAATTCAAAAGTTTGTGGCTGAAATAATGAGCATTTGATTCGCCTATCTATGTATACAGAAAGACTTTGCACAAAAGGTGCAGAGTCTTTTTTTGTGCTCTTTTTCTCGTCAGACAATTAAAAGCTATGAATCTCGCAAACTTTGTTTACAACTCGGAAACAATTGGAGAACCTATGGATATAATCCTCTAGTATACTCGGTATATAGCAAAGCACGAGATTGATATAACCCGAGGAGGAACACACATCATGAAATCTTTTACACGTAAATCCATCGTATCCACGATACTTATAGGTTCTGTCGTAGCAGGCTCAGCATTCACAACGCTGCCCTTCACTAAGGAACTGAATCCGGTCGCATCTGCTGCCAGCTCCAGCTTCACTCAATTCCTGCACGATAATGCACCTGGACGCACAATCAAAACGAGCAGCAGTGGCCTGGCAACGGTAACGAATCTATCAAGCACGGTTGTGCTAGTGAATAAAAAGAGAAACTTGCCTTCAACCTATGCCCCTCAGGATCTGGTTGTTCCTAACATCCCATTTAGCTTCTCCGGCTCCAGTCCGAAAAAGCAAATGCGTAAAGTAGCTGCCACAGCAATCGAGAACTTGTTCGCAGCAGCGAAAAAAGACGGCATTGATATCAAAGCCGTGTCTGGTTATCGCTCTTATACTACCCAAAAATCCATTTTTGACCGTAATGCAAGTATCAAAGGCGAAGCTGTTGCCAATAAAACCAGTGCTCGTCCTGGACAAAGTGAACATCAGACGGGTCTTGCGATGGATATCTCCAGTGCATCAGCGGGATATGATTTGCAACAAAGCTTTGGAAACACCAAAGAAGGCAAATGGCTGAAAGCCAATGCACATAAATACGGATTTATCATTCGTTATGGCAAAGATCAGGAGAAACTGACAGGCTACTCTTATGAGCCATGGCATGTGCGTTATGTTGGCGTGTATATCGCTGGGGAAATTACGAGCCAGAATCTTACACTTGAACAGTACCTGGAGCGCGCCAAATAAACACAAGGAATCTGTACGTCAAAAAAGTTCGTTCCGCTCTTACGACATAGTATGTAAAAGGCAAACTGAACTATACAGGATTGGGCCCGGTATCGGGCCTTTCACTCCTGCATTACATTTACACCTACATAACCAATCAGCAATTAACACTCTGTCATAGTTTATAGTTTAAGGACCTACAATTTTCCTGAAAACGACTGGCAGCCTCTTCACACTTTCCGTTCCGGCCCAGGAACCAACGCCAGCAAGAAGTGCATTATGAAACAGATAAAGCGCAACATTGTAAGCGAGGGTACCCAATACCATCTCCACCACCAAAAAACGTTTCAACGTGGAGGATTCGATGACGTATACCTGAAATTCATTTCTCAACTTTCCAGCCCTGTACCTTGTGATGAATGTTTTCATGAATCACCTCTTCTGTTTTATTTTATCGTATGGCAGGCAGATCTTGTCTTATTCAAAAATAATACTTACATAAAGTAACTTAGTGTGTTATAGTCAGTTTATAAATCATACATAAGCGAGGGAAACTACCATGAGTGAATTGGAGAATCTAGTCAAAAACCGTAGATCTGCCGTTATTTTTGAAGAAGGAATTGAGATTCCAGAGTCGGAATTGCAAGAAATGTTTGCCTTGAACAAATTCGCACCTTCCGCCTTTAACCTCCAGCATACACACTATCTTGTGCTAACGGACCCGGCTCAGAAAGAAAAAGTCTATGAGGCTTCACAGCAATATAAAGTTAAAACCGCCTCAGCGGTCATTGTTGTCCTCGGAGATGTCAACGCACATCATCACATCCGCACAATCAATGAGGGCCTGCTGAACCTTGGAGCGCTTACTCCGTTTCAATACGAGCAAGAATCCCAGAGCGTTCTCGAATTTTACGAAACGCGCGGAAGGTTCTTCCAGAGGGAAGATGCAATTCGTAATGCCAGCCTGTCAGCGATGCAATTGATGCTAATCGCTCAGGATCGTGGTTGGGACACCTGCCCCATGATTGGCTTCGACGCTGAAGAGTTGCAACGTAGCTTGGATATTCCCGACCATTATGTACCTGCCATGCTGATTACAATTGGCAAAAAGTCGGAAGCCAAACAACGTCCGCGCGGATACCGCAAACCGATTAACGAGTATGTCAGCTTCAACAAAATGCATGCCGAATAACTAAAAGTTATAAACAAAAAAGCCACGTTCTCGTGGCTTTAATACGTTTCATAGATAAGCGCATCAGAAATTTCCAATTTTTCGTTAAACGAAGCATACAGATAGAGCCGTCCAGCAGGTGTATCACCCGCATCATAACCTATTCTGAAGCAGCCACCTTCCTCAAATACTACGTCAACCAGTATCAATCCATTTACATCCTCGTCCGGATGGGCCTTCCCTATAACCTGAAGCGTTCGTTCACATAATTCGTCGAACTGTTTCCAGGCCTCCTCGATCACTGGAGACAACTGGTCCATAGCTACTTTTGTAGAAGCATCGGTAGTAACGACCAGATCTTGTCCCTTGTACGTCAAGGTAGCTGTATAGTATGACATCGAAACATCATATTGAAAGATTCCTACCCCCGGAACGCTAATGTCCGGTTCAATAATCAGGTTGTTCCCAAACTGGATTCTATCCAATCTGGAGTGGAGCGCAGAATCCAGCTCGGTTAGTTTATTTTCTGAACAATAAAGCTCTTGAAGATGCTCGTTCTGACTGAGGTCCAACTTCGAGATGTGGTTATTAAAACATCGTACACTTTCCAATTTCGGATTATTACACGTATCCAGTTCGGTTAGATGATTATGATTGCACCGGATTTCCAGCAAGTTCATGCAGCTTGAGACATCCAGATGTGATATGTAATTGTTGGAGCACTCGAGCCGTTCCAGCAGCTTATTGTGATGCAGTTCGAGCGTAAAAAATGCGTTATAGCTACAGCTAAGTTCCTTCAAAGAAGGATTATGATCCAGATTCAATCTCGACAGCATATTCCAATGGCACTCCAGCTTCACAAGCTTGGGGTTGTTACTTACATCCAAAGCTCGAAGTCGGTTAAAGCTGCAATCCAGCTCTTCCAGCATACTGAAGTGTTCTAATCCCGCCAGACTGGAAAGATTTTGATTCGCAAGTGACAGTGATGTTACGGTATCGATATCGCTTGACTGAATGGTTCCTCGATTATCGCAGAAATGCACCAGCACCCATTGCTTAAAAAGTTCGTCCGTAAAATCTCGGGTGATATCCATTAAAATCTTCTCCCCCCAACTCTCTGCTACGTTTCCAAATGTCATGATTATATCTTCAATTCTAAGTGTTTGCTGATGTGGAAACAAGAATACCACAAGTCCTACTTACCCATTACCACTGAAAATAGACTTAAAGTCCTACGATCTCTCTTTTCCCAAAAATACTTATGAATATTTTTTTATACCATGATAGCATTCGAGATGTAACCCATAATCGTAACGAAAGGAATGAACATCAATGGAATTCCACATCGAAAACCTGCCAACCTCCCGAATTGCTTATGTACGACAAGTGGGTCCGTATGGTCCTGCTAACAGTCACGCGATGGAAACATTAAAGACCTGGGCAAGATCCAAAAGCCTGCTTACAAGGTCGACCATCTTGTTCGGCATTCCGCAGGATAACCCGGAAACCACCCTCCCCTCTCAATGCAGGTATGATGCTTGTATTGTCATATCAGAGGATTACTGCCTGGATGAGTCGACTCCCCAACTTGAAGAAGCTGAACTTCCTGGCGGGCAATATCTGGTTTGCAAAGTCAAACACACAGCAGAAGATGTGAAACAAGCCTGGACCGAGATTTTCCCGTATTTGCAGAGCAATGGTTGTATCATGGACAACAAACCCATTATGGAAAGGTATGCGGGTGATCTGCTTCTTCTGGATTTTTGTGAAATATGTGTACCCGTTAAGCCGCTATAAATCATTCATAGTTGTTGTGGATGCCAAAAACAACAAAAGCGACTTCAACGTTGAAGTCGCTTTTGTTTATAACTTATTGCCTTGTTTTCACCAATTAAAATGCCCAGTTCCCTTTGCGGAATACAGGTTCCACCGTACCATCCTGCAACTCACCATCAATGTCGAGCTCTGCAGATCCGATCATAAAGTCCACATGGGTCAGACTGACGTTGCATTCATGTTTCAGCAATTCCTCGTTAGACATCGTCGTACCATCTTTCATGTTGAACGGGTATGCACTTCCTACGGCCAGATGGCAGGATGCATTCTCGTCAATACCGGTATTATAGAAAATACGATTCAAGTTGGAGATTGGCGAATCATGCGGCACGAGGGCAACTTCGCCAAGATAACGTGCACCTTCATCGGTGGCAAACAGGTTTTTCAGATGCTCTTCACCCGAAGCTGCTGTAAACGCAACAACCTGTCCATCCTTGAACGTAATTCTCATCTGGTCTACAAGTTGTCCATTCAGGTTCAGCGGCATCGTGCTGCTGACAAATCCGTTGACTCCACTGCGCTTCGGCATGGTAAATACTTCTTCTGTCGGCATGTTCGCAACGGTATACACACCTTGCTTGTTTTCGCTACCGCCGCCACCCCAGATGTGGTTGTTCACCAGCTCAATTTTCAAATCCGTTCCGGGTGCACGGTAGTGCAGGCTTTTATAATTTTTCTTGTTCAGCAAATCACTCATGGCATTCAGGGTGTCCAGATGTTTTTTCCAGTTCTGAATAGCGTCTCCACCATCGACACGGTTCATTTTGAAGATGGTTTCCCACATCACGTTAATGCGATCTTCCTCTGGAATGTCGGCAAACACTTTGTTCGCCCACGCCTTGGTTGGCGCTTTGATCAGACACCAGCTAATTTCGTGGTTACGCGTATATTTCGAATATCCGCGACGTGCATGAGCCGCCGCTTTGGTTGCACGCGACACGTTGTCGGAATTGATGCCTTTGTACAATTCAGGGTCAGGTACTTTGATCGTGAGGGTAGCGCCGCCTGCTTCTGCAAACTTCTCCATCATTTCCGCTTTCCAGGCCGGGTAATAATCGAAGCTGTCATCAGACCCATGTTCAAAACGACTGCGTGTAATGTCGTCATCATCAAAATCAACCTGTACATACTTGGCGCCAGCTGCATACGCTTTTTGTACGACCAGACGGGTGAATTCCAATGTTTCGATGGGTGCCGTGACGAGCAGATCCTGTCCTTTCTGAATATTTACGCCGACTTTGACAACCAGCTCTGCGTATTGTTCCAACGATTTTTCAAAGGTTTGTTCAAAATTACTCATGGTTGTGTTCACTCCTGTTTCATATTTGAATGTTCAGAATCGATTCCTTCCCTTTCACTACTTATGCTGATATTTCCAACTATTTGTTTACACGCAATCATTTAAGCCTTGCGTTTTTCCTGCTCACGCAGCTCGATCCGGCGGATTTTACCTGAGTTTGTTTTTGGCAGATCGGCTACAAACTCGATTTTGCGTGGATATTTGTAGGGTGCTGTCCATTCCTTCACATGCTTTTGCAGTTCACGCGCAAGTTCCGGTGATGCGAGAGACTCGTCTCTCAGCACTACAAATGCTTTCACTATGTTACCACGGATCTCATCAGGACTTGCTACGACCGCACATTCCTTCACGCTGGCGTGTTTCATCAGCGCTTCTTCCACCTCAAACGGTCCAATCGTGTAACCTGAGCTGATGATGATATCATCACTGCGGCCTTCAAACCAGAAGTAGCCTTCTTCGTCTTTACGTGCGCGGTCACCTGTTACAAAATAATCCCCACGCTGATTCGCTTCCTTCCGTCCCTCATCCTGATAATAAGCACGGAACAAGGCTGGCATATCCTTATGCACAGCAATATCTCCTACTTCACCAGCAGGTACAGGTTGTCCCTCTTCATTGACGATCTCAATAAGGCCTGGTGTAATGGACTGCCCCATAGAACCGATTCGTACGGGAGCCTCTTTTAAACTGCCGATCAGCAGCGTGCTCTCGGTTTGTCCATATCCGTCCCGAATCGTCAGGTCAAAGTGACGCTGGAAAATTTCAATTACTTCCTGATTCAACGGCTCACCAGCAGACACGGCGCTACGCAGTGCGGACAGATCATGGTGACCCAGATCATCTGCTTTGGCCATTAACCGATATTCCGTTGGCGTACAGCACAAGACGTTGATCTGATGCTCCTGCAACAATTCCAGATAACGTTTCGGTTGGAATGATCCATTATAAACCAGCCCGGTCGCCCCTCTTCCGAGTACAGACAGGAACGGACTCCAGATCCATTTTTGCCATCCCGGTGCTGCCGTTGCCCATACCGTATCCGAAGGCTGAATATCCAGCCATAACGATGAAGCGATCCGCAAATGGGCATACCCCCAACCATGACTATGTACTACGCCTTTTGGATTGCCAGTCGTACCGGAGGTATAAGCAAGAATAGCCATATCGTCACGATGTGTTTCCACCGCAGCCATCGTATCGGATTGGCCTTGCATTAACTGGTGTACATTGACCCAGCCTTCTCCAGGTACGCTATCATCACCATTTGGTGATGCAACGATGCGGTGTGCCAATGCTGGCAGATCTGCATCTATCTTTTCAACTTCAGCAGTCGTCTCAGACCAGACAATGACAGCCCGGGCATCGGAATGCCGAAGACGATACTCCAGATCTTTCGCACGCAGCATTTCGGAAGAAGGAATAACAGCAATGCCCAGTTTCAGGCAGGCAATGTATATAACATAGGCAATAATTCGGCGTGGTACCATGACCAGCACCCGGTCGCCCTTCTCCAAACCAAGATCACGCAAGCCTCCAGCAAGACGATTTGCCTGCTTCAATAACTCACCATAAGTGATCTCTTCCAATTCTTTATGATCGCTTAGCCATCTAAGTGCAACCCGATCCGACGGGTGATTCTCCATCTCGGATGTCAGGTTATAGGTTTCAGGCGAAATCCACTGTTGAAAATTCAAATGGAGCCTCTCCTTCATATTTCAAATGTATAGCATCTATATATTATACCCTAAATCCTAGGACCTGGTGCTATGATATGAAATAGTTTAAGAAAAAAATAAACACAGGTCAATTAGAACGACGCTTTATAAGGTCTATCTCTACATATAAAGAATGATAAGTAAGACAAAAAAGGTGTCCTCCCGACTACAGGAAGACACCTTAGTTATCCCAACATATCTAGAAAATATAGATTGATTTAATCATTGTAGACATGACTCTGAATCTCCAAAGTCGATCTCTGCGTTACAATCTACCAAGCATAGTTTCCGATGCCATCCAAGATGCTTTCGATTTCACTCAGCTCTTCTGTCGTCAGATCTGGTGCCTGAAGTGCGGCTACGTTTTCTTCGATCTGGGACACACGGCTTGCGCCGATCAGAGCGGAAGTAACTCGGTTGCTACGCAAAATCCAGTTCAGCGCCAACTGGGAGATCGTTTGACCTCTAAGTTCGGCAACCGCCTGAAGTGCTTCGAACTTGGCGATCCGTTCGTCCGTATAGGCTTCTTTTTTCAGATTACCTGTTGGATTGGCGCGCTCTTCCTTGATCTTGTCCACATATTTATTCGTCAACTGTCCCCGGCCAAGCGGACAGAATGCGATCGATCCTACGCCGTGCTCATCCAGCACATCCTGCAATCCATCCTCAATCCAGCGATTCAGCATCGAATAGTTTGGCTGGTGAACCAGACAAGGTGTTCCGAGACGACGCAAAATAGTAACTGCTTCGTTGGTCTGTTCGGCATCATAGTTGGACAAGCCTACATACAGAGCTTTACCCTGTCTAACGATATGATCCAGCGCAGTCATCGTTTCTTCGAGCGGTGTCTCCGGATCTGGACGGTGATGATAGAAAATATCTACGTAATCCAGTCCCATCCGGCTGAGACTTTGGTCCAGACTGGCAATGAGGTTTTTGCGGGAACCCCATTCGCCGTATGGACCGTTCCACATATGATAACCTGCCTTAGTCGAGATGAGCAGTTCGTCGCGATAAGGACGCAGATGTTTTTTGAGAATGACACCAAAATTCTCTTCGGCTGATCCTGGAGGTGGTCCATAGTTGTTGGCCAAGTCGAAATGGTTAATCCCCAGATCGAATGCGCGCAGGATCATCTCTTCCTGAATATCCAGGGTGCGGTTTCCACCGAAGTTCTGCCATAAGCCTAGTGCTATTTGCGGCAGCTTAATTCCGGTTTTTCCAGAGCGGGCATATTTCATTTCACTGTATCGTTGTTCACTCGCAGTATAAGGCATCGTTAATCTCTCTTTTCCTGTAAAAGTTGTTGAATACCCTTTCATCTTAGACACTTTCCATGTAAAACGATATGGCATTTCACTACAACGATATGGAAAAATGATTGGTATCTTCATCAAATGATATTTATAAAACGATTCCTTTTCACCTTTTATATGTTAAAATGCAAGGTATAACGACCTCATAACAGGAGTGAATAGCCTTGATTACGTATATGTGCAAAAACAATCACTTTCAGGAGCTGCAGCTCCTTCATTACGGCACAGAAGCTTGCGCACCTGGTCACCACTTCGGCCCGGCCATGCGGGATTATTACAAAATCCATTACATTTTGGACGGCAAAGGCACCTTCGAAGTCGGGGGCAAAAAGGTTACGCTGCACAAAGGCCAGGGGTTCCTCATCGTGCCCCATTCTATTGTTCATTATGAAGCAGATCAGAATGATCCATGGGAGTATAGCTGGGTTGCTTTCCAAGGGAGCACCTGCCCTTCGTTATTACAGCAGGCTTGTCTGTCTGAGCATCATCCGATCTTTGAGATAGGCAATGACGATGACGAGATGCGCTCCTGTCTGCACCGCATGATTAGCTCTCGCAACACTCATAAGGGATGGGAGATCAGCATGACGGGATTGCTCTTTCAGTTTTTCTCCATTTTAATTGATGGAGCCGGTGAGGACAGACCTATTCCGCTCCAGGACTATACGAAAGAAACCTATGTCACTCAGGTGATGGATTTCATTGAGATTAATTATGCCAATACCATAACCGTACAGTCCATTGCGTCCCATGTTGGCTTGCAGCGCAGTTACTTGTGCTCCCTTTTCAAAGACAAGATGGGCACCAGCATTCAGTCTTATTTGGTCAATTACCGCATGCGCAGGGCAGCTGAGCTGACGCTGGACCCGGCTTTGACCATTGGGGATATCTCCCGTTCCGTTGGATATGCCGACCAGCTGCTTTTCTCGAAAATGTTCAAAAAAGTTATGGGCGAAGCCCCTACGTATTATCGCAAACACAAAACAGCACCTTCCCATTTATGCAGCTAATGGGAAAGTGCTGTTTTGTATTTTTACACAGGATATCACTACCTGCTTATGACTGGATTCCATTCGTTCGTTCTGCTCGTTCTGCTTTAAACTTGCTCCTGCATGGTCACGCCTACCACTTGAACTTTAATTTCATTCACCATAATGCCTGTTAATTGCTCGACAGCTTGCTGCACATTATGTTGAAGTTCCTGACAGACTTCATGCATCTTTTTGCCAAATTGAACATTGATTCGCAGTTGGATAGATGCCTGGTCATCTTTGATCGCAACGTCAATCCCTTTTTGCAAGCTCTTTCCGCTGATGCTCTTGGCGATTCCTTCAGTAAGACCAACAGACATGGAGGATATTCCCTCTGTAGTTTGAGCGGCCATGCCGACAATTTTGGATACTACATCATTGGAAATATGAATGGAGCCCATTTGAACAGATTGTGGCTCAATATACTCAGGTTCAGTGTATGGTTGTGGGATGATTTCAGACATGATTTCCACTCCTTCTATATCATTTATAAATGTTTAAGCATTCTGCCATTTGTCCTTGAAGAATAGCTGATAGATTCGAACCAAAATAATTTTAACGATCATGTAGACAGGGATGATAATCAGAATGGCAATAATGCCGCCCAGGTCCCCTGCACCCAGCACCAATATAATGGTGGTAAGTGGATGAATATCGAGTTTTTTGCCGAATACATACGGTGCAACCAGATTATCCTGAATTTGCTGTGCTACCAGAATAATAATGAGTGACCAGATTGCAACCGAAGGGGATACCACGAGTCCCATGATTACAATAGGAACCGAGGACAGAATCGCCCCGATAAACGGAACAAAGTTCATAATGACCGCAATTACGGTTAACAGCAGTGCATACGGGAGACCAATGATCAGGAAACCGATATACATCAGCACGCCCAAAGCCAGATTCACGAGAACTCGTCCCACGATAAAGCCGCTTAACGCCTGATCGATCTCTAGTACCACATCACGACTGTCTTTTTGGAAGCGTTTAGGTGCAATGTGCACCAGCTTACGACCGAATTTCTCTCCCTGCTTCAACATGTAGAACAAAATGATCGGGAAGGTGAACAGAACAATCGCAAAGCTTGAGATGAGTGAGAAGAATCCACTCACATAGTTTGTTACAAAGGTAAAACCTTTGTTAATGTAATCCGTAATCTGCGAAAACGGGGTCGATCCTTCCGGGAACATAGCCGTAATGACACCGTTCTGTTCCAGCTCTTTAAGCTGCATACTCAGTGAATTGATCAGATTTGGAGCGTTTTCTACCAGGTTGATCAACTGCTCGCGTAGGGAAGGCCATAGTCCTATAATAAACAGGGCGAACAGTATACCAAACACCAGATAGATCAACAAAATGCTAAGTGTGCGGTTCAGCTTCTTTTTTTCCATGTAATTGACGAGTGGCCGCAGCAGATAATAAAAGAATACGGACAACATCATCGGCACGGTAATCACCGTAATCATGGTAACAAGCGGTTGGAAAATAAAGCTGACACGTGATAACAGATAGATATTAATCAGTATCAGTGCCAGTGCAATACTGAAACGTACAAACGAATTTACTTTGAACAAAAAGTTTCCCCTCCACTTAACCTTTTCTATATGAGCATTTTGCAAATGGTGATCAGAATGACAAAATGTTTATATCAACCTTATCCTTTATGTCGGTCCTTTATTTCGGAATCTGTATAGTGAACACCGTCGTCTCCCGTCCACGCCGGGAAAGTGTTAATCGCCCACCCATTTTCTCGGTGTTCCGCCGCGCAATTGCCAGTCCAAGCCCGGTACCCCCGGTTCCCGTACGAGCCTCATCCCCACGTACAAATGGATCAAAAATGGTTGCCCACAACTCTTGAGGGATACCCACACCGGTATCAGCAACCTCGATAACTACATGGTTGTCCAGTGGGATTAACTCCACACGCAGCTCCGTCCCCCGCGGGTTGTAGGACAAGGCATTTGTAATCAGGTTCTGAATCACTCTGGACAACAGCTCCGGATCATACCTCGCATAAATCTCTTCATCAGGAACGAGCACATGCAGGCCAAAGTGGTTCTGCTCAATCTCACCATACGTATCAGCCATAATCTCACGTACAAATTCGCCGATTTCCCGCTGTTGAATATGCATACGGAAGTCAGGTGAATCCACTTTGAGCAATTCCAGCATGTTCTGAATCATGCGCGCGACCTGAACGGACTTGTTGTAGATATATCCCAGATATCGCTGCTGCCTGTCCTTATCTTCCCCCCGCCCTTCCACCAAAGCCTGGGCGTATCCTTGAATACTCGTAATAGGGGTCTTGAGATCATGCGACAGATCCACAATTAATCGCTGTTTGCTCTCTTCGGCATAACGTTTCTCCGCAGATGTATTTTCAATGACGTCCGCCATATAATTGAAGGTTTCTCCAATCTGGACAAATTCCCTCTCTGCCGAGATGGACATGCGTGTACTATAATTCCCCTGGATCATCTGGGTAAGACCTAGAGAGAGAATACTCAGCGGCTTTTTGATTCGACGGGCGACCCAGTAGCTGTATACAAATATCAGCAGCAAGACCAATCCGATCCCGATCATAATGTAGAATGATAACGGATGCTTCAAATTGGTAATCAGCTGATTATCATTAATTCGTACACTGACTAAGTCACGCGGAATCTTCAGCAAAACGTACTTTGCAGCTCCCTCTGTTGAAAGCGTACTAATGGAGTAATAGTAAGGCTGTTCATTTCGGTTTTCGAGTCCTGCATATAGCTCAGCTTCACTGTATTGAGTGAACGTATCCTGCTTGTCCCCGATATAACGAATGACCCTCCGCTCCGCATCCAGCACTTCAATCCATCCCCCACTGTCCTTGAGACGCTGAATCTCGGTATTATTGGCCTCATCGGAGCTACCGGACAGCCACTCGTTCTCCAGTTCTGTCACATACACATGTGCCTCCACATTCAGATCAGGATCCACCACCTGATCCGAAATGCGGAAATCGACCACATCCAGATTAATGATAATGTACACGATGGCTACCAGTAACAACAAAAAGAAGTTAAACAGCAAAAAGTCCAGTGTCAGGGACGTTTGCAATAGTCTCTTTTCTCTAGCTTTCCATGGGCGCTTCAATTTTGTATCCCAGTCCCCTTATCGTTTTTAAATATTCCGGTTGCCTGGAGTCGCGCTCGATCTTTTCCCGAATGTTACTGATATGTACCATTATCGTGCTGTCCTCGTGAGCGTAATAATCTCCCCAGACGGCTTCATATATTTTTTTACGGGTGAAGACACGGCCTGGCTGCTCAAGCAGAAGCTCCACGATTTTGTACTCTGTTGAGGTCAATGTCACAGGTTTATCCGAGCGAAAAAGGATACATTGGGATCGATCAAGTCTAAGCTCACCCAGCAAAAGATTTAACTCTTTAGCAGCAGGCATGTCAGGTGCATCAAATTGATTGACTCTTCTGAGCAAAGCTTCCACTCTGGCGACAATTTCCAAAGGATTGAAAGGTTTGGAGATGTAGTCGTCAGCACCCAATCCGAGTCCAAGGATTTTATCATGATCCTGACTTTTGGCCGACAGGAAAAGAACAGGCATATGGTGTGTGGACCTGATTTGTTTGATCAACTGGAGTCCATCCATTACAGGCATCATAATATCCAGTATGACCAGATCAATCTGAGTTGAACGGATACACTCTAGTGCTTCTACTCCATTAACGGCTGTCACAATGTTGTAGTCCTTCTCGAGGTACAGCTGAAGCAGTTCCACAATTTCGGGTTCGTCATCTGCAATTAATAGTGTGTATCTCATGCGAATCCTCTCATTCCTATTTCAATAAATTCAGTTTTCATTCAAATTCGTATCCGTACATTCCATTTGTTATTGTTCATATGTCTATACGTTACTACTATATACTACGTCTCTTAAATCAATCTAAACCATTTCTAAAGATAACCTAAATAAAAAGCCCGGGCATCAGGCCAGAGCTTCAAATATAAAGCTAAAATAAGTAAAGTTTCAGTACCATTCATCACTTGCTACGTAACCAGGGTTCAACCCGGGCATATAATCGTTCCTTATCATATTGCACATACTGACTCGCCCGATTGCGTACCGGGTCACCGGCATAGAAACGTTCATACAGATCATGTCTGGCTCCCAGCGGACTTCCTGTCAGCTCCCAGGCGAGCTGGAATAACCGAATCTTCTCTGGTGCCTGCATCGTTACGCCTCCAAGATACTTGTTCATCATGGGGCTGATACTTCCTTCGAGCTCCAGCTTCCCGGAAGGGATCTGAATAAGGCCACCTGCGGCAATAGTCTTCAAAATCTCAACAGCGCGTGGGTAATAATAGTTCCCCAGATTACGGGCTGTTTCGATATATTTAAATGCTGGTAGCCAGTTCCCATGAATATCGGGCGCAGCTTGTGCCTCCGAGGCAATGATAAGTCCTTCGATCGTATGCATCTGGCTGATCATCTCCCCAAGCTGTTCCTGTACGCTCAGGAAGGAGTCCACTCCAATCTCCTTCGCAATGGAAGATGTGATGGCAGTAATGAATTCCAGCTTCGAATGCAGCCGAATAATGCTCTGATGGTAAGCCAGACTGGAGGATGCCACGTTGCAGCGAATCTGCCATACCGCTTCCGGATTGTTGTGCAGCAGTACACGCTCCCAAGGTACAAATACGTCGTCAAAAAATAATACAGCATCCATCTCATCATACTGATTACTGAGCGGATGAGCAGTATCTGAATCTAATGTTGCAAAAGATTCTCTACATACCATATGTAATCCTGGACTTCCTGCTGCCACAATAACCATATGCGCCAATTCCGGGCGATGTCCAGGAATGCGCTGAATCGGATATGCAATGATATCGTCCGCATATGGAGCAGCAGTCGCCACCATCTTCGCCCCACGGAGGACAACGCCCTCTGTATTGGTACGAATGATTTGAAGCATCGCATCTTCATCTTCCCCTACAGGCAGAGCACGATTAATTTGCGGGTCACGCTGGACAATGGTCAGGAAGGCATCATTCCGTTTTGCCTCATCATAATAGGCAGCGATTTTACCTCCATATGCCGGGTCATATGCAGCCATCGCATCCCGTGTGGCGTACCATCCGGTCAGGCGGGATCGGGCGTAATCCGAGAGACGGCTCATTACCCCGTAGGTGCGATCAGACCACAATCGAAAAGCTGCCGCCCTGCTGCTGATCTCCTGAGCATTGCGGGGTACTCGAAAAGCCTGGTGTACATATCCGTTCGTCTGCTCATCCCAATAAGCCACTGTTTCTCTCGTGTCCGAGCCATCCACCAGATTGAACAGACTTTCAATCGTTTGTAAAGTTCCCCGGAAGGCAGAATGCTCTGTTACGCGAATACGTTCTCCATCCAGCCATACATTCCGTTCATCGTTCAACCGTTGCAGATAAGCTTGTCCACGGGACATCGTTATGCTCAATGTAATCCTCCTTCTCAGTTAGAAAGGCTAGGAAACTCAATGGTGATAATGTTTTTAATCATTTCGAGACTCAAGTTAAACTGAAATGATACATATTGTATCTATTGAAATAGTACTTTGCTTTGGAGGAAAAAGTCAACAGACACCGAACCTAGAGTCCGGTGTCTGTTCTATTCGATTATTATTAGATCAATTTGGCATACATATGACGCAGATAACGCCAGCGTACCAGCAGGAAGAACAGAATCTGCATGGATGCAAATACGAGGAAAATGCGCAAAGTATAACCCATAACAGAGAAATCAACCAACTGCTGTAATGCAACAAATGCAACAGAGCTGTGGATAATGGCCAAGGCTATTGGCAGGAAAAACATCAATACCAGTTGTCTGGTTACGATGTTGCGAAGCTCCGGGCGACTCAGCCCCATCTTACCAATCATGCGGTACTGCTCTTCATCCCGTTCCAGATCAGCATATAACCGGAAGTAGGTAAAACTTGCAGCAAAGGTGAAAAAGACAATGCCAATCAATCCACTTAGAATTAGGATAATACCATTAGTTTGTTTGGAATTAAGCCAATCCAGCACGAGAGCACTGATCTCGAAGTAGCCCTGACCATCTGAGTCATTTTGAATGGATTCGATCAGATCAGGAGCAAACTTCCGCGTTCCCATCCAATCTGTCACAACAAATTGAGTTTTTCTGTCGAAATAAAAATTTTCATCCGCTTGGATTTCATTCTTAAATTCCTTATTCATTTTATCGTACAGCTCATTGGAAACTACATACACTTCCCTTGTATATTCAACCGGAATGACGATCTCGGTCTCAGGTGTTGTTAGACGTATCTTTTTATTTGTTTCTCCAACCCTCATATCGATATTTTTCTGAGTTGAACCCTGTCCGGCTTCTGCACGTAATGTCTTGCGGCTCGTAAGATTACCTGGAGTCATAAACGAGTCGTTGACATTCTCCAAAGTTCGCTCTTTGTAACCAAGTGCCTTGGCAAGATGATTATATTCACTGAGTTTGATAATATAGTTGCCCTCGTCATCAAATAACGGAATATAACTTCCTTTCTGATACGGAACTTCATTATCAATTAAAGTCTCTTCGATCTTCCTGATGTGGCGTTCTGCACTGGAGGTATCCCATGAATTCTGGTAAGTAAATGCATATGGATTCGTCATGGATGACAATCCCGGATCAGCGATCGCCAGCATCGTACCAATGCCTGTAAAGGCGGAAGCCGAGATCACACTTACCATAAAAAACATGACAGCATTATCTTTCATTCGATAGGTAAGTTCGGAAAGAAACAGCAAATTCGTTTTGCGGAAAAACAAACGCTTATTGCCTTTGAGCGCCCGAATGGCATACACACTAAGTTGGGTGAATAACAGATACGTGCCTGCAATAACCAAAACAACACTACCAAGCAGCAAAGGGAAAGAGTATGTGATCCATACAAAGGCAAATACACCCGCATATCCACCCCCAATGAGTATGACGGAGAGAAGTGCTAAAAGACGAGAAGCCTTTGGCTCGGGTTTTGGTTTTTCCTCTGATTTGACAAGGTCAATCAATGACCCTTTTCGCATCAGCAGCGATGAGCTCAGCGCAATCACAACAAACAGCAGCAGAAATGCTCCGACAGTCAGTGCGATTGCTTTTAATGGAAAATAGAATCGGAGACTTTCTTCCACAGCCAGCATGGAACCGCAGATCAACAGGATCAGCTTGGCAAAGATCATTCCTAATCCAACGCCTGCCACAATGGCGGCAAGTCCAATGCACAAGTTTTCCATAAATAACAGTCGGTTCATCTGTTTACGTGTCATACCAATGATTTGAAATATGCCGAATTCTTTTTTACGAGTCTTGAGAAATGAACCTACGGAATAGAGCAGAAACAGAAACGAAAAGATGAAAATAATGATCTCAGCAATCAAAAATCCCTGATTCGCAAGCATGGTCACTGTCCCACTTGAACCCTTCAGTCCATCCTTCAGATCCGGGTGAAATAAGAGAAGCGCATACGTAAAAAAGATCATGACGGAAAACGTACTGCTCAGAAAATGGGCCAGGTAAATTCGTTTGTTCCGAACAACATTATTAATGGCGAACTGGCGAAAATTCATGTCCTGAGCCTCCCATCAGGGATAATACGTTAATGATTCGTTGATAGAACGTCGATCGGTTATCTCCATAATGAATTTCGTTGTAAAGTCGTCCATCCTTAATAAATACAACCCGGCTGCAATAACTTGCCGCAACAGCGTCATGTGTGACCAGCAGCATTGTGGCCCGATCTTCCTGGTTGCGACGCTCCAGCATCTCCATTACATCACGTGCTGCCTTCGAATCGAGATTTCCTGTAGGCTCATCGGCCAGCACCAGCTTGGGAGAATGGATCAGGGCTCGTGCGATTGCTGTCCGCTGGGCCTGACCTCCGGAAATTTCATACGTGCGTTTGTTCAGAAGAGATGCGATGCCCAGCTTCTCTGCGAGTCGATCAACACGTTCATTCATCTCCTCAACCGCTACTCCGTCCAGCGTAAGCGGCAGGACAATGTTTTCTTTTACCGTGAGTGTGTTGAGCAGGTTAAACGACTGAAATACGAACCCCAACTCTCGGCGTCTGAACAGAGCCAGTTCATCGTGATTCAGTTCAAACGGGTTCTTACCTGCAATCTTCAATTCCCCTGAAGTAGGGTGGTCAATGGTTGAAATCATGTTCAGCAACGTTGTTTTGCCGCTGCCTGATGGACCCATGATGCCAACGAATTCACCCTCCTGAATACTGAGATCAATACCTGACAAAGCTTCGTATGACACGATCCCTTTATAAATTTTGCTAATCTGTTTCACTGAACATATCTCCATAGGTTAATGGCTCCTTTTAGATTTCGGATTTGAATTAAACCAAGTTGGGCTGAACTTCATCGCAAATCGAGGTCGTTCTCTACTTTCTGACTTCAGTCTATCGAAGTTTCGACCATTCTCCTATGGATTAACCTTTCATCTTCATGACATTATTGTAAGGTTACATGTCTCTCGTCGCCCTTTGGCGTGTTTCTTCTATGTAGAAAATGAGAAAGACGCCGATCCCTGTCAGGGCACCAGACGTCTTCTCATTTCGTTCTGCATTATGCGCTTTATATTTAGATTTCAAATGTAATGGTTACCGTTGTCCCTTCTCCCTGAACGGATGTAAGGTCAATTCGATGATTCATTCGTGTCAGGACATCCTTAACAATATACAGTCCCATACCCGTAGATTCTTTAAAGTGACGCCCATTCTCTCCGGTGAAAAAAGGCTGGTACACTCGGTTAAGATCCGACTTGGGAATACCCACTCCCTGATCCTTCACTTCAAGAATAATGGATCGTGTGGATTCATGGGCCTGGATGGTTACTTTTTGCCCTTTTCCCCCGGAAGAGTACTTGATGGCATTGGATAACAGCTGTACGAGGACAAACCGAATCCACTTTGCATCCGACTGAACCATTATCGCAGAATCAATTTTCATCTCGGGATATACGTGATTGCGAATGAAGAATCGTTTCAGCTCATGGATTGCTTCTTCTCCGGCCGCCTTGAGGGATACCGGTTCCACACTGAAATCTTGTTCAAATGTCTCCAACCGCGCCATGTACAACACTGTTTCCAGACCTCGTCTCATCTGGTCTGCTTCCTCTCGAATGCTGATGAAACGGGGATCCTCATCCTCCTGATCCTCAACCGTCAGTTCAATGACGGACAAAGGTGTCTTCATCTGATGAACCCATTGATTCATAAAAGTCAGGTATTCCTGTTGACGCTGTTCCAGACGATGCAGATGAGCATAATAATGACCGTACTGTGAGTCCAACAGTTCTGACAATGCCTGCGGCAAGGGAGCAGGCTCATTCATTGGAACAAATTCTTTCAGATCATTCATTCGATGGGACATCCGGGAATAAAACATGCGATGGGACAGATACCGATAAATGAGATAGGCTGCGTATAGCACTAACCCCAGAGATACCGCATACGTGGCCGTTAACCAGTGGTCATAGCCGTCGTACCAGAAGACCGCAACGACGGTGAGCAGCACAACGATTACCCAACAAGTCAGTACAATATGTTCTTTGATAAACAACTTCATGAGGGCGAAGATGCCTTCCAATTACTGTTGAGTCGATAACCTGAACCTCTTACCGTCTCCAGCGCATCTGTAATTCCCAGCTCAGTCAATCGTTTACGCACGCGGGTAACATTCACGCTAAGTGTATTATCATCCACAAAGGAATCGTCCCACAGCTTTTCCAAAATGGTTTCACGGCTAACCAGTTTGGGACTGCGACGCAGCAACGTCTCCAGCAAAATGGTTTCTTTCTTGGTCAGCTGTATCTTGCGATCACCGAGCTCCATCTCCAATCTTTCCAGATAAACAGTTAGTCCATCCAGTTCCACCTTGCGCTCTTCATGACGCGCAGCGTAATCGCCATACACCCGGCGCAGCTGACTTCGAATTTTAGCCATGACAATCTCATGCTCAAACGGCTTCGTAATATAATCGTCCGCACCGTTCTCAAGCGCCATGACCTGATCCATTTTGCCACTCCGGGCCGAGATGAAAATAATCGGACATGTGGAAATGGAACGAATTTGGCGACACCAATAGAACCCATCGTAACTCGGCAAGTTGATATCCAGCAGCACGACATGCGGCTTAATTTGTTCAAACTGCTGGACGACCTGCTCAAAATCCTCAACCGCAACGGCCCTGTCACCATATCGCTCGATATGGGATTGAAGAAGGCCCGCAATCTTCGGATCATCTTCAATAATCATTATCGTATACATAAAAAGGTCTCACCTCTAACCTGTCATAATGGAATATGCAATTCTCTTTCCAAAATCATAACACAGGTAGGTACTATCGGGCATCGACCTTCTTGCGCCAATCCACAATGTCAGCGTTCAGCTGCTTCAAATCTCCAGACGGCTGCTCCTCATCGGACAAGTTATACTTCTGTTTCAAAGCCAGAATTCGATATACACTTTCATTAATTCGGGATTCTGAAATCTTCCCTGACTTCACTGCGTCCTTCAGTGTATCAAAAATAGTCTTGGCACTCTCATAACTGTGAGCTACCAGCAGAATATCGCTCCCTGCTTGAACCGTCGCCACGGCGGCATCGTTCAACTTATAATTTTTCGCGATCGCGCCCATGCTCAGATCATCTGTGATGACCACACCGTCATACTTGAATTTGCCACGCAACTGCTGACCAATAATGACGTCCGACAAGGATGTCGGATGGTCGGGATCAAGCTTCGGAAACAGAATATGGGCTACCATAACCGCTTCCACCTGTTCCTTCATTGCTGCCTCAAACGGAATCCACTCCAGCTGGGCAAGTTGCTTTTCTGTTTTATTCACGACAGGCAGGTCCAAGTGGGAGTCCACTGATGTGTCTCCATGACCAGGAAAATGCTTCACCACCGGAATAATTCCTTCATCGCGCAGCCCCTTCATCTCGGCTATACCCATTCGGGAGACCAGACTGGCTGAACTTCCAAATGAACGATCCCCAATCACCGGGTTATTTGGATTACTGTTTACATCCAGCACTGGAGCAAAATCGACGTTAAAACCTACCAGCTGAATTTGTCTTGCTAACAATTTGCCCATCGTTTGAGCCAAATCAGCATCCTTCGTCTTGCCCACTTTCCTATTGGAGGGTATAGACTCTACCGTTTCTGGCATTCGACTAACTTTGCCACCCTCCTGATCCACACTCATGAAAATCGGAACCGGATTGGAACGATTGGCATCCTTAATGGATTGTACGAACTTTGCTGTTCCTGGCACGGTCGAGACATTATTGGCATAAAAAATAATCCCTCCCACCTTCTGATCCGTGATCATCTGTTTCGCTTGAGCATCCAAAGTGGTCCCCTGAACACCCGCGAGAATCATTTGTCCGATCTTCTCATCCAAAGACAATTGGTCGAGCTGCTCTTCTAGCGGATCTTTCTCTTCCTGCGGAGGCACTGTATTCTGTTGATCATCCTGATCATCTGCACCTGCGTTTGAATTCTCATTGGTCTCCGTTCCGGCATTATTGTTATTTTGCTCTGACGATGAAGGCTTCTGTGACTGCCCACATGCGGATAAGAGCAGCACTATTCCGAATAGTAGGAACAACATTTGAAGCTTGTTTATGTGTTTGTTTTTTAACTTGCGACTATGGATATACAAGGATGGTCATCCTCCTTAAACGTTGTTGTCATTCAGGCTGAATGTGGTTCAGGCATAACCTTATCATAAGGTGGTTCATTTTCAAAATTAGACGGCTCCAGTACAAATTCTGAAGATACAGCCTAAAAACGCAAAAAAATTTTCCACTTGTGGGGTTAAAGCGTGGTACTTCATGGTGTTATTCCTTAAGGCGTGTGTGATTGAAGGGGATGAGAAAAGGTATTAGCGGTGCGAAAAAATGGTTTTCTATTGTGAATTTTTCATATATTGAAATTATTACTATAGGAAGACAAAAAGCAGCTAATGTTTATCAAGCATTTCAATTTGGAGATCTAATAATTTTAAGAATATCGGATGAATAACTTTAAAAAATATGAAAAATAAAACAAAAACTTTATATTGTTAACCTAAAATACATCTGTTATACTCTGATTCATATCATGTTAAGTAAAATAACATTATATCCAATGGGAGTGATTTTCGAATGAGAAATCGGTTAATATGGAAGGTTTTCTCTGCGTTTTCTGCTGTTTTATTAATGGAACCAGCCTCTTATGTTGCAATTGCTGACACAGATCAAGTTAGAAGCGTTCCGAAAACACATTATCTTGAAGCGAAATCGGAACATGTACGCTGGGGTAATATCGGGAAAGGTGATCCCGTGCTTACGGTTAATTCGGGGGATATCGTCACGGTGGAAGCTGTTACGCACCACTCCGGCGATGATTATGAACGCATGATCAAAGGTGATGCCGGCGCAGAAGATATTTTCCATTGGAGCGAAACGGAAAAACATGAGGCTGATCGTGGACCTGGCGTACATATCATGACGGGACCGATTGCAGTCGAGGGCGCTGAACCTGGCGATGTACTTGAAGTGAAGATTTTAGACATGAAGCTGCGCCCCAGCGGAAACGGGGAATATGCCGGTAAAACCTATGGTTCGAATGTAGCTGCAAACTGGGGCCTTTTATATGGTGAGATGGAAGAAACGCCGAATACACGTGAGGTTGTTACGATATATGAAATGGAGACGGAAGGCGGCAATGATTACGCCAAGGCACTGTACAGTTACCGCTGGACACCGCAGACCGATCCGAGCGGCACAGTTCATCCAACCATAGATTATCCGGGTGTTATCGTTGATCACTCGACAGTGGATGAGAACTATGATGTGCTAAAAGGCGTTCACGTCCCTGTCCGGCTGCATTTTGGCACAATGAGCGTGGCTCCCAAAGAAGCTGATGTTGTCGATTCCGTTCCACCATCGTATTACGGCGGGAATATCGACGATTGGCGCGTAACCGAAGGGGCAACGATGTATTATCCGGTATCAGTACCTGGAGCACTGCTTTCTGTGGGTGATCCGCATGCAGGTCAAGGTGATTCCGAATTGAACGGAACAGCGATCGAAACATCCGTGACCGGGGATATCCAGCTCATTCTTCACAAAAAAGCGGAGCTGGGCAACAAGTTGAAGGCGCTCAACTTCCCACTTCTTGAGAATGAAAACGAATGGGTTGTTCACGGCTTCAGCTATGCGAACCATTTAGCCGAACTGGGCAAGGATGCACAGACAGAAATTTTTAAGCAATCCTCCCTGGATAAAGCGATGAAGGACGCGGCGAACAAAACGAAGTCTTTTCTGATGAGAGGCATGGATTTGACTGAAGATGAAGCATATTCACTGATGTCCGTTTCAACGGATTTCGGAATTACGCAGGTTGTTGACGGTAACTGGGGCATTCATGGCATCATCAACAAAAAAATCTTCGGGGAAAAAGAACAGAAGCGTGCACTGCTGCGCAACAGCTTTGAACAATTCGGGGCAGACATCGGATGGGACCCAGCAACAAAAATGATCACCATTCAATATAACGGCAATACACTCTCGGCCAAAATCGGTGCCACAACGGCTACGTTTAATGAGGAAACGATCAAATTGACGGCGCCTATTCAATATAACGATCAGAAGTTGGCAGAAGTCAGCGAATATTTCGTAACCTTCTACCGGGCAAAATTGTCCAAAACGGAGTAATCACACTCTTCTGTTTCTGTAAAGGAAATAAACAAGAACCGTTAGTCTTCAGAGCCTGACGGTTCTTGTTCGTTAAATATTCAATCCATCCTGGTTTTTGTGACGCTTCAACAAAATCTGGTTTTCCACCCGAACCAACCCTTCCAGAGAGTAAATCGATTCGTTCATGAAGTGTTCCATTTCCTCGATGCTCTCCACAAGAATGTGGGTGTGCAGGATGCAAGCCCCCGTCATTTCATAAAGCACGGCCACCCGCTCGTTTTCTTTCAGCGCCGCCACAATCTTATCCAAATGCTTGGGTTCAACCTCCAGCTCAAGATAAGCAGAAATTTTTTTCCCAAGCTTCTCGGCACTGATCACAATCGAAAATTGCTCAATAATTCCTTGATTTACAAGACGTTCAATACGTTCCTTAACCGCTACCCCTGAAAGGCCGACCTCTTTGGCCAGATCAGTGTACGAGATTCTGCTGTTCTGGGCCAAACGCCGCAAAATATGGCTATCAATCGTATCCAGCACCGTCATTCACCCCTCTATGTACTATATATTGTAACAGAAAAACAGTGTCACAGAAAAACAGACAACCATAATTACCTGCTTACCTGATCATACGAAAAGCCGCCTTTCGGCGGCATCAGGTTTATTTTCAGTTTAGAGTGTTTTCAACGCTTCCACTGTAAAAGGAACGATATCGGACTGACGTCCTTCGCGAACTTTGTTCGGCCATTCCGGATCACTCAGCAGTACACGCCCCAACGCGATCAAGTCAAATTCATGATTCTCCATCTTCTCGTTCAACTGATCCAGATGAGCGTCACCTGTTCCCTGGTTTTCGTTCGCTCTGTCCACGAATTCAGCCTCGAGCCCTACTGATCCAACAGAGATCGCCGGCTTGCCACTTATTTTCTGTGTCCAGCCTGCAAGACTCAGCTCTGAGCCATCAAATTCCGGCAGCCAGAATCGACGAGTCGAGCAGTGGAAAATATCTACACCTGCAGCCGTGAGGGGTGCAAGGAATTGCTCCAGTTGTTCTGGTGTTTCCACCAAACGTGCGTCGTAGTTCCCCATTTTCCATTGGGAGAAACGAAGTACAATCGGGAAGTCAGGACCTACTGCAGCGCGACATGCTTCAATAACTTCAACCGCAAAACGCGTGCGCTGTGTAAGATCACCTCCGTATTTATCCGTACGACGATTGGTATGCTCCCAGAAGAATTGATCAATCAGATAGCCATGTGCCCCGTGAAGCTCAATACCATCAAAACCGATACGCTGCGCATCTGCCGCTGCTTGGGCAAACGCCTGGATAAGACCCCTGATCTCGTCTTCTGACAATGGTTGTCTCTCAGGTTCACCTGCCATGCTTATTCCCGATGGGCCTACCGGCTCAGCTTCTGCATTAGGCAGGTCGCCAGAACGGCGGGCTGTACCCACATGCCACAATTGTGGCATGATTTTGCCACCTGCCTCATGGACTGCTTTGACTACATTCGCCCAACCCTGCAGTGATTCTTCGCCATGGAACAGCGGAATGCTCGCGCCACTAATGGATGAAGGGTGGTTAATACCCGTTCCTTCCGTAATAATCAGCCCTACACCTCCGGCTGCTCTGCGACGATAGTATTCCACGACCTCTGGTCCGGGTACTCCTTCGGGCGAAAATCCACGAGTCATGGGTGCCATGACGATCCGATTGGACAGGGTAAGCTTGTCCGAGGTAAATGATTTAAACAAAGCTGACGGTACATTCATTGTGTAATGCTCCTTTACGATTAGATTGGAAGAAAACATGTATACTTTCTTGCACATGCTCTTGTATTACTACCACAGAAGTTATTCAGTGAATTGATTAACATATATCACCTTTCTATTTTAAAGTTTCTAATTTTTATTTTCAAATTTTCGATAAAGAGGCACTACCCATCTCTTGAACACAAAATAGGGCAAGCCCGAAGTAGCTTCATCTAAGAAGTTCTACGATCTCATCCTGCCCTGTACAGTTAACCTAAACGGCTCTCTCTGTAACCAAAAATGTGGATGAAGCATAGTATATAATCCATAATCTTCCTTTCGTTTAATTAGAATTAACAGGGATATCATTGCGATTAACTCTCAGCAGTTTGCCTGATGAAGTCGATAGAACATCGGGGTCTGTGCCTAGTCCAAAGTAGAAATCACCTTCGTGTTCTTCAAAAGACTTGGCGTACGTGTCCTGGTTAAAACGGAGAATTTCATTCCATGTGGTCAGATCTGTGGATTGATATACCCGGTTTATATAGAGATTCGCACTTTTGCGAGTGTAGGTAAGCACATAGACTTTCCCTTCCCGAAGCAGTAGATCCGTAGGAAGAGCTTGAGCATCTGGCAAAATGACGCGCGTTGCCTGATTAATGTCGGTCATGACATTCAAGGATTTAGGTAACAGTTGCCCATCATTGAATACCCCTCCGACAATATAAAGCAGCTTATTGTTGAAATTAATGTTTTTCCCTATTTTATTATACGGGACGGTGCCCGTTTGATAGGATAATCCCGGGAGCATTTTGCTACCATAGATGACGACGTCTTTCTTTTCAAGCCTCTCATTAATCTCTAATATATTGGTTTTATCGCCCCAAATATTATTGGCAGGATACATCATGCCTGAAGCATATAATTTGCCCTTGATCTCAAATAGCGTATATGCCCTGAAGCCAAACGTATTGATGGTTGCGAATTTTTGCCAACTTTCTCCTTGATCATGAGAGATTAACACAGTAGGTTTCTGCTCGGTACCCAGCGCTGCAAACAGTTTGCCCTGATAGGACGCCAAATCGTATACGTGTACACCTAACGGCAGATTACGATACTTTGTCCATACATCTCCGTCTAACCGGTAGAAGTTTCCCATATCCCACTGCTCACCGTCCGAATCATTTCCGGGAATATACAATTTGTCGTTCAGCACTTTATAAATGTCTATTTGTTCCTCATCTACGAATAATTTGGTCGAAGGAACGATGCTCGGATTGTTATTGGTGACGGCCTGGGTTATAAATTTGGGATTGGCTGTATCGTAATAAACGACTGGAATCGGACCCGCATTAGGTGAAACACCTAAATTACTGCTGTTCCCGTGACCCATATATATTTTTCCTCTGTACAATTGCAAATCCCAGACATTGTTGGCATACGGTGCTTTCTTAAAAGGTTTTCCAAGCAACTCGATCTTGGACGTCACATCGGCTGATGTGATGGGTGCATTGGACACCTTAGCAAGTGCCCGTTCGGCAGTCGGCTGCTGATCGGTGGAAACATTGTTTTTGGGTTTCGAATTACCCATAAGCAACCAGCCCATGCCTGCAACAACCGTCAAAATCACGGCCGCCCACTTCGTATTCCTCTGCATGTCCGCTTCCTCCTTCATTTTTATGAGATAACACCTTTACACCAAAATGATACAATTTGTATCTTTTCATATTATGTAAAACAAAACGCACTTGCAACAAATTCCGCCCGCTCCGTGCAAAAAAAATAGACAATCGCATCCGAAGATACGTTGTCTATTTGTCATAATTTTTTTGGTGGTTGCCTACCGATTGCGGATCAGTTCCAATTGAGCTCCATCTAGGTGCCTGTTTCCATCCGCTGACTTCCACTCTATTACTTCGGCTTGTGATTCGCTTGGTAAAGTTACTCTGCTTTCACCAGAATTTTAACCTGGTTTTTCTCTTTCAGCAGTGCTTCAAATCCATGCTCTACCACTTCGTCCAGGCTGATTCGTTTGGTTACCAACTTATCAGCTGGGAAGAAACCTTTAGCCATCAGACTAATTACAGCCGGGAATACGTCACGATAACCGATAATGCCATTGACCGTACGCTCCTTCATAACAATGGAGTTTGGCAGAATTGGTGCTTCCTGTTCAAAAATGCTGACGATCATCAATTCACCGCCAATACGCGTTGAATCAATCGCTTGTTGCAGCACCCGTGGTACACCCGTTACTTCATAAGCTACATTCACGCCACCTTGTGTACGCGCATGGATTTCTTCCACCACATTGTATTGTGTAGGATCAATAACAATGGCGCCAAGTTCTTCCGCTTTGGCTTTACGCTCCTCGGATAATTCCACTACATAAATATCCGATGCGCCAGAAGCTTTCAATGCTTCAATAACCAACAACCCGATTGGACCCGCACCAAAAACAGCTGCAGTGTCGCCAACTTTCAGTTTGCTTTGACGAACAGCATGAAGAGCTACTGCGGAAGGTTCCACCAACGCTCCTTGCTCGTATGAGATGGAATCAGGAATGGCATGTACCATATATTCCTCAGCTGTAACATACTCTGAGAAACCTCCGCCTCCACCAGCTAGGCCCAAGAAACCCATCTGATCGCACAAATTATATTTCCCTTGTTTACAGGCTTCACAATGACCACATGCATAGATCGGTTCCACTACAACGCGGTCACCTGCCTTATAACGTGTCACACCTTCTCCTACTTCAACGACTTGTCCTGAAAATTCATGCCCCATCACAACAGGTGCTTGTTCCCCTGTTAGCGGATGCGGTGCTTGAGCCGGAATGAAGATCGGGCCAGCAGTGTACTCGTGCAAGTCACTGCCACAGATTCCACACCACTCCACTTTTATTTTAACCTTCCCCTGTTCAGGGCGGGGTTCATCAATATTTTCGAGACGCAAATCTTTTACTCCATGCCAACGCAATGCTTTCATTTGTTTCATCTCCCAGATCATAAGTTTTGATATAATCGGAAACGTTTCCGTAAGTTAAATATGTCACATTTTAAATAGGCTGTCAAACATAATTTGTCACACATATGTCTATCTTATGAATTTTAAGTCGATAATTCTGTTGTAATGCCAGCGTTTTCAATGTATTGATCATTTTTTGCTCTGTGGCTTTCTGTCCGTTCTCTCTCGTGTATATTTTTAATTCAATTGATATAGAATGCGCGATTTATCTCTATTTATCTATTCGGTTCTTTTGGAAAGCAACAGACATCTCTGCTCTTTAATCGTATTCACAGGATACTTATTGGCTCAAATGTTATAATCAAGGTATAGGATTGTCATTTCATTCGTACATATTTTCAAAATTCGGAATCGTTTCCGATGAAGTGAGGTTAACTAAACGTGAGTAAAGATCAGAAGGTTACGATCAAGGACGTTGCAGAACTTGCAGGTGTAGGTATCGCTACCGTCTCCCGAGCCATTAACAATTCCGATGGCATCAGCAACAAAACACGGGATAAAGTCATGCAGGCCATTGAGGAACTGGGATTTGTCCCCAATACCTCTGCTCAAAGTTTGAAAATACGCCAAACGCATCAGATCGCACTGGTTGTACCCGACATCCGCAATGCCATCATTCCCGAGATCTCTTGGTCTGTTGAACAAACGGCGAAGCAGCATGGGTATCATGTGGTTCAAATCAATACGGCGGGTAATGCACGAACGGAACTAGAAACCATTCGTACGATCAAAAAACTGCATGTGGACGGGCTTATTTTCATGCCTTTGGCATATCCCAAAACGTTGTCTGGCTTAATTGATAAAGCTCCCCTTCCCATTTCCATGATCAATTACGGTAAAAAGCTGGACCCTGGCATGAAAGCAGATGTCGTTTCTCTTTCACAGCCAGAAGGGAAACTGGTGATGGAACATCTGATTAAGATTGGACGGACCCGCATCGCATACGCCGGTGCCCCCAAAGATATTATTGAAGAACGTTATCGAGCTTATGAGCAGGCACTGGGACATGTAGATATCTCGCTTGTTTACTTCGGAGAAGATTTCTCATTGAATACGGGAGCTAATGCAGCGGATTATTTCTATGGGCTGACTCACATGCCAGATGCCGTATACGCGATTAACGATATGGTGGCCATCGGACTGGTAAATCGGTTTAAAGAACTCGGCGTTCGTGTCCCTGAAGACATCGCTGTTGTGGGTGTCGATAATAACCAATGGACTACCGTTACGTCTCCGCAGATCAGTTCAGTCTCGATTATGGGCGAGGAAGTGGCCCGACTTGCTACGGAATTGCTGTTAAAACGGATTCGAGAGATGAGCACCACGGATTACGAACATATTCAATTTGAGCCACGGTTAATTGTGCGCGGCTCCAGCGTTGCCATGATCCGCTCATCTTCACAAGGACCACCCGCAGAAGAATGATTGTGAAGTCACCGGATTTAATGGACAATCCAAACCTTCGATAAACACAAAAAAGGTGTTCACCAGGAATGAACTTGTTCCTGAGAAACACCTTTTTTTATCTTTATTGACATCCTTTTATCTCAAATCCATCTCCGAGCAATTACTTCTTCGAAAGCAATTGTCTAATCGGTGTTCCTTTCATAAACATCTCAATATCCTCTACGGTATGGTTGAAATAAATGGCATAGTTGCCTTGAGTCACATAACCCAGGTGCGGCGTTGCCAGCAGATTGGGCAGTGTACGCAACATATGATTCACAGGAAGAGGTTCCTGTTCATATACGTCCAGACCCGCCCCGGCAATCCACTCATTCTGTAAAGCTTCGACCATGGCCTCTTGATTCACAATGCCTGCACGGGACGTATTGATCAATAAAGCGGTATTTTTCATCCGTTGCAACTCGGCTCGTCCGATCAGATTACGAGTGCGATCACTGAGCACCAGATGAATGGAAACAATATCGCTTTGTTCAAGCAACTGTTCCTTGGTCTCTGCCCATTGGACTCCCTGTTCCTCTGCTCTTACCTGTGTCAAATTCTCACTCCAGGCGATCACATTCATGCCAAAGGCTTGTGCAATCTCTGCCATTCGGCTGCCAATCTTGCCTAAACCGAGCAATCCCAATGTCTTTCCGTACAAATCCATGCCAACTGTACTCTGCCAATTCCGATTGGAGCGCAGTGCGTTATTTTCAGTTACCAGCTGTCTGGACAGACCCAGTATCAGCGCCCATGTGAGTTCAGTCGGAGGATTCGAGCTGCCTTCCGTGCCGCACACGATTACACCGCTTTCTTCCGCTGCCTGGAGGTCAATGGAGGCATTGCGCATGCCGCTTGTAATCAGAAGCTTAAGATTGGGCAATTGTGTAATCACGGATTCAGGAAAAGGTGTACGCTCACGCATCAAGACAATAATTTCAAAATCCTGCAATTCCTGAACGACCTTCTCTTCTGATCCCAAGTAATTATTGAACGTCTGAACCTCAACTCGATCCAGGATAGGAGTCCAATCCGCTGAAGAAAGGGCTACATTCTGATAATCATCCAATATGGCACAACGCAACTTCGTCTGCATGGTTGAATCTCCTCCTCATATATGTGCATCATCAAACATTCTTTGAACATGTTACCCGAATATGTAAATCATAGTATACACCCTAATTTAATCTATACCCTATCTGTATTGTATCAACTCAAGCCCTCATCTGCCCAATGTCCTCAGACACAAAAAGAGCAGGAACAGATTCCCGCTTGTCGCTCTCACTTCAGAACAGCTTGAAAAGCAGCGCCGTGATCAGTATGGCCATCGCCACTTGAAGCAAGGACCGTATTTTCAGAAAAATCGTATCTAATTTCGATTGATCATTCTCTGTCAGCGAACCCACAATAGCAATAAAAGCAAGTATGCCAATCACAATCAAACTGAACTTGATGATCCCCATCCCGCCGTATGTCGTTAGCAGCACACCTATAATGTATAAAACGACAAGGTAGATCCTATGAAAATAACGCTCCATATGAACACCCTTTCTAAAAATGAAATCCTTCCCTCATTCCTCAAGCAACGATAACGTAACCTTAATACTCTGCTGCACAAATGAGCGATCCGGCTCCGATTTCATCATCACGGTCAATCCAATCATCGATACAACCAGAGACTTGGACAACGCACTTGAGTCGAGATCATTAGACAATTCCCCTGTTTCCTGCCCCCGTTCAATCGTCTCCTTGAAAATCGCTACCAGATACATCTGGTGCTCGCGTGTCAGGACAGCGAATTTGGGGTCATGCGGAGCCAGTTCAACCATCGTATTGATGCAAAAACAGCCGTGACGAGCATCTGTCACATCCCCTTCTGCTCCGATATGTTCAAATAAAGCACGGAAGGCTTCTTTTACAGAGGATGTATGTTGAAGCCTGGATCTGACCTGAGCGGCATGCAAAGTCGTATATCTGCGAAGTGCCGTTTCAAACAATTCCTTTTTGTCACCAAAAGCCGCATATAGACTGGGACGCTGAATCCCCATAGCTGTTGTCAAATCACTTAAGGATGTCGCTTCAAAGCCCTTATCCCAAAAAATCTGCATTGCCGCTTCCAATGCCTGATCCGTATCAAATTCCCGTTGTCTAACCATGTATTCACCTTCTTTATGTATCGATCAGTATATAACTATTTTATCTAGATCCAATTCTCATGTCAAATCCATCTCGATATATAAAGAAGACAATCAAACATTTCAATTCAACTCTTGACAGCGCGTCAAACCGTGAAGTATGTTTATTCCGAATCATAATGTACTGATCGGTATATTTAAATTCAACAGTGTTCTTTCTGCTCCCCTAACTTAGCACATTCGAATACAGAAAGGTGAATCATCCATGCAAAATGCATCTCATCAAGCACATCCCTTCAGCGAAGGACGTTCAGGCATGTCCCGCCTTGTCGCGCTTTTATTCGCCCTATGCAGCGGACTGGCGGTAGCCAACATTTATTATGCCCAGCCTTTGCTCGACTCCATTGCTGAAGAGTTTAGTATCTCTCATTCCTCTATTGGAATCGTTATTACCGTAACCCAGATTTGTTACGCCCTCGGATTGTTATTACTCGTCCCTCTTGGTGATCTATTAAATCGACGCAAGCTGATCATTATCCAGATGCTTTTATCCGTAATCGCCCTAATTGCTGTAGGTACCTCATCATCCAGCCAGGTTCTATTTATTGGAATGGCCGCGATCGGGTTGCTTGCGGTGATTACACAAACACTCGTTGCCTTTGCCGCCTCCTTGGCTGCACCTTCTGAACGAGGGCGTATCATCGGTCTGGTCACAAGCGGTATCGTCATTGGCATATTACTGGCGCGAACTATAGCAGGCACCTTGAACGATTGGATCGGCTGGAGATCGGTCTATCTCTTCTCTGCCAGTCTGACATTACTGGGCATTATCGCCCTGTTTCTTGTACTCCCAAAACACGAACCCAAACGAGAGAAACTCAGCTACACCCAATTGATCGTTTCTGTCCTGCAACTATACCGAGAGCTGCCTATTCTGCGGATACGCGGCGTTCTTGCCATGTTGATCTTCACAGCCTTCAGCATTCTGTGGACTTCCATGGTGCTGCCACTTAGCGCTCCGCCACTTTCCCTGTCACATACTGCTATTGGAGCCTTTGGTCTTGCGGGAGCTGCTGGTGCGCTGGCAGCTGCACGTGCCGGAAGACTGGCTGATCGGGGATTGGGACAAAAGACGACGGGCGTCGCTCTTGTCATATTGCTTCTATCCTGGCTGCCCATTGGCTATGTTCACCACTCATTATGGCTGCTTATAGCTGGGGTAATTATGCTAGACCTTGCCGTGCAGGCCGTACATGTCACCAACCAGAGCCTGATCTATGAAGTTCGACCTGAGGCGCAGAGCCGTTTGACGGGCGCCTACATGATCTTTTATTCCATAGGAAGTGCTACCGGCTCCATTGCTTCTACTCAAGTGTACGCATGGGCAGGTTGGACTGGCGTTTGCTGGCTGGGTGCAGGCGTTAGTGCCGCTGCGCTTCTGTTCTGGGCCTTTGATCGGTATATCCATCGGAATTCGGATCAATAAATGAACTTAATCCAGCTTATTCCATACCACGATAAACAGAGTGGCTAACGGACCAAATAACAGGGAAATCAGAAACCAGTTACGACCACTTCTGTTTTTTCCCTGGGCAAGTCCGGCATTAATAAGTGCAAGTGTACCCCAACCCACAAAATATTCGTTTTCCATCAAACATTATCTCCTCCTGACAGATCGGCTCTATTTATTCTCTAGTAACGCCTTTAGCTTCAAATTACGGCTCTCCAGGAAAGCCTGCATATACCTCTTGAGTACAATCCGCTCTGCAACCCAACCCAGAACACCAAGGGGAGCTTCAAATCTCAGTGTGTCTCTCATACAAGTGGTCTGCTCGCTTAGCTTGCTGAAGCTGTGTTCATGTCTCATGCTCTTGAAAGCACCTTTCTCCATCTGATCCACGAAGTGATACGGTCGATTGTACTCAGCGATCCGGGAAGTCAGCTTCTGCCTTATCCCGAAATGAATTGCTTCGAAAGTTACCGTATCGCCTTCACCAATTCTGCCCGTTGTCACACCCGCTACAGCCTGCTCACGGGTATGATTCCAGACCGTTCGGGTATGAATATCAATGTCCCGCGCATAATCAAAGCATCGCTCAATGGGGGCATGTATTGTAATCTCGGTTACCACTTCAATCAAGGACGATCTCTCCTTTTCTACTTCCGTTTCCTAGAAAGGAAGATTAAGGTCTTTGCAAAAGTATACTCCTGGTCTCCAGGATGAACAACGCAGTGCATGAAATAAATGAAAAACGGGTCCCCTGTTATCTTATAGGAGGCCCGTTTTCCGTATGAATTCATTTGTTAATCAAACTTAGATAATTAATTCATTAATGGCAAGAGTGCGTTCTTTGGACAGATCACGATATTGTTCCGATTCCACCTTGATCAATGGTTTGAAAATATCGGATGTATTGTTCATGACAATAACACCCCGCTCGCCGTTGCTCAGCAGTACTTGTTTACCAATAAAATTAGGAAGCAAATGCTGCATCAAGGCTTGAACCGGCTTCTCATTCAATTTGCCGAATCCCATCGCATAGATATCTCGCAAGTTGTTAATCAGGTTCGGATTGCTGCTTCCGTGACTACCGGATCTCATCCCGATGTATATGTCAGCGACAGATACGATCTGTGTGTATGGATGAATCTCATCTTTCTTCAGTTGCATCGGATATCCGGTACCATCCTCAAGTTCATGATGCTGAAGAGCTACCAACGCGGTAGCTTCATCCGTCATGGAACTTTTGATAATATCATGTCCATAGATCGTGTGACGCTGCAATTCGAGCTGTTCATCTGCGGTTAACGGTTCCATCTTGTTGCGTATCCGATGAGATACCTTGCATTTGCCGATATCGTGAAGGTAGCCACCACGACTGATCTGATAACTTTCTTTTTGGGAATAACCAAGCCAGTTGGCCAGGTAAAATGACAACAGTCCAACCTGAATGGAATGCGTGTAGTTATTGACATCATCCCGTTCCAGCATCATCAGGAGATGTACGACATCCTTTTGCTCGTCCAGTCCCTCCACCATCGGTTGAAGCGCATCGTCCACCATTGTTGCGTTGAACTTGCCTACAGTCAGCGCTTCGAGGAACGCGGATTGATAATTATGTACAGTTTGTATAAATTGGGATTTCATTTCTTCTTCAGGCGGTTCTTCCTTGGTGCTTGTGCTTGCTCCAGATGCAAATTTTGCTGCAGCAGCAAAGAATTCCGCTTCCGTGATCTCTTCCTCGCGTGGTTCAATATCCACATAGTCTACGCGGTGCTGCATCAACAAGGTGATATCTTCACTTTTGATCACAGTACCCTGACCCAGAACGTGTAATCCCGCTTCGCTGAATGTATCCGCAGTTAGACGGTCTCCATCTTGCAGGTTCATAATATGGATTCTCAAATCGGTATTCCCCCTGAACAATCATTTATAGTCAACAGCACCCGTTAGATCGGGTCCCAAAAATCCCTATACTACTTTATATCGATAAATACATTCTTTTTCTCCATAGTCCAAACGACCTTAATCGTAAAAGGAAATACGAACGTATAAGACTTTATTCTCAGTCCCATTTTCAAAAAAGTCCCGGTTTGAATTTGTATTTAAATATCTGGCATCTTGTTTTACACATATATAACCAAAAAGCCCAAAAAAATCTTTGGGCTTTTATTGAATTCAACTATATTTTGATCGAGCTTAGACTCGCACCCTGTACGAAAAAGCGTTCAATGCCTTTCTCAACAGATGGGTCCGGTATTAACGGTGGCGCCTGATGCGGCTTCACTCTGGCATCGATAATGATCTGATCACAGCCCCAATGTTTATAGTTGTAACTGCTGTTCACACCGTACATATCATGGGACGGATTACTGCGGGTAAATGTCGCCCACAAGAAGTTGCTGAGATTCGCACTCAGGAAGGAACTATCGTCACATAAAACAATCATTGGACAAGAAGACAGATCTCCTTTTTCCTTCAGCATGTCCGTAAATGCCTTCATTTCTTGTTCTGTATCCGCATAACTGGTGAAAGGCTCACCCTGCATGGCTACAATTCCTGGCATCACGAGCTGCGGATTGCTATACCCCCGGATATCCTTCAATGTCTCCGGTCCTTCACGGCACAATTCCCGTTTCTTGTCCCCATAGGCTGCAAATACAACCTTACTACCGCTGTTCAACCCAGTTCCAGAGTAATCCAGCGTATCGATCGTTGTATTGGTATGGAAATGAATGTCCCGTTGCAGATCCATTCGTTCCAGGATGTACGTCAGGAACTCCACTTCCCGGTGCGTATCCAGCGGTTGCTGATCTTCTGCTGTGATAAACAAATACTTCGCCAGACTGAGCTGGCCTGTACCCAGAATACGACTCGCAATCGTAAGCAGCTCTGTTGGCTGTTTTACCGACTGATAGGGCGTATAACGCTCACTTCCGATCGCGAACAGAAGCGGATGCACTCCTGCTGCGTCGACTGCATGGACTTCTTTAACGCCCGGAATCTCCTGTTTAATGGCATCACCCGTAATTTCGTGAATCAGATCCCCAAATGCAGTATCTTCTTGCGGAGGACGACCCACCACGGTAAATGGCCAGATCGCATTCGGCTTGGCGTACACTTTATGCACTCTCATTAGCGGGAACGGATGGGTCAGACTGTAATATCCGAGATGATCACCAAACGGCCCTTCAGGCTTCGTCTCGTCCGGGTAAATATCACCCGTGATGACAAAATCGGCGTCATTGCTGATGCAATACCCATCCTTATAGCTGTAACGGAAACGACGGCCGGCAAGTAGCCCCGCGAAAGTCATCTCACTGAGGCCTTCAGGCAAAGGCATCACGGCAGAAAGTGTATGTGCCGGCGGACCTCCGATGAATATACTCACTTTCAGAGGTTCTCCCTTTTTAACTGCTTTGGCCTGATGAATACCAATTCCGCGATGGATCTGATAATGAAGTCCAATTTCCTTATTCAGTTCATAATCATTACCACTTAGCTGTACCCGGTACATGCCCAGATTGGAGTTCATGATGCCTGGCTTGTCCGGGTCCTCCGAATAGACTTGAGGCAGTGTAACGAATGCTCCACCATCCATGGGCCAATGTTTGATCAACGGCAGATCCGAAATCTGAATCTCTTGCGCAGTTACAGGCAAACTGATGGACTTCTGCTTAGGGAGAGCCTGCCAAGCGGCAAGACCTGTGCTGATATGCTGAAATGGCGTCTTGAGTGCCTTCATTGGATCATCCCGGACAGCCATAACACGTTGTACACCTTCAAGCGTTCCACGGAACATGAATTTGCTTCGTTCCAGTGTACCGAACAGGTTCGAAACAGCCTGGAACTTCGAGCCTTTCACATTTTCGAAAAGCAGAGCTGGGCCTTTCGCCTCATGCACTTTCATATGTATCGCTGCCATCTCCAAATGAGGGTCCACTTCTTCCTTCACTCGAATCAAATGTCCATGCTGCTCCAGATCATTAATGCAATCTTCCATATTGCGATATTTCATTGGATGGCTCCATTCTTTATATAATAAATTGTTATGTTCATATATTCACATAGATGTGCAGGGGTAGCGGATAGAATAAAACGTTGAATCTACTTCACTCTCGTCACACTACTAATGGAATGATGCTCGCATCTCTTCTATCTTATCAAATCATCTGCCACTAAACAAAACAATATATTAAATCTCTTACGCAGCCCTCACCAAAGAGCAATATTCAGGCAATAGGAGTCCTGTATTCATAAGGACCACGATTGCTTAAATATTGCTAATTGAGCTTACTTAAGATGCAGTTGAAGGTCTGGGGATCGTAACCGTAAACTGCGTTCCTTCTCCAACCCTGCTGTCCACATCAATTGTACAATCATGCAATTTTAAAATTTTAATCACGATGGAAAGCCCCAATCCATTGCCTCTAAGTGCACTGCTTCGTGCTTTGTCAACCATATAAAATCGATCGAAAATATACGGAAGGTCTTCCTCCGGTATTCCTTGTCCTGAATCTCTAATGGATACCTTCACAGATGACGTGGACATCTCGATTGCGACGTGAATGACCCCATCGGGACTTGTATATTTTATCGCATTGTTGATTAAATTCTGCCAGACCTGCTCAAACAGATCTTTATCGACGGTAATTTCGCAAGGCAATAAATCCAAGTCAATCCTGATATTTTTGTTCGCCCACTGGGGCTCTGCTAATACGATCGTTCTTCTTAATTGTTCATCTAATTGAAAGGTGGTGAGATTAAACGGATGGTGCTCTGAATCCAGCGAGGCTAACCGAAGTAAATTATCACTTAGCCTGGAAAGGCGTAATGTTTCCTCATATATGATATCCAGATGCTCTTTCTGCTCTTCCAATGGGATGACACCATCTTGAAGCGCTCTTGTGAATCCTCTAATCGATGTTAATGGGGACTGCATTTCATGAGAGACGTTACTGACAAAATCATCACGCACCGAGTCTATTTTTTGCAACTCACGGGCCATATGATTAAAACTCTCCATCAGCTCACCAAACTCATCTGGATTGTTATGTTTCAACCGGACAGACAGATCGCCTGATGCCATTTTCTTAGCTGCAGCAGTTAGCCTTTTGATCGGTTTCACAATGTACCCAGACATGAACATGATTAATAAGCTTCCTATGACTAAGACAGTTAATAGCGATATAAATAATGTACGTTTCACATTATGAAAAATCGATGAAAAATTAATTTTGATCAGAAGCGCATCTTTCTCTTCATTCATCCTGGGAACACCGACAATCGCTGTTTCATCTTTATTGGATAGAATGAACGCTTCCCTGGTATTGTCATCGAATAATTCATGAACTTTATCATCTGGTAAGGAAGCAAGCACTTCACTTTGTTCATTCACGGAGTGTATGTCCAAGCCGTATCGCGCAAAGATATTCAAACTTGTCTTCACTTTTTCCGGATCATCAATCAGATTTATCATCGTAGCGATATCTTCAGCAATCGTGACCATGGAATGATTCGGTGTGTTTTCCTGAGACCGTATATTTAAAATAAAGGAGAGAATTAAACTAACGATCACTATACCAAAAAAAGTAACTACGATTCGTAGACGCAGGCTTTTCCTCACGATCTTCATACACTCTCCAAACGATATCCAAGTCCTCTAATCGTAGAAATGATCAGCTCGGGGATCGGTTCCAGCCGTTCTCTTAACCTTTTGATATGCACATCAACGGTACGCTCATCACCTTCATAATCGATTCCCCATATATCTTCTATAAGCTGTGTACGTGTGAATATTTGCCCTGGCAAACTCGCCAAAGCAAACAACAATTCACATTCCTTCTTTTTCAATTCAACCGATTGAGCTCCTGCATCCACTGTCAAATTGCTCAGATTAATCGTTGCACCGCCTATATGAATAACATTCGACGAAATCTTGTTGTATCTCTTCATTAAGGATTTCACACGCAAGATTAACTCCACAGGGTCAAAAGGTTTTACTAAATAATCGTCTGACCCTGCATTGAATCCTCTGACTTTATCCTTGGATTCTCCTTTGGCAGTCACCATCAGAATCGGAATATCCATATAAGATCGAATATCTTCGGTCAGTTCAATACCATCTACACGTGGCATCATCACATCTACAATCGCTAAATCAATTTTCGTATGAGACAAGATATTCAGTGCTTCTTGGCCATCCTGCGCTTCCACAACGGAAAACTGATTAGTTTCAAGGTATATTCGAATCAATTTGCGGATATGGGAATCATCATCAACCACAAGAATCGTGTTCATTTATGCATTATCCTTTCCGCAATTTTCATTCTTCACAACTGTATTTATTCATATCGTAAGGATTCCATCGGGTCCAGCTTGGCAGCTTTGGAAGATGGCATCAAACCAGCGATGATACTAATCACTGTACTTACAATGATTCCGAACAAAATATAATATCCGGATAAATTAATTAGTTTTGCTCCAAAAGCGTTGACCAAAAGGATGTTCAACACGTAACTAATGATGACGGCAAAGACTACCGCAATGATACCACTAAATACTCCCAACAATGCAGATTCGGAAAAGAAGATTCGCTTGATATCCTTCTTTCTGGCTCCAATCGCCCGAAGAATGCCGATTTCCTTCGTCCGTTCCACGACACTAATGTAAAGCACAACCAATATCATAATACCGGATACGATCAACGAAATGCCTGCAATACCAGACAGGACGATCGTGGCCATGTTCACATATGTCGTGATATTTTCCATGATTTTTGCCGTCTGGGAGCCTGAGAAGCCAGCATCAACAGCAGCAGCATTAATATCATTGACATATTTCATATCGGTTGCATAAGCGTTAACCTGAATTGGCCCAATCGTTATTCCATTGTCCGTATACATTTGTTCCAACGTCTGTGGTGAAATGTAACCCGGTGATTGCTGCATTGGTGATCTTTGATCTGACGCTTCATAAATACCTGATATGGTTATTTCTTTCTCCAAAGTTACCGGTTTATTATTGCCATCCATCTCATTGATATATAGAAACACAGACTTGCCGATCATGGATTCAGCTTGGTCATTTCCGCTTAATTTATTCGCCGTATCGAGGGGTAACAACATCTCATTTTCTACCGGAAGCGTACCCGTTGTTAGCGTTGCTGGATCAAAAGCATCCGTTAACGTCGTTAACTGCGTAAGTGCCACACTTTGCTTTGCATTAACCATAGTCGATTTTCCTGTAATGGTAGTGATCGTCATTACATGATCCACATTAGGGAATTTGCGAATGGTCTCAATATCGGCTGCTGTAAAAGGTTCACCCGTTGCCATCAAGGCTTCCGGGCCTTGCATATCTTTGGCTTCTTCACTCGGCTTCGTTATATCCACGAGTAACGGGTCCAAGCTTGAATTGATTTCGTCGTTCATATATGTCGTTATTCCATTACCCAAAGAGAGCATCAGGAGTACGCTTAAAATCCCTATCGACCCACCCAATGCAACCAGTACATTACGCTTGCCGTTGAGTTTCATATTTTTGAGAGCCATTTTGAAAGAAGCCAGTAAGCCCAAGTTTCTGGAAGCACCACGACTGCCTTCATAAGTGGTCAAGGAACGATCTTTTAGATGAATATCATCCTTTATCCGCCCCTCTTCTACCTTCACAATACGTGTACCCGAATCGGCCACTTTCTGCGAGTGAGTTACGGCTATTACCAGCATCCCTTTTTGCGCAATGTTGTCTAGCAAAGCCAGGATTTGATCCCCGTTTTCCTTATCCAAAGCACCTGTTGGTTCATCCGCCAAAATAATGTCTGGATTGTTTGATAATGCACGAGCAATGGAAACCCGTTGCTTCTGTCCACCCGACAGCTGATTGGGTCGTTTATTCAGATGATTCTTCAGCCCGACCTCGGTCAAAATATCTATAGCGCGCTTATTGCGTTCCTTTTCACTTGTGTCCGTCATTTGCATAGCAATCGTAACATTCTCCAGCACAGACAGATGGGGGATCAGATTGAAATTTTGAAACACAAATCCGATATTATTTTTCCGATAATCATCCAATTCCTTCTCCGTCATGGCACTTAAATTCTTACCACGAACAAGGATCTCCCCTTCAAAATCGGAGTCCATTCCACCAATAATATTCATAAGGGTTGACTTTCCGCAACCCGATTCACCAAGGATCGAGACGAATTCTCCTGTCTCAAAGCTCAAATTCACATCGTGGAGCACAGGGACCTTTTCCTTACCATACAGCGTGTATGATTTCTTCACATGTTTAACTTCTAATATAGTCATCTTGATCTCTTCCTCTCCAAGTCATACACCCTATCTATATTGGCCATTTCACATTCTAACAAATTTGTGTGAACTGATAATGAACTGGACAATCTGAGTCTGCCTGGCAAAAGAAATACACCTGCAGCGACTTGAGGTGTGAACCATATCAAGTCACTGCAGGTGTAAAATTAAATCCCTTCAACAATACGCTTCGCCCGAACCTCTACCTGACGGAAAAGTTCTTCCTCATCTATCGTAAGCAGCTGCCTGCCTCTCATCAGCACACGACCATTCACAATGGTGGTATCTACATCAGCGCCATTCACGCTGTATGCAAGCAATGATTCCAACTCGTGAACCGGCTGCAAATGCGGTTTCTTCAGATCAATCAGAATCAGGTCGGCCTTGCGCCCAACTTCCAGCACACCCACTTCATCCTGAAGGTTCAACAGGCCTGCACTACCCCGTGTAGACATGTATAGTACCTCTCTTGCCGACAAGCGGGTAGGGTCACCATAATCCAGCTTTTGCAGCCAGGTTGCAGCCTTGATCTCTTCAAACATATCGATGGTTGTCGCACTTCCTGCCCCGTCGGTTCCAAGACCCACGTTAATTCCCTGTTCAATCATCTCGGTAATAGGGGCAATTCCGCAGCCCAGCTTCAGATTGCTGACCGGATTGTGCGCTACTCCACCACGCATGCCTTTCAATCTGCCAATATCTCTGCGATTCAGGTGTACGCCATGGGCAAGCAGTACATGTGCCTTTTCGAACATACCTGCCTCTTCCAAATACTCCGTTGGCGTCATGCCATAGCGTTCACGAATCTTCACAACTTCCTCTTTCGTCTCAGCCAGATGAATGTGGATAGGCACGTTCTCCTGTTCCGCCATCGCGATGACTTCCCGCAAAGGTTCTACTGGGCAAGTATAGGGAGAATGCGGGCCATACATCGTCGTAATTCGACCCTCAGCCTTACCCGACCAACGCTGCACCAAATCGACCGCTTCCTGTAATCTGCGCCCCCCGTCATCCTCTACGAATACCATGCCGCGTGTAAGCGATGCCCGAATACCGGTTTCCGTTACCGCTTCTGCAATTTCATTCATGTGAATGTACATATCAGCGTAAGCTGTAGTTCCTGAACGGATCATCTCGGCGATGGATAATTGTGCTCCCCAGTATATATCTTCGGGTGTCATCCGGGCTTCTGCAGGCAGCATCTTACGGTCAAGCCAGTCCATCAGCTTCAGATCATCCGAGAATGCTCGTAACAGACTCATCGGTGTATGCTGGTGAGCATTGATCAGGCCCGGCATTGCCAGTTTATGTTGACCATCCATAATGTCATCACCCGGTTGAGCCTGAATATGGGGAGCAATCTCTGTGATACGGTCGCCTACAATGCGAATATCCCCCTTGAAGGGGGAATCGGTGTCTTTCATCGTTAAGATTGTGGCTTGCTGGATTAAAATACTCATTCGTTTCCCAACTCCTCTAGGTTTGGATTGTCTTACTTCCAAATTCGAGGATAAGCCTTCACGTAACGGCAAGGTCAAGATTAAGTTAATTTTTGAGTCGTCATTGTTCTGAAACTTTGGATAAAAGGTTTGGGATCTATGTTGACCATATAAGGATAGACTCCGGTGCTGGTATGTAGATAGAAAAAACCACCTTCATTCCCCATTCTCCGAAAGGACATGTCGAACACTTCCGTAATGTTAAACTCGCGGTATTTCGTTACAATCTTGTCCGAGTACAGGATCATGGACCGATCGCTCTGCAGTACTTCCTGTGCGAGACCCGTCACTTCTCTCTGTACTTTGTAATAAGGCAATACAGCAATGCAGTTCATGATCTCCCTCCGTTCTAGCTTGATTATTGTTCCATCATAGCAGATCGGAGAGCCTGAGCAAAAAAAATGATCCAATCACATATATGATTTACGTAATCTTCGTTGTTACTTTCAATGGAAAACGTAGTGCTTCCTGAATATGCTGCAAGGAAAGGCATTGTTCAATGTGAAAAACACCATGTGGCAGTTCCGTCCGATACATGCGCTCCGCTACTGCCGCCGCAACTGCTGCTGTTGCATCTGCTTCACGCTCGCCAACCAGCAGCTGCTCGACATGGACTTGTTTGCCCGTTTTCCATCCCACTGCATCTACCTTAACTGCAAACATCGGCTCCCCTCCGGGAATAACTCCAAAAGCCTTGACCGTACCATTACGAAGGGAGGGAATACGCAGTAGTGTGAACAGCCCAATACGTTTCGAGATTGCCATGGATCTGGTCATCCAACGGGAATCGAGACATAACCGGGTGGACACCGTCGGAATACGAAGTGTACGAGCAACGACGTGTTGATCCGAAAAGTTAAACCGATACGCTTTCCTGCGGCCCAGGTCTTTCCCAAAATCAATCCATTTACCATCGTGAAAACTTTGCACTTCGACTGGCTTGCCCTTTTTCATGACTTGATAGGTGGCATTCATCTGATCTACAGTCCACTCCACCGCGGCTTTCCCGTGTTTCTCACCCAGTCCCAGCATAACGGTAATGTCCGCTTCGTCTACTTGTTCCATATGGGCACCTGCTTCACGCACAAGCAGATTGGTCACACCAGGCGACAGTCCAACACTAAGCATGGCTGTTGCTTTGGAACGCTGCATTTTGGAATGCAGCTGTTCGACCTGACCCAGAAAGTCATAATTGGCTGAAATATCAATGTAATCTGTCCCTGCTTTCGCACAAGCTTCGACAAATCGGGTATCCGTCTGGTCCACACACATAATCACCAACTTGACCGATTGAAGCACAACAGGATCAATCGCTTTTCGTACATCCAATTGAAGCGGCTGGACTATACCACCCGTAGATCGGCTGAATTCCTCAGCCCGATTCATCCGCGTACCTGCCGCCCATACCTTGCCGGGAAACGAGCGTCCCAGTTGCGTACATATCATTTGCCCCACCTGACCATATCCGCCAACAACCCAAATCTGGTCTTTCACAGACTCTATTTTAGTCTCGTTTCGCATAATATCCCTCCACCCAGAATGCTCCGAAATAACGTGTAATGTGCGAGAATCCGCATTCTCTCATCAGCTCTGTCATTTGTTCAGATGAGATGGGATCCGACTCTCGGCCAAGGGAAGCTGCAAACCGCTCCCATTCTTCAGGCTGAATACCATTACTTAACATGTGATCCTGCCAGGCTTGCATCATGGTTGGATATACAGGCGAATGAAGATCGGCATTCACTGCTGCAATAATGAGTGGCGCCCCAGGCTTGAGTCTGGCCGCTAGATTGGACAGGAACCGTCTTTTGGACTCGATCCCCTGAATAAAATGCAGCATTAGCATGCATGTCGCCCCGTCGTAGACCTCATCTTCCGGTAACGCTTCAAGCGTCATGGATTTAAGTTGCACTCTGGCTTCGATACCCGCTTCCTGGACTCTTCTCTCTGCTAACTGAAGCATCGGCTGGGAAGGATCTACTCCAGTAAACGTCCATCCCGCATGGCGAGAACCAAGCAGAGCTATTTCCTTACCTCCACCGGCTCCGACAATTAGTATTTCAGCCTCGTTGTTATCCGTGATAAAAGCGGCAAGCAGCCGCTCCATCAGATCATGCATATGAGAATAACCCGGAATTTTCAGGGCTATCGATTGTTCGTAACGGTTTTCATCCGCCGTATCCCAGCTCATAGATGGTTGATTGTGGTCCATCGATACTACACTCCTCATGGATTCAAGTTAGACTTGACTCTTCGTTCGTCTAATTTCATTATAAAAGGATACGCAGAGCCTACAATCCCAGAACAATGGGATATCTGCATGAGGAGAGGAGATAGCTTTAATGACATCAAGTATGGAACCGAACCAGCGACTCATTACTTCTCTCGAAAAAGGAACCTGGACCTCGCGTACCTACCGGGAAGCTGTCCTAAAACAAATTCAGAATATCGTTCCCTATGACGCGTATTGCTTCACAACGGTTGATCCACAAACTCTTCTCTCAACGGGTGCCGTGACAGAAGACGGCATTGAAGCCATTCATGATCGGCTGTTCGTTAATGAATACATGGAAGAAGACATACATAAGTATGCTGACCTGATTCGCAGCAGTGAGTATACAGCGATCCTTCATGCATCGATAAGCGGAAACCCAGTATCCAGCGCTCGATATCATAACATCCTTCAACCCGCAGGTTTCGGTGATGAACTTCGGGCTGTACTGGTCAGTGGCGGAGCCTGTTGGGGGTATCTGACCCTATATCGCAAGACGGAACAACCCTTATTCACGGAAGAGGAGCGACTGAGCATTCAGGCCTGGACTCCTTCTATTGCATCGATGTTACGATCCACAAGTCTGACTCTGGTGGACGAGATTAAGAGCGGAAGTCCCACGGACCCAGGTATTATGATCACATCGGACGCTTTCGAGCTGTTATCCGTGAACGCTCCTGCTCAGTATTGGCTATCGCAATTACGTTTACTGGAGCATGTGGGACCAGATGTATTGCCACGCCCAGTCCGGGCAGTCAGTTCGCATTTACAGCGTCAGATTCGTACAGATTCCGACCTGATGGTTGCGCAAGAACCTATCCTTCATTCGCCTTCCAAAGTTTGCATTCAACTCCTGGATGGCCGTTACCTTGTGCTTCATGCCAGCCACATGCAACAGTTTTCAGGTCCGGATCAGATTGCGATCAGGCTTGAACAGGCTATGCCCCAGGACTTACTGCCTTTACTCGCCGAGAGTCATGGGTTGTCCATTCGGGAACGGGAACTATTGGGTTACGTGCTGCGCAGTTATTCTTCCAAAGAAATTGCGGAAGCGATGCATATATCAGCCTACACGGTACAGGATCATTTGAAATCCATTTTTGCCAAAACAGACGTATCCTCCCGCCGTGAGCTAATCTGGTATTTTGTATCCCGTTTCCAGTTGTCTGATGAACCAGCTATTTGAAGGTTATAACCTGGACATACAAAAAGATGCCTTGTCCCATGGGACAAGGCATCTTTGCGCTACATGATGGTGCAGAACATCCGTTATATCAACACATACGTTAAATTTATATAATTCTAGTGCACCATTCTCATGAGTGAAAACTTAGGACTTAGCGGGCTTCGCAGGTTTGATGTTTTTGTTCTTCACCTGCACAGCTACGGTCTCTTGCGGGTGTTCAACCGGATACAATTTGCGGAACAATAACGTCTGCAAGACCAGGAATGAACCGCCGATCGTCCAATACAGCGGCATGGCTGCAGGTGCCGAAAGCGAGAAAAAGGCCATCATCAAAGGAGAGATATATCCCATGATTGCGAATTGTTTTCGCTGTTCCGGCGCCATATTGGCTTGCGAAACCTTGGCTTGGATCAGATAAATTATTGCTACCACGACTGCAAGCACATAGTCAGGCGCTCCTAATTTGAACCACAGAAAGGAGTGAGATGACAACTCCGGCGTAAGCCGAATAGCCGTGTAGATACCTGACAGAATGGGCAACTGAATCAACAGTGGCAAGCATCCAATATTCAGCGGATTGAACTTGTGCTTCTTATACAGTTCCATCGTTTCCTGCGAAAGCTTCTGCTTATCGGCTGGGTCGTTTTTGCCCTCATACTTTTTCTTGAGCGCATCCATCTCCGGCTTCATAGCATTCATGATCACTCGGGTACCTTGCTGAGATTTTGCTTGTCGCATCATCAATGGCAACAACGCAAGACGGATAACGAGGGTAATCACAATAATGGCTACCCCATAACTTCCATTAAATATCGTTGCGATGTGCTGAATGAGATACGACAGCGGAAATACAACATAATGGTTAAAGAACCCTGGTGTTGATGAATTAATCTCTGAGACGTTGTTACTGCATCCAGCCAGTAGCATCACTGCAAAAAGAATTGCAATTAGGCCATAGATCCGTCCCTTGCCAGATGTAAAAGTGAACCCCTTGCTTGTCTTATGTCCCATATATATCCTCCTCGTTGTTTTGTAGAAAGTACATACAACGAGGAATGGCAATCTGGTTCATCTTCATCCGGGGATTCTCTTCGTCTGACGATTCGACTTAAAGCTTCAGGTCTGTGTTGTCCGTCCAAGGACAAGGTTGGCAATCCAGGTTCCAGACCACCTCCGGCCCCACCTTCCATCCAGTACTCTGTAATGCCGCAATGCAGATGGGCAATATAAGCGTAACTGACTGTGAAAATGAGTCCGAGTGAAAATATATACGGTATCAATTCCTGAAGTTCAAACAAGGGATTCACCCCCTTTATAGGTTAGTTTTTATAGTATAACACTTACATATTGATTTTGCATAAATTCATTGTTGGAAAACAGGTAGATGAATTCATTCCATTCTCAATTTGGACAATTCTAGCTTAGCTCTATGTCTTGCCATATTAAAAGAAGTCCATGAACTCTCTGCTTCACCCAAGTCGAAGTTGGCTTGACGATCCAACATTTCCCCTTTCAAATTCGGGTACTCTCTCTGGGCAAATTCCCGCAATAGCGGAACGGCATCTGCAGATAAACTCGCCAAGTAGGATGTATCAATAATGCCTGTCTGATGATATCGTGCAATATTGAGCTCCGCAATCCGTTTATCCATTCCAACATAGTTGACTGTCACATAGGCTGTAAGGGATAGTACAATATACCAGCGGATCAACGGTATGGATGTATAACGGATTCGAAGAGCGGCAATAAGCAGCAGCAGGGCCAGAAAAATCATAAATGCATGTACGAGAAATCGAATGTAGGTATACCCGTAAGCCTGTTCATACAGGTTGAGGCGTATAAACGCCGAGTACAGCATGATTGCGGAACAACCCACCAGGACAAAAAGCAGCACCTGATGCACAACAGAACCTATTTTGCCGCTTGAACGCGTGAACTGAAGGGCGATGATCAGGATGAAAAAATTAATGCCTGTTACCAGTATCAGCTCCACAAATCCACTTCTTGCATACTCCGCATAAGACAAGTCTGACGGAAGATGCCCCTCACCCGCTCCAAAAAGATAAGAAAATTGTACAAGCACAAACAAAACATACACACAGTTGATAACCAGCAGCATCGTGCCCATAATGACAGGGTCCAATCTGAAAGGTACACGAAGAGCTTGAGTAGAATTCGTCTCAGGAGCGAGCTTATTTGCTGGCTGATCCTTTATGATTGAGTTCGAGGAAGGATTCTCTTGTATGGAATTCACGGAAACGTCTTCTCGCTCTTCGATTTCTGAAGCAGCTACAATAGCTTTTTCATTTTTCCAATGTGCATTCTCTCTTTTCTCCGCTTCATATTGCATCGGCTGCACGAATCCCCATACGTAACTGAACAATAAAACGCCCGCAATGAGAATCCAGATCACTCTCGGCAGCCCTGGTGTCAGTGTCAGTTGATTTAACCATTCCGGAAAACCAGATAAATACTGATTAAAAATCCCATCTGCAGAGGAGAGCAGTGCTACGACTACGATGAGGATGGGAACGGATGCTACAAGGCCAATGAATACTTTGAAAGCAACCGTTTTCTGCGTTTTGCCCAAGCCACGTCCTCCTGTTTTCACAATAATGCTTGCGACCGTTCCCCAATGACGGATGGATTGTGGCAGCAAATGGTCCAATGCGGTACCGATCAATCCAATATTCCACCATTGTCTCTGTTTTCTGCCGACTAGATAAGTCATATGTAAGATAATGAGCCCTGGTACGACCAGGAAATTAAGTATACGCAGCGGTTTATTGTCGTATAACAGAAACGTCAGCGCCAGCATCAGTACCACCCCAGCCACAAAAGCATTAATCATGGTCAATGACCGCATGCGGTCTCTGGCAAACAAGAACATAAAGCCATAAAAGAGGATAACAAAGATGAGATAAGAAACACCAGGTTCCTTGCCATAAAACAAATACTGATGAATGATAGCTAACATTAATGCCGATAGTAGCGTAATTAAAGCGCGATTGGGTGAAGCCATTATCTTATCAATCATGGGAAATACCTCCATTAACTTTCTAGGTTTAATTCTAGATGATAAAATAAGAATATAAATAGAAATTAAAAACGATAAAACTTCTTATTTTATTATATTGCATCAGCTACAACCTCCAGGAGGAATCCAAACCTTGAAATTACATCAGCAATATTTGCTGCTCCATTGCCAGTTTGGTCAACTTGTAGAGCATGAAGTAACGCTTTCTGACCTTGCGGAACTGCTCGAGTGTACACACCGTAACACATTAACGATCGTCAAAAAAATGATTGCCCAAGACTGGATACGGTGGGTGTCCCAGCGCGGACGTGGACGGCGTTCTACGCTGACCCTGCTTATTGCGGCTGATCAAATTGCTGCAGAATACATGATGCAGGCCATGAATCGCCGCGAGTTGCAGCAAGCCGCCGAACAGGTTGGTGCTTATTCTAGTTCTACGACATTGCAAGATCATCTAAACCAGTGGCTGCTTGGTTATTCTGGACACCATACGGAAACTGGTAGCCATTATGAGCGAATTGATACGCTCAGGTTACCAATCCGCCAACAACTGCATGCGCTTGATCCTCTTTTTATCAATTTGCTGGCAGAATCTTTTGTTACCAGTCATGTGTTCGACGGGCTGGTCCAACGTAATGAACATGGAGAGATTGTTCCTTGCCTGTCTCATACCTGGGATATCAGTTCAGATCGGAAGACATGGTTCTTTTATTTGCGTAAAGGGATTACTTTTCACAATGGACACCAGCTGACAGCCGCGGATGTAGTGTATACATTTGAACGACTGCAATCCACAGAACGGCGGACATTATACCGCGATGTGAGCAAACAAATTCTATCGCTTGAAGCAATAGATCCCTTGACCGTTTGTTTCAAACTCAAAGCCCCTCACGAATTGTTTTTGCCCTTTCTTTCTACGAGCCGTGCAGCGATTGTTTCACAAGCCACGTACGGGCAACATAAAGATGGAGACAAGGAACCAGATGTACCGAATACCATGCAAAAGCCTATAGGAACCGGGCCTTTCAAGGTTACAACCTGGGATGATCACTTGTGCAGACTTGAAGCTTTTCCGATATATTTTCAAGGCAGAGCCCATCTGGACCGTGTAGATATTCTACAAATCCCGTGGAGTGCTCCTGCACTTTTGGATGAAAAACAAGATATCGAATCTCCTTTCTTCCACCTTGTTCATAATCCATCCTCGTCTGAGGGTAGAGACTGGACACAGATTAGTGCAGGCGTGATGGTACGCAAATTACTCACTTGTAATACACAAAAAACCGGACCGCTAAGCGATCCGGGTGTAAGAGAACATGTTCAGGCATGTATTGCTGAGTTGTATCTGAATGACTTGAATGAAAGTGATCCAGGAGATGCAGATAAAGTGTTGATGAATGCAGAAAAGTTGACTCATTTGTCTCAGCACCCTACTTTTGATCTACCTATCCCCTTGCACATCACAACCATTCCTCAGTATCGGATGGATGCTAGACGTTTAGCATCGTCATTGGAAATGTACGGCTTCACATGTACTGTCCGCATAGGCACGATGGAGCAATTCAAAGGGAACCTGAGACTGGAATCCGATCTGATTCTCTTCTCCCTGATTCGGGACCGGGACGAAGAATTACGCAGATACGATCTTTATCTCACTTTATCCGAGCATCTGGAGGACTCTTTCAAGAAGAGTGTACAACAGATGCTGCAAACCGTTGTTGCTTCACAAATATCCGCAGACCGAACTGCCGAACTGGACCGGATTGAACAATTTTTGGAGCAGCAGAGCCTATTATTCCATTTAACTGAAAAACCTGTGGAGACTGCCTACCTGCCTTCCGTTCGTGGCCTCTCCTTCAACAGCCAGGGATGGGTAAACCTCAGGCACATCTGGTTCCCGTGAATGCTTGTTAAACGAGTATAACAATCCATTTTTTTCAAGATTCGGTAATGATTTTGCATGCTTATGAACTGGTCATTGGGTCGGCATCCACCTTCTGCCGTATTTCTTCATTTCTCTTTGAATGGGTATCCTTCCGACGATAAATACCGAGAAGTAAACCGAGCATGGCATAATCATAAATCAGGTGATTCCCATATCCAATAAAAGGAAAAGAAATACTTAGGATTGGAACCTTACCGGTGGTCATCGCCAACGAATAGATGATTTGCAATGCAAACATGGCGGTGATACTGACAATAATCATTCGACTGAAATCATCCCGAATGCGTGGTAGTATCTTCATCATACTGGCAACATACCAGACGACACCCACCAATAACAGTATCCCGGCTGACCAGCCAAACACATCAATGAGCAGCACACCTGGGTAATTATAATAACTCGTTTTAAACATGTCGAACGTTGTATCAATCCCATTTCCCCACCAGCCGGCTGATCGAATAATTTCAATAATGGAATAATTGCTATATCCACTCCCGTGAGGGTCATCCTGAAGATTCAAAACGACAGAGAGCCTCTCCAGGCGGCCGTACTGATCTGCAAAAAACAATAACAATACAAAAATGCTTCCTGTTACAACAGCACCTATGACTGTATAAAGCCATTTTTTCGTGAGCCAGCCAAATAAAATAATGCACATTGTGCCAAACAGAAACATGCGAACCCAGTCCGACATTTGAAACAGTAGCACTAACGGTAACGCTACCATTGCAATGTAGGTCAATATGGATTGCATATTACAATTGGAACGAAGCTTGTCCAGCATAATTGTGCCAATGGCAAGTGGTACTACCCACATTGAAACCGTCGTCACATCTAGCACAAAGCCGAATGGTAACGTCCAAAATCTATTTATACCATTGTAAGTTGAAGATAACGCTGGATTGATCCACAGCATGGCATTAAGTAGAATATAGATCCACCAGGCCGCTCTTTTCAACTTTCGATAATCAAAGTAAATAAAGAACAACATAAATATAAAACCCATAACGGTGTATATTACATGATTGCTATATAACTCCTTATATATTTTTACTGTAACATTGGTTGTAAAAATCCACATTAACAACAGGCTAACTGTAGCCAATCCAATTATTCCAACTAACAGCCCCCAATGCATACGATGACGATGCAATCTGTGCATACTTTTGCCCACCACTGCGGGATCACCCATCTGCTCAATGGCGTATGCAGCTGCCTCTTCCTGGCTAAGTCCCTCTTGCTCCTTGTCCAACATCATTTCTTCCATGTGGTTGCCAAGCTCATCACGCAGATCAGTATGTACTTCACGTGCCTTAACCTGACTACACAGTTGATCAAGATAATGTTTAATCTTCTCATGTCGATCCGTCATGTTAAGCCTCCCTCTCCAAGCACCCGATCCACGGCACCGCGGAATAAAAGCCACTCGGCTTTTTTATGCTGTAACGCCTCCACACCCTTGTCACAAATGGAATAATATTTACGTTTCCTACCTTCAACCTCCATCCAGTAAGACTCCACCCATCCCTCAAGCTCCATCGCGTGCAGAATGGGATATAACGTACCTTCCTTCAAATTAAACACACCCTCGGATTGACGATGGAGTTCCTTGATCAATTCATAACCGTAAAGCGGCTGTTCCTTCAATAACGTAAGAATCAATGTCTCCGTGCTGCCTTTAATCATTTGTTTGTTTACTTGCAAAGCTGTCACTCCCTTTTGTTCATGCTTCCACGTCCAATAACAACAACCACTTTTACCACACTTTTTAAAACTTCAAATGAACCTAATAAAACCACTTGGATATACATCGGAAATCTATGCATAGTAAAACTAGGTATAATATTACCTGATCCTTCCTTTTCTGTCTAGCTATTAATTGAAGGCGTTTATGATAAAATAAACAAGTCATTTCACACCCGAGGTGCCATTATGAATCTCTTATTCTTACTCGCATTCTACATATTCTTTCTATCATTATGAGGAGGCAATTCAAACCATGAGCAAACTGATTTTTTTTCTTGGCGGGGCCGGGAGCGGCAAAACAACCCTTGCTAAAGCCCTCTCGCGTAAACATAAAGCTGCTTTTTTGGATATGGATATCCTGCTGCGTCCTGCTGCTGAAGCCATAATGACCCTGCAGGGACTCGATCCATCCGATCGGGATTCACCGGAATATAAACGGCTGTGCCGTGATTTGGGATACCGTATTACGATGGATGCAGCACTAGACAATGTGCAATTGGGTATCGATACGGTTGTTGTAGGACCCTTTACCAAAGAAATCGGAACTCCGGACTGGATCGAGCAGGAACTCGCACAGATTGGACGTTCCCTGGATGATACAGATGTACGTGTGGCCTGTATTTATCTTGCAAATGAAGCGTTGTATCGAGAGCGGATTACAGCCAGACAATCGCCGCTGGATGAGTGGAAGCTGGAGAACTGGGATGCCTTCACAGCTTCACTTACCCGTAAACAAGTGGCTTGGCCGTTGCCCTCCTCAGCCGTGGCTTATATTGATAATTCAAATGAGAGCCTTGATATCGCTTTTGCTGAAGTTGAACAACGAATGTACGAATAAAATGTGAAATGGAATGGAATGGAATGACCTTAACTTCTCCATTCTCTTTCATGCTACCTATAGGCTCAGAAATATATAATCCACACTCAAAAGGGGTACTTGTCATGGTGACCCGCGCAGGTCCAACGTGACAAATACCCCTTTTACAATGATCTATGACCAAACATCCGACCCTCATCGTTACAAAAACTGCTCCACAATATACTCCTGCTCCAGAGGTGTAATCACGGTGCGCTCCACGGGTGGGCCTTCTGTCAGATACTCTGCCACTTCAGCCACACGATTCGACTCAAGTTCCGCCGTAAATACGAGATTGGCCATCCCTAATGTCTCAACTAATGTTCCCCGCGCTTTAGCGTGAAGCATGAATAAAGTATATAAATCCGATCGTTTCAACTCCGTCATTGCCCGGGAGATCAAAGCCAAATCGGCTATGTTGTCCCCCACCGGAGGATGCGCTTTAGGCTGTCTCTTTAAGCCAAGGTCGCACCACAAAATGCGCCGCTCCTGTACATCAATAATGGCTGGAATACAATTACGGGAATCTGCCGTCAGATCGATTCGCTCCTGCACCGTTGAAGGTTCGAACATTTCATCCGACTGTGGCGCCTGACGCATCATCCAGCCAGCATAACACTCCGGCAAATCCTTGATAGCATTATCCCTGAATGCGTTAACCATGATTACAATATAACGTGCGCCTAACCTAGAAAGGGACGGCAAATGCAGATCCATATACTTCGCCGCTCCATCCGGTACAGTCACCATATACCCGCTATTTGCAGCTACATTTTCATTCGATTGCAGAGGGGTACGGGATGTTTCGTCCATATAACGCCAATCCTCATCATACAGTACAGCCGACAGATCGGTATCCACACGTTCGATTCGCTCCTCACCGCCCAAGCATTCTCTCCACGACAGAAAAAAACGAACGGTATCTCCTGTGGGTAACGATATCCATGACGCACGCGATAGAGCTCGAAGAGATTCGCTTGCCCGGCGTTTTCCCGATGGAACTGAAAACTCTTGAAGTCTTTCATCAATGTATACATTACCCAGTGGTGGAAGTACCGCAAATCGTTTCAACAGTGTATACTCTACCGCCGATATCACCGCATGCACATCCTCAACGTTGAGGGGCGGCAGCGGCTGAGTGGAGACATACAAATTTGCCGTGTTGCCTTGGGGGAAAAAGCTCCTCCTGACCTGAAACTGTGTCCGTGTGCCGAAATGGGCCAACACTCCTAGCAGCGCCCTTGTCGATACTTTCTCTTCCACAGTTTCCATTTTGCCGATAACTTGTTGTACCGGAACACCGGAACGTATCATTCGGTCCAGCTGACCGACCATCTCTCCCGGACGTTCCGCGAGCGTCTCCACAATAAGCTCGTTATCCTTCTGTTCAAATGCCCGCTCCACTCTGCCATAAAAGGTAAGCGGGTGTTCGCCACGTCGCAACTGGTCCAGCGCTGCTACTGCCTCTGGATAACGGTGACGATATTCACCCGGATGCAGTCGCTCGGCCAATCTCTGCCAGCTTCCTTTATATCGAAACAAATCTTCCAACGGGTCCGAAGCACTTTCCAATAAAGCAAATATTACCCGTCGTTCAGATCGGGTAAATGAACGGAAGCGGGTATTCTCCTTCAAACTGACATCTCCATCGGAACACGCCACCGCCAGCCGCAATATATCTGTTGCCGTGCGCAAATGCCGCTGGAATTGCTCCACCGAAGCACGCCCCGCCTTTAATAAAGCAGCACAATAAACGGCGGCATTTTCCCTCACAGGTATTTGCCCTGCCTCTGGCTCAAATCCGGACCAGCCTTCGTACTTTGTTGTAAACCAGATCAACTGCTCTTTTGCAACTGGCGATAACGCTGATTTCGCTGTAAGCAGGTTCATTCCCACTTGGTAAAAATCTGCTTCACTGCCGAGATGAATCACACGCAGTCGCAACTTGTTCAGAAGGAATATGCGCTGCTCCTGTTCAAAAGACTGCTGTCTCCAGGAATGCATCAAAGCATTTAAATAAAATTTACTTTCCTGAATATTCATTTTTCGCTTAGGAAATTTCGGATAGACGAGGATTTCCTTTAAATTGATTCCTTTCATCTTTCGAAGCTCTTCCATCAATTGCTCAAACCAGAAAACGAATCTATCACGTTCCCAGGTATTCAGCACATCTATCAGTTTCGTCGAAAACGTATATCCCAGCGATTCCAAATTTCTCAGTGCAGTCGCCAATATACGCACAGGCAGCTTGCCCTTGCGCTCTGCAATGATCACTTTCAAATTCCTGCTGAAATAGATTGAGAATAAGTCCATCACTTGTACTCTCCCACATGACGATAATATATTCAGCATTGGTATACTTGGCCTAGCTCGTGGCGGTTCTTCATATGTATAATTCAGTCCAAAAAACTAAAAAAATCAGGGAAGCGGCACCCCTAATACCATTGTAAGAGTTCAGAAGGAAGGGATACCATAGCCTGATTAATGCATATTATATCTTATAATTGCAGATTAGAGAATATCACATCGAAAAGAGTGCGGCAGAATACCACTTCACCTGAAAGATAAAGTTATTCTGACCGCTCTCTTTACATTTATTTTTCGCCGCTATTCACTTGCCAGATTATCCGTGCTGACGTGCCGCTTGACGTCCGGCGATACGAGCTGTAATTAACCGGTGACTCTCATCAATCTCTTCCGGTGTGCAGGCTGCTTTCAACTCATATACTTTGACCGGAGAACGATCAATGATATCTAGGAATGAATCAAAAAACGCCATGTCCTTACTATGGATATATGGACACCAATGATCCGACAAGCCTACCGTCTCATGGATATGGACCCCGACGACATGGTCGATCAATTCATTTGCTTCGCGTACATTATCATAGAGCCCCATTCGGTCCATCATCATACCGTGACCAATATCGTACCATAAGCCGAGTGGAGCCCCTTTCATACCGCGGATGAGTGCGCCCGCTTCCTGCAGCGTCGGCATCTGGTAACAGCGTGATCGAGTCTCAATGCCGAAATTCACTCCGTATCCGCGCTGTTCAGACAACTCACACACTTCTTCCAGACTCTCCTGAATCCGCTTCAGGTAATGTGCGCTACTCGCCTCACGCTTCTCCAGCATCTCTTGCCACAATGATTGATAGTCCGAGGAGTCCGGACCTTGATCATGATATATCTTTTTCAATGCTTCATCAATGTTATATTCAAACGGCACCTCACCTGGATGCACGACGACTGCCTTCGCACCATACCGGTGTGCATACTCGGCTGAACGGAGCAGCAGTTCAATGGCCCGCTTACGACGAGGCTCATCGTCGAAACCGAGCAGAACCGAATCCGTCCCATAATCGGGATCAGCTACATGTGGGAACGTGTTGTGCACACTGGATATGCCGATCTCCCCCCGCTCAATCATCGGTTCAATTGTTTGCAACAATTCGTCCGTAACGTTATAGTTCAGCTCCACCTGTCTGAACCCTAGGGATTTGATCTCCTCAATCATGCCCTGACCCGTAGTGTGACGTTTGATGTTCCAGCAAGTTGAAAATGAATATTCCTTTTTGTCGGTAAACATAGCTTTGTCCTCCTATATGCAATGTTCAACCCGTTCAATGTCTGATGAATCTTCTCTATTTTTAAATCAGCCTAGCTGATGTTTAATTCAAATCTCATTTTGTCCGCGTTAACGGTTAAGCCAATTTCGATCTCGTCCCATCCATCCAACTTACCTTTATAATTATTGAAGTAACGCCCTTATTCCAATGACTCTTGCTGAAGATTCAACATCGTTTGTTGTAACGCCACCTGCACTGCTCCAGTGACTACAGCCCGCTCGCCAAGCTCTGAACAGATCAGTGCAGGCTTCGCCGGGAATTGATCAGATACGATCTGTCTGAGATGCGGCAATAACACATCCCCATTTCCCCCAATGCCTCCGCCAAGTACAATGAGATGGGGAGCAAGAACGACGCAAATATGCCGCAGAGCCGAAGCAATCATTTGGCTGTATTGTTTCAGAATCTGCACAGCCTGCGTTTCTCCACTTCGCGCAGCTTCGAACAGTTTCTCAGGAGTCAGGTATTCACAAAGAGCTTCTATACCAGAATCAGGATCCTCAAGTAGACTGGCATCCAACTGACGCTTGGCCAGTTCCATCAGACCATCAGCCGATAGGACATCCTCCAATCGATGGCCCTCTTCCAACAACATCTCCGCGAGCTCGCCTGTCAACCCGCCCATACCTCGAAGCAATTGCCCGTTCACCATGATGCCTGCGCCCGTTCCAGTACCGATGGAGAAAAAAACAAACAGATTGGAATCTTCTGCTGCAGCTCCCCTCCTGTACTCCCCCAGTGCAGCCAGGTTTACATCGTTCTCCAGAATCACTTCACACGGGAAGGCCCCCGACAATGATTCAAGCGAGAGCAACTTTTCCAATCCCTCTAAAGGGGCAACGATTCGATCAATATCTCCAGAGTCCGGCAGTACAACGCCAGGAATGCCAAAACCAACACATCGAATCTGATCCCAATTCAATTGATTCTCCGACAGTAAGTCATCCATATGGCTTCGAAGAACATCAAGGGTTGCCGTCTCTGCTCGATTACCACTTTGGACCGATAACGTTGGATACGTTCTGTACTCCATAATCTCACCATTCAGATCAGAGAGTGCGATCCGAATTCGGGTTGCCCCAATATCGATGCCACAGACATAATAAGCTGATTCGTTGAATTGAATGAGTGTTGCTTTACGACCCTGAGCATTATCGGCTCTACCGGTTTCCAGCACCAAGTTTCGTTCAATGAGATGTTCAATTGCTGACGACACCGTAGGTTTGCTGAGTCCGGTCTGACGACTGATATCTGCCCTGGACATCGCACCAGTTGCGATCAGCGCATCCATAATCAAATTCTCGTTCAGATTGCGGATATATTGCGGTGAGCCAGCCATTTTATCGCCTCCTTTTATAGTTAGTTAAGTTTCTTAACGAATTAAATTCAATATATCATCGGGCTTGATACGTGTACAGCTTTTTGTCAGTATCGGATGATATGATTTCAAAATCAAGGCTCATCGTGATCATTTAATTTCGACTTTACACCATATAAATCAAAAAAAGCCGCAGTGATAAACACCGCAGCTCCTTACTTCCTTATATATACGTTTTATTACGATTTGGACAATTCAATGAACCCTTCACCAAATACGTCACGCACATCATGGATCGTTATGAAAGCAATCTCGTCCTCCGCTCGCACAATCTTCTTCAGCATTGGAACTTCTTGTTTGCTAATGACAATATATAAGATCTCTTTCGGGTTCTTTGTATAGTAGCCATGACCAGACAGGACAGTGACTCCCCGATCCATCTTCTCAATGACCTGTTGAGCAATGGCATCCTGCTTGGTAGATATAATCGTAACTGCTTTTTTCGGATTGAGCCCTTCAATAATGAACTCCATCGTTTTGGTTCCGACGAACAACATGACAATCGTACACATCAAACCTTGCGGCCCTATAATGAAGAAAGACGAGAACGCCACGATCAAATCGAAGAATAACAGTCCATAACTGATGTTCCAATACAGATATTTGTTGGCAAGTCGGGCCAGAATAACCGTCCCCGCCGTTGTTCCGCCTACTCTAACAATCAAGCCGATACCCAGACCGGCAAATAATCCACCAAAAATGGTATTGATCCAAAGCTCGTCCGAAGCAATCGTCCAGCTTTCAGTGAGGTGCAGGAACAGCGAGTTGAATACCACCGCAATAATGGTATACACCGTTGTTGTTCTGTCCAGAAACTTATACCCCACAAGTAGCAAAATACCATTCAGGAGCAAGTTCATCAGTCCTGGAGACCATTCAAAAAGGTAATACAAAATAATAGTAATCCCCGTAACGCCGCCTTCAGCCAGATCATTCGGGATGACGAACAGGTTTACTGCAAGTGCAAACAGAAATGCACCCGCCATAATAAATAGAATATCCGTTATTCTTTTCTTCATCATGCACTCCATCCAATCCATCAGAAAATCAACCTATCAACCAATTTCATAAGTTGTCATAACCACTCAATGATAGATTCTACCATGCCATGAACAAAATTTGTATACATAATACAAATTGTTGCGCGAATTGTACAAAGGAATTCGAAATCAGTGCTTACTTAGGCTCTGCAAAGCAGTTTAACTTCATCCACCCATGACAAATGTCATGGGTCATCATTGATATTCATCATTACACTATACTGACGTTTATGACTTACTGCACTGGACGCATTCTTATACAATGATAAAAACGCCTCACTTGGAGACATCTTCCCAGGAAGCGTTAGGTTATAACTGATTACAGTTATTGACCATTGAAGGAGGACATACGTCAATGAGCAGATCCAAGGAAATGGCGCTAAAAAAAGAAGTCACCCCTTATGAGAAAAACAATCTTCGCTTGAGTATCCAACAATTAGTGAATTCCATACTGCCATTATTATTATTATGGGCCGCAGCGTACTATAGCTTGTCCGTGTCCTACTGGTTAACATTTCCGATTGCCCTCGTTGCCTCGGGATTTGTACTTAGAACGTTTATCATTTTCCATGACTGTTGCCATGGTTCATTCTTCAAAAGCAAACGTGCCAACGACATTCTCGGCACCATTACAGGTGTATTAACCCTGACGCCTTACCTGCAATGGAAAAACGAGCATTCCATTCATCACGCAACCAGCAGCAATCTCGACAAACGTGGTGTTGGCGATATCTGGGTTATGACCGTAGAAGAATACAAAGCAGCTTCCCCTTGGGGTCGTCTCTTTTATCGTATTTATCGTAATCCGTTTGTCATGTTCGGTATTGGACCGATTTATGTATTCCTGTTCGCCTACCGTTTTAACCGTAAAGGTGCAAGACGCAAAGAACGTATGAATACTCACCTGACTACAGTGTTGATCGTAGCTCTTTATGCCTCCATGTGCTGGTTAATCGGCTGGCAGGCTTTTGTACTGGTGCAAGCACCCGTATTTTTCTTCTCCGGCTTCTTCGGAATCTGGCTGTTTTATGTACAGCATCAATTCGAAGATACGTACTTTGAACATGAAGATGAATGGAGTTATGTGAAAGCTGCTGTAGAAGGTAGTTCATATTATAAATTGCCAAAACTGTTGCAGTGGATCAGCGGCAATATCGGGTTCCACCATGTGCATCACTTGAGCCCACGTGTACCCAACTATTATTTAGAAGAAGCACATAATGCAACCCCACCATTACAGAAGGCAACAACGATTACGCTGCGTTCCAGCCTGGCTGCCCTGCGCTTCCGTCTGTGGGACGAAGAATCCAAGCGTTTTATTAGCTTCGGCGAGATCAAAACGTTATCCCGCAAGCCTTACGTTCAACCGCCTATTCGAGTAAACAACCAAGCGGGTCTGACAGAGAAGCCTTAACTCTGTCGGATTCGTTTTCTTGTATTCAGGCTAAAGTCATGCTACAGTCAGGCTAAGTTTGAGTACAATGCAAGTCCGAGGAGGAGAATTTTCATTCAAAAGTGGATGCAGCTCTTTTATAAAAATACAGGTTTAAATCCATATGTATGGCTCGTCTTTTTCATCCTGCCCTTCTATTATATTTCGCAATATTCCAAATTGTGGCCTATGGTTGCGGGCATTTTCATCATTCTGTTCTTCTTTGTTTGTTATCTGCTTGCCTTCATCACCAAGGGCTGGCAAGTCTATATGTGGATTGGACTCTTGATCGCCATATCGATTACGATGACCATCGCTTATGATTATGCCTATTTCTCATTGTTTCTTGCTTTTTTTATTGGGAATATTAAAAATAAAGCCGGTTTCTTCACCCTCTATTCGGTGAACCTGGCAGCCAGTTTTCTAACCATTAATTATAGTTTCATCAAACAGAGCACCCTGTTGCTCAGTCAGTTCCCGTTTGTATTCATTACTCTTATGGCATCCATTCTGCTTCCGATCAGTACGTATAACAAAAATAAGCGTGAACAGCTGGAAGGCCAACTGGAGAATGCCAACAAACGGCTCGATGATCTTGTGAAAATGGAAGAGCGGCAACGTATCGCACGCGATCTGCACGATACACTTGGACAAAAGCTCTCTCTTATCGGTCTGAAAACCGATCTGGCGAAGCGTCTGCTACGCATGAATCCTGATCAGGCCGAGATTGAACTGAACGATCTGAGACAGACGGCAAGTACGGCCCTGAAGGAAGTTCGGGAAATGGTAACGACCATGCGTGGCACACAACTGGTGGATGAACTGTTCCGTGCCGAACAGATTTTGAAGGCCGCTTCCATTGAATTTGTACTTGAAGGCAATCCGAAGTTACAAGATACGTCACAGCTCAATGAAAATGTACTCGGCATGTGCCTGAAAGAAGCCGTTACGAATGTGGTCAAACACAGTCAAGCTGCGGTATGCACCATCCGTATTGAGGAAACATTGGCCGATAATGTATTAACCGTTCAGGATAACGGAGTCGGAATCGAACGTACTCGCAAGCAAGAACGGCGCGGTACCGGAATCTTGGGGATGAAAGAACGACTTGAATTTGTGAACGGTTCTCTGGATATTCGTTCCGGAGCAGACATGGAAGGTACAGGCATTGTCATCCATGTTCCCAAGCTGGTCCGCAAACCGATAAAGGAGGTTGAACAATGATCAGGATCGTAATCGCCGAAGACCAACGTATGATGCTGGGGGCATTGTCTTCCCTACTCAATCTTGAAGAAGATATGGAAGTGGTAGGACGCGCAAGTAATGGACAGGAAGCCCTTGCTCTCGTCAGGGAGCATTCACCAGACATCTGTCTAATGGACATTGAAATGCCCGTCAAAAGTGGCCTGGAGGCCGCTGAGGAACTTAAAGGAATGAACTGTAAAGTCATTATTTTGACAACCTTTGCCCGGACCGGATATTTCGAGCGTGCTTTAAAAGGTGGTGTACGCGGTTATCTGTTAAAGGATAGCCCGATCGAGGAACTGGCCGAAGCAATCCGTCAGGTCATGAATGGAAGACGTATTTTTGCACCCGACCTGGTGGACGAGGCTTATGTTCAGGAGAACCCTCTGACCGAACGTGAAAATGCCGTTCTGGGCCTGATGGCTGACGGTAAAAATACAAAGGAAATTGCCGGACATTTATTTATTACAACCGGTACGGTGCGAAATTACATCTCTATTATCCTCAACAAGTTAAATGCAAGTAACCGCATTGAAGCCATTACCCGTTCCAAAGAAAAAGGGTGGTTTAAATGAAAGTACCGCTTTAACCCAATGAAACATAAATAAACAAGGTACACCTTCCCATCGGTGCACCTTGCTTATACAAGGATAGGTTGGTCTGGAGCATTCACTTCGGACCAGCCTATTTCCTTTTGATGCTTTTTTAAAGCCTTGCTATTTTACAGAAACAACCATGCCCAAAGCTTCCAGTGGCACCTGCTCGGTCTGAAGCTGATGAATCTGCTTGCCATCTTGCCAGGAGATTGTTACATTGACGCTTTTACCACCGCTTGGGTACTCCACGTTCACGAATCCTTTATCCTTTGGTGCAGGCAGGGTATGGGACTCCAAGTACTCCACCATTCTCTTCGCAATCCCCGGATTATTCATGTTATCTTCGGAAATGGAACGAATCTGTAACGTCCATCTACCTTCTGTCCAAGTCAGATACTGACTGCCCGCCGCGCCTTCAGTCATACCCTTGATACCATGTCCCAGATCCACTGTCATATCCTTCGGAAAGTCTTTCAAGTCTGTCTCAGGGAAAATATCTGTGCTGTTCGAATCTTTATATGTCTTCACTTCATAGGATGCCAGAACAGGCACCTTGCTGCCAGAGGCCGTCAATGAAGCATCATTCACCGCAACAGGCTGGTCAGTGGAATAAAAGTTAATGTGAAACGCATCTGAAGTATTCGATGTGATCGATGCAGTCAGATGTTTTCCCTTTTCCAAGGAAAATGAAGTAGGTAACGAAGCGTTCTTCATCTTCAGCTGACTGCGAATGTCCTTAATGACATCGTTCGCACTCTGCTGGGTTTGACCGTTACTGCTCGTTTCCGAATTCGATGTCCCGCTTCCTGCAGAACCTTCGGTCCCCGTTGTTCCTGTGGTATCTGTTCCGCTATCTTTGTTTCCACTGGAGAAATCGGCTCCTCCACTGCCTGACTGAGTCTGTTCACCCACCGCGGGAGACGTGTTGTCCGCTGATGATGCTTTGGTATCCTGGCCACCACACCCCGCAAGAGCAAGCAGCACTGCTGTTGTCACAGGAATCGTCATCCATAATTTGGGTTTACTCATGTTGTTGTCCTCCTTGAAGCCATTATTGGAATCAGCTTACATTGTTGTCTAGCCTGAATTTTTAACGTTTGTCATTCCAGAAATTGACGGGCTGTACTTTCTTGGTCAGCACTTCAAACTGATAGCCTTCTGCTTTCAGTGTTTTTAACACTTGCGGAAGTACTTTCAATGTCGCTTCTTGGTCGTGCATCAGTACCACAGGGGTGGTTCCGCTCTTTTGCACATTATGGATCTGCTTCATCACACTGTTGTAGACTTTCTGGTGATCCTTCTTGTATTTCCAATCCTCGGAATCAACATTCCAATCCCACAGATGGAATCCACCCTGACCCAGTAGAACATTGCGATATGTCGGTTTGAGATACGGTTTGCTGCCGTATGGAGTACGAACGAGGCTGGTTTTGACGCCTGCCACTTTATTCAAGCTTTCATTGGCCTTCTGCATTTCTTTCAAGCCGCTGTATGCGGATTTATAAAATTTACCGGGAACATGCGTTACGCCGTGCAAGCCCAGTCCATGTCCGTCTGCAACAATACGCTTAGTAGCCTTCTGAAACTTCTCCATCTGAGGTCCAAGCATGAAGAATGTCGCCTTGGCATTGTACTGATCCAGAATATCCAGTAATTGTCCCGTGTGGGCGGTCGGCCCATCATCGAAAGTTAGATATATGATCTTGGAGCTCGCTTTATTTCCAGCATGCTTGGATGCGGATGATGCAGCTGAAGCCGACTGCGGCAATAGCAATGGAATGATCAATAGAATAGCAAGTGCGGTGATGAACGTTTTACGAATATGTAGCATAATAAAAGTCTCCCTTATGTCTTGTATTTCCCCGGGTGTCTATGTTTCTCTCATTGCAGCCCTTGGCGATAATCCTAATACTATCAAAAAGAGTGCGTCCCATTCTCGCTTCAAATGCTACGTTCGAGTTACACTTTTGTCAGATTACCCAAAAAAATAAAACGAATTTGATAGATTTGCTCGAAAAAGAACATCCGACGGGATAGATCAATGTTGACATATATTCTATTAACCCAAATTGTGGTTTCTGATAGAGTCATTTCTGGAATTTATATGAAGCAAGCGAAGAAGCTTAAAATGGTATAACAAAAAAGCCTGCTCGAGAGCAGACTTTTCATATGTAGATCGATTTTCTTGTTGTTCGGATCAATCCTGGTTACTTTGCTTAGTGCCCTCTTACTCCGCAGGAGCTGTGAACGAACGTTTACCAAATTCGGCGTCCAGCATGTAGAACGCATTGCTGTCTTTTTCGATGCGGCGCAACTTCTGGATGATATTATCAAACAGAGCTTCCTCTTCGACTTGCTCATCGATGAACCATTTCAGAAAATACATTGTGGCATGTTCACGCTCATTCAAGGCAATGTCAGCCAGATTGTAGAATTTCTTCGTATTTTGCTGCTCGTGTGCATATCCATGTTCGAACACATCCAGCATCGAGGAATATTCATTCTTCGGTTCTGGCAATGCAGCAAGCGTAGCGCGTTGTCCGCGGTCATTCAGGAATTTGTATATTTTCATCGCGTGGAACCGCTCTTCCTCTGCTTGTACGATGAAGAAGTTGGCAAATCCGTCCAAGCTTTCGCCGGAACAGTATGCGGCCATCGCCTGATATACGTGAGCCGAATAAAATTCGAAGTTCATCTGTTCGTTCAAAGCTTCTGTCAACTCTTTACTCATTAGGGGTACACCTCATTCTTTCTCTAGGGATGGTTTTATTTTATCATAACGTCCGCATGACCGATATCGAAACTTCTACAAAATTCGCCAATGACTGATTGCATCTCTTCCTATATAATTACATAGTTCTCGCTCTAAAATCATTTCATTTTGGAAGGCAGGCCTTTTTATTTCATGAACACATCTTCTTCACAGCTCAAAAAAACAATAGGTATGCCGCAAGCTGTTGCGCTTTATATAAGTGCAGTTCTTGGTTCAGGTGTCCTGATTGTACCCGGACTTGCTGCCGAACTGGCAGGGCCGGCTTCACTTCTCGCCTGGGGAGGCATGGTGCTGCTGATTCTCCCGCTTGCCCTGTCCATGGGATTACTCTCAGCCCGATACCCGGACGCAGGCGGTGTATCCCATTTCGTTACCCTCGCTTTCGGACAACGGGCAGGAGCCTTAGTTGGATGGTTCTTTCTAATGTCTGTTCCCATCGGTGCTCCCGTAGCTGCCCTTACAGGTGCAGGCTACATGACGGCTGCACTGGGACTCGGGGAAGGATATAGAACAGCGATTGCCGCCCTCATGCTGGCGGCTGGACTGATCATTAACATTGTGGGCATGCAGGTCGCCGGAAAGGTACAGATTGGCGTTGTGCTGGCGATTATTATCGTGCTCGTCATGGCATTTGTATTTGCTATTCCGAATATGGAATCCATACATTTCACACCATTTATGCCAAGTGGTTGGGTCAGCGTGGGACAGGCTGGAGCCATTCTATTCTGGTGTTTTATCGGTTGGGAAGCTGTATCTCACCTGTCTGAAGAATTTACTGATCCACGCAAGGCAGCTATTAAAGGTGTAACGATTGCAGCCATCATTGTAGGTGTGCTCTATTTCCTGACTGCACTGGCGACAGTCGGAACTCAAAGCTATCTTCATGGCGGAGCAGATGTCTCTCTCGTATGGATTATTAGTCAGGCTCTCGGTTCCTGGGGTGGATTACTTGCTGGGCTGACTGGTATATTTATTTGCACCGCTACCGTCATTGCATATGCTGGTGCTGCATCCCGAGTCGCCTATGCACTGGCAAGACAAGGATCTGCCCCGCAATGGATGTCCCGCTTATCCGGTCGGTACCATACACCCATTGCTGCAATCGGCTTTCTGGCCATCTGTTTTACTCTAGTGTTGTGCATATACGGATCAGGTCTCGTGTCACTCACGACACTTATTCAGTTGCCCAATGCAACCTTTATTCTCACCTATCTTGGCGGATGCGCAGCCGGAATACGTTTACTCAAGGGCAGTCGTACTGGGGTAACCATCAGTTGGATTTCCTTTGTGGCGACGGCCATTGTGTTCCCTTTTGCCGGGTGGGCCGTTCTCTACCCGGTGGTGATCGTTGTCCTCTACGGCCTAGTCAGTCGCAAACGACAAGACAAAATATAAACAAAAAAAGCTCTGCCGCGATGGCAGAGCTTCCTTTATTCATTTGAAATAAATTATACCAGGAACGCTTTGGAGATGATAACCAACAGGATGAACAGAACCAGAATGGCGCCTACAGAAGTAAAACCTCCGTATCCGTAGCCTCCTCTTGTTTCTCCACCTAATACTTCGCTCATTGACCGTACCTCCTCTGCAACAGGTATGGGTTATCTTATGCAGGGAGAACAGATTTGACAGGGCGGATGCCCTGTTTCAGATCTTGTTTATCATTTTTTCAATACCGTGGAGAATCAATGCGCATAATATCCAAGAATGGCACTTTGGCCGTAAATTCTTCCTCTGTATACTCAACATGTACTAGCCGAGTACGTGAGTCCAACTTCACAATGACCCCATGAACCTGATCTTCCTTGCCCCATACGGTCAGCAACACTTCCGAACGTTCATGAAACGCCTCAACCAGTTGGTTCCCCAGCTCTTCCAGTTCAAACTCGTCCCGGGTAGGTCTTTTTGCAACTTTTGCTTTTGCCAATGTAGCGGCCTCCTCTATAGCTAATCCGACGTCCCGAATCCACGGGTTATTTGCCGAGGTCATATTTAATTAGTATACCATTCATTCACGTTCGTGTAATGTCATGACTCCATAATGAAGCAAAAAACCCCTTACATTTACAGGAAAAAGCTAGTATCTCCCTTCATTCATCGCCATCTTCAACAATAATGGTGTATACATTCGAAATGGACTGTCCTGAATGCCTCTGACCGTTCCACTCGTAGGTATACTTTGCAGTTACGGTACCCTGCAGGATTCCCAGTTCTTCAGCGGAGGATATTTGTGCAACGTAAGTGACCCATTTCTCCGCTCCAGGTTCCATCTCACCCAAATGTAAATATCTTGGTGAAGAATACTCTGAAATGATCGCTCGATCCCGTACTTCTGCTTCCCCAATCCATTTGGCACCTGGAGGGAGCACATCAGCCAACTGCACCCGCGCGGGCCAGGACCCTGTGTTGGTCACATGTACATGAAAGGTTACATTTCCTCCCCTTTCGATCAAGTCTGGCTTCACTTCCACATGAACCGAGATGATAGGAAACTTCAACTGAATGACAGCCGTATTGGAGGAAATTATTCGTTGCACAGAACGCGAATCTGGCAAGCGAAATGTATAGATCAGGCGAGCCTGATTCATCAGTTCGAAGACTGCAGGTACACCTCGCTCCTGCTCTGTGAGGTGCACTTCAAATTGGATATTAACCACGGAACGTGCAGTCAACGTTCCCAGATTGATGCCTTTGACTGGATTTGTTCCAAGCCGTTTCACACCGTTCCACCCCAGGCTCCCCTCAACATAGCGCATACCTGGCGGAAGAAAATCCGTCACGATAGCATCTACTGCAAAAGAACCTTCATTGTGTACCGTTATTTGGTATTGAACGGTATCCCCAGGAGTAGCGATGGGTGGATTCACACTTTTCGCAATCGAAATCCGAGGTTGAATGATTTGCAAAGTTGCTACGTTCGAGTATACATTCTCCAATGTGTCACCTGAAACGTACTCTAGCACTGCCTGAATTGTTAAATTCTCAGCTATGCTTCCTCCCGTGACCTGTACTCGAAATTGAATTAAAACAGATTCTTCGGGCAGTACCTCGCCTATCATAATCCCGGAGTCAGGCGTCGTCTCGGGAACAAAAATCTCATTCACAATGACACTTCCCGGAAGAAATTCAATACCTTTTGGTAATGGGATCGTTACACTGGCATCGTTTCCTATTATAAAACCCGGGTTACTCACCAAAAGGTTGTAAGTGACGATATCTCCGACAAAGGTTTGCACACGATCTGCATTCAAAACCAACGACAGACTTGACGAGACCAGGTTTACTTCTACCACATTGGATTGCTCTTCTCCCTCAACCATTCGTCCTTCCGGCGTAACAAATATATAACGTATCTTCGCTTGATTCACCAGTTTCAAGGTCTGAGGAAGACCGACGATGATCACCTGAAAATGAATTCGCAACGTCGCTCCAGGTACGACTTCCTGCGCAGGAATCCCTCTCTCCGGTGATACTCCTGGCAGCGGAGTTCCATCCAGGAGTACACTGTTGGGGAGAAGTGAAGTTTCCGACGAGAGCGAATCCAACACATGGACCATGGCAGCACAATTACCCGAATTCACAATTTCAATCAGAAAGGTCAGTGTCTGCCCCAGTGCAGCCTCAGCAACGTTGCAAAACTTGTAAACCTCCAGCCTGGGGCCGATCCATGGTGTAACTACCGTATTAGAATAGGCCACCTGTTCCAGTTCAGTCGTACCCGAGCTGAATCGAACCAGTGACTGATTCTGTAGCGTGTGGGACAACGGACCGGAAGATTGGCTCATATCACCACAACCTCCACTCTGAATGTAACGGTAACCGAAGCACCGGCGGCAATCGAACCGAGTGTTATCCCTGTATTCGGATTCCCCGTAGGCCTTGCCACGCCATCCACCGTAACACTTCCCGCTACAAATACGGTGCCTGTTGGTACAGGGTCTACCATAACTACGTTATTGACTACCTCAATTCCACTATTGGTTACCACAACTGTATAGGTGATCACATCGCCGACAACAGCATCAACTGCACTTGTGCTTTTGACCACAACGACATTTGGTGCAGATACAGGAATCACCAGAACGTTGGAGGATACCGTACCCGTCAACTGACGTCCATCCGGCGGACTAAATGTATAATTGGCCACAGCCTGATTGACCAGCTGCTGATTCTGCGGCAAGAAATCCACAGTCACTTCAAGGGTAACCGTTACATTAACAGACCCTCCTGGAGGTATCGTCCCAACAACAATCCCTGATTCCGGATTTGCACCTGGCTGTGGAACACCATCAATCAGGACACTGTTAGGAAGTAGTACTGCTCCATTCGGAATGTTATCCGTAAGTGTCAAATTGGCTGCTAAATTCCCACTGTTGGAAATGGTAAAAGAATAGGTAATGATGTCACCGATGGTGGCATTGGACGTACTCGCTGTTTTGGTTACGGCAATAATCGGCTGATAAATTGGTGTTACCACGGTATTTGAATAGGCTGCTCCCGAGAATACACCTGATGTGAAACTTACCGATGACTGACTGCTCACTTGCGGTGGCGCAGGCAACGTGTTGACCCGAACCGCATACGAAACGGATACAGATGCTCCAGGTGCCAAAGAACCAAGCGCTATACCCAGTGTCGGGTTAGCCGAGAGACGCGGAACGCCGTCAACCAGGACACTGCCCGTAACAAAAGTAACAGCCGAACTGATTGGATCGGTTAACACGACATTGTTGACAGGATCAATTCCGTTATTGGTTACGACCATCTCATATACAATCGTATCACCCACTACAGCATCGATTACTGGTGTCGTCTTGACGACACTGACATTTGGAGCAGACACCTGAATATTGAGAGAATTGGACGAAAGACTGCCTCCCAGTGTTCTTCCATCCGGCAGCGTGTAGGAATAAGTTGCTGAAGCCTGATTGGTTATGGCCTGGCTTAAAGGGAGGGTGATGATTACGACCGAGAACATAACTACAGTTGTTGTGGAGACTACACCTAGTGGAATCCCTGAAGCCGGATCGGCTCCTGGTGCTGAAGCTCCATTAATAATGACGCTATTCGGCACAAGTTCTGTTCCTGCAGGAATGGTATCCGTTAACGTGACAGATGCCCCAAAGTTCCCTGCATTGGTGATGGCGATGCTGTACACGACGGTATCCCCTACCGTAGCTATAGTCTGGTCTCCCGTTTTGACTGCCGACAGGATCGGTTGGTATACCGGGGTAGTGACTGTATTGGAAAATGTGGTAGCTGAAAAAACACCTGATGTAAAACTCACCGTAGACTGATTGTTTAACACCGCACTGGATGGGAGTGCTGTAACCTGCACACTAAACACAACGGTCACGGTAACTCCAGGCGCGATGGAACCAAGCGTTATTCCGGTTGAAGGATTGACACCTGGTCGAGGAACACCATCAATAAACACACTATTTGCTGTAAGAACAGTACTTGCCGGCAGTGCATCCGTGAAGACCACATTGCTGACAGTCGCTATTCCGTTATTAGTTACTGCAATGCTGTACGTTACGACATCACCAACAGATACAGACGTAGATGTCGTAGATTTCACCACATCGACATCGGGAGCCGACACCGAAATGGTAAGTATATTAGACAAAACAGAACCCGTGATGTTGCGTCCGTCAGGTAGCGTGAAGGAAAGAGCGACCGAAGCCTGATTCACCAGCTGTTGCGGGGTAGGCAAAGTATCAATAACCACGGAAAAGGTAATCGTTGTTGTTGCTCCAGCAGCGACAGTGCCTGCCGGAATACCTGCTGCGGGATTAGCCGCAGGTAATGGTTGACCATTTACAATCACACTGTTCGGAACAAGTATGGTTCCTGTAGGGATATTGTCCGTTAGGTTAATCTGGGCACCATAGTTACCCTGATTGTTGACGGTAATCGTGTAACTGACGGTATCTCCAACGGTAGCATTTTGTGTACTCGCCGTTTTTTGTGCTGATAGAATGGGCTGAAATACCGGTGTAACCACAGTATTGGAGAACGTTGTGCTTGAGAATGTCCCCGAGGTAAAACTCACTGTGGATCGATTGCTTAATTGTTCACTTGGAGGGATCGCGTTAACATTGATACTGAAAGTCACAGTAGCGGACGCTCCGGGAGCGAGCGTTCCGAGCGATATCCCCCCTGCCGGATTGGAGACGGGCTGCACCACCCCATTCACTGTGACACTACCTGCAACAAAAGATGCCCCGGTAGGAATCGGATCCGAAAACTGAATATTGTTTACCGGTGCTATTCCACTGTTCGTTACCAGGATAGAGTATGTGACTGTATCACCTACGGCAGCCGCAGTCGAAACAGTACTTTTTACCACGGCAACATTTGGCGAAGAGACTGGAAATGTCAGTGTATTTGAAGTGGCTGTTCCTGTTAACGTTCGTCCGTCAGGGGGTGTGAATGTATAAGATGACGTTGCAAAATTGCTAAGTTGCTGCGGAGACGGAAGTGAATCCACTACAACAGCGAACGTGACAACAGCTGTCGCTCCCGCTGCCACAATGCCTACCGGAATCCCCGTTCCTGGCGTCGCTCCAGGCTGTGGTACACCAGATACCACAAGGCTGTTGGGTACAAACGTCGTGACAGCAGGAATCGTATCCGTCACCGTAACGTTTGCTTCCAGATTGCCTGTGTTACTGACAGTTACCGTGTATACAACTGTGTCACCTACAGTTGCATTTACTGTATTCGCTGCTTTGACGAGTGAGATTTGCGGTTGTATGACCGGAGTCTGTGTTGTATTGGACGATGATGACCCCGAAAATGAACCGGATGTGAAGCTGACCGTCGACTGATTGTTAATCTGTGAAGGGATCGGCATAGTAATCGTCACCTCAAAAGTTACGGTAACCTCGGCTCCTGGAGCCAACGTACCGATTGGAATGCCGGCGGTCGGATTGGAGAGCGGGAATGAAGTCCCGTTCACAATGACGCTTCCGGGTACAAATGGGGTATTCGGAGGAAGAGGGTTGACATATACCACATTGTTAACGGCTACTGTTCCGTTGTTACGAATAACAGATGTGTATCGAATGACATCCCCGACCACGCCGTACTCTACATTGTCACTGTTTACTATCGTTACATTGGGCAAGGATACGGGAATGTTAACGGTGTTTGATGACGAAGAACCGGCAACTGTTCTCCCACTTGGAAGAATGTAGGCAAATGATGCAACCGCTTGATTAGTCAACTGCCTTGAATCAGGCAAACTTGTGACCGTTGCAACAAAAGTTACCGTTACGTTCGAGCCTGCAGCGATCGACCCCAAATTAATTCCTGTTACCGGGCTAACACCCGGTGTAGGTACACCATTAATAATGACGCTGTTCGTACTGAATACGGCTCCCGCAGGAATCGGATCCGTCAAGGTAACCGTCGCGGCAATATTGCCTGAATTATTGACCTGAATGGAGTAATTAAAGGAATCCCCTACCGTCAAATTCGAGGTGCTCGCTGTTTTTGCTACTTGGATCACTGGTTGATATATAGGTGTATTCACCGTGACAGACGAAGAAACGCCATTAAAACTGCCTGACGTAAATGCGGCACTTGCCCGGTTGCTGACTGAACCTGTGGACGGAACGGATGTCACTCTTGTTTGATAGGTCACCGTAACGCTGCTTGAACTGTTCAATGCACCGACTGCAATACCCGAAAGCGGACTTGCATTCCTTGCAGCAGTTCCATTAATTGTGACACTGCCGGAGACGAATTCCGAACCGGCTGGCGTATCCGAGATCACGAGATTTTGTACTGCACTTGATCCCGCGTTTGTTGCAGTAACCGTATAGGTAAGAACATCTCCTACAGTTGCATCCGGAGTGTTTACTGTTTTGCTAATAGAGATATTGGGGGCCGATGCAGATATGCGAACGATATTGGATTGGCTGCTGCCTGAGAGATTCCGTCCACTCGGAAGCTGGTACGTATAACTAGCAGTCCCCTGATTCTCCAGCGTTGGCGGAGATGGGAGTGTAGTGAGTGTAGCTCGGAACACTACCGTTGCAGTTGCTCCTGGCAGGAGACTTCCCAGCGTTATTCCGGTTAACGGACTAGTTCCGGGACGTGCACCACCATTCACGGTTACTGAATTGGGGACAAACGTCAGACCTACTGGAATCGTATCGGTCACTGTTACTTGTGCCCCTAAGTTTCCAGTGTTCGTCACCACTAGTGTATATGCAAGCTGATCTCCCAGTGTCGCATTCGTTTGACTCGCCGACTTGTTGATACCGATGATCGGCTGGTATACAGGGGTTGTGATTGAATTAGAGTTGGAAATCCCCGTGAACGCACCTGAGCTATAGGATACGGAAGCCCGGTTGACCAGCGAACCTGATGTGGGCAGGGACTGCACATTAATCTGAAACGTCACCGTCGCAGAACTTCCGGCTGTCAGCGTTCCTAGCGAAATTCCACTGCTCGGATTGGCCGATGGTATGACAGTCCCTCTGACGGTCACACTGCCGGGTACGAACGTAGTTCCAGCGGGGAGAGCATCCGTGAGTACCACATTATTAATCACCTGGATGCCGCTATTGGTAGTAACTATGGTGTACGTAAACGTCTCCCCAACTGCAACATCAGTGATTGATGCCGATTTTACCGTTGTTACATTGGGCAATGTAACGGGAATCGTCAAGGTGTTCGAAGCTACTGTGCCGTTAATAGTCCGACCATCAGGAGAGTTAAAGGAATAGGTGGCCGTGGCCTGATCCACAAGGGTTGGAGGCGTAGGCAAGCTTGTTACGAGTACCTGGAAGGTTACGGTATTTGTACTTCCTGCCGCGAGGCTCCCCAAATTAACGCCAGTCGCAGGATTAGCACCAGCAATCACATTTCCATTTAGTCGGAAGCTGCCAGCCACGTACGAGCTGCCACTCGGAATGTTATCCGTTAATGTAACGTTGGCAGCAACATTCCCCCCGTTGTTCACCTGAAGCGTATACGTGACCTGATCACCCACCGTAGCGTTGGTTGTACTCGCTGACTTCACAATGGACAGGTTTGGTGAATAAACAGGAAGTGTAGAGTTATTGGACGGAATGACTCCCGTGATCACTGAGCCCCCTGCCACACTTTGGAACGTAAAGGCGGCATTCGCTGAATTCACCAGTTGCAGTATGCTTGCATCCTGGCCAATGAGTGCACGATAGGTTACAACGATACTGTTGGATAGGTTTAATGAACCAAGCGGAATGCCGGCGGTTACATCGAGTGTTGGGCGAGACACACCAGCGACCGTTACACTCCCTGGAATGAAGGTAAGCCCTACAGGCAATGAATCAGATAGCACAACGCTGGCCGCACTGGCTGTACCTGCATTGCTGACAGTAACGGTATAAAGAATGCTATCCCCCGCTACCGCACCAGAGGCGACGGATGCCTTGGCCACTGTAATTTTGGGTGCATTGATATCAACCTGAATCGCATTGGCATTGACAATGTATGCATCCCCGGAGGTCGTTAACGTTAACACCGCAGATGACTGGTTGTTGATCAGTCTCGCTGACACATCTACATTGGTAATATCCCAGCCTTGACGTCCGCCGATAATATTGGTGCCTGGGGCGCCGTTCGTCTGGTTCCGCGTTCCGAAAGTTCCTGTTGTATTAAGCGTTCCTGTATCGCCGTTGATTTGAGAAGCAAAAAAGTTTGCAGCCAGATTGTTTGGTCCGGACAAGGCAACCGAGGTTGCCGAGGTTGGCCCGAATAATGCCTGATCCCCAGTCCGGTTCGCGTCCCCTTCCTGTGCACTGAACAGGGCTCTGCCTCCCAATGCACCCGAAAGCGGAGTGGCAAATCCAGTCAGTGTGGTAACAACTGGAGCCGAGGTAGATTGGACAAGTACTCCACCTGCACGCAAGGACATGTTGCGAAAGGGCAGGCTGGGGTTCTGATAAATGACTCCAAGTGTCCAGCCTGCATGATTGGCTGTAGCATCATTAGTGATGACAATCGTTCCTACAACTGCTCCGGTGGTATATGTACCGGCTCCCCCATTTTGTACAAGCGAAGTAACATTGGCTGAACGCACATAGCCAGCAGCGCCGTTCCCTAGATCAAATTGATTATAAGTGGCTGGGTCAGGAGTAACACTGGATGTACCCGCTGGTGTAATAAATGTTACCGGATTGTTAATTGCAGCACTCAGATTGACTGTTCCATTGATGTAACTTCCACCCCAGATCAATTCTGCATACAAGACGGTGCTGCCAGCAGGAAGAACGAGTATCGCCGCTGAACTGTTGCTCTGATACAGGCTCGTGGTTCCCATTGGATAGGTACCGTACTGGACGGTGGCGTTGGTTGTCGTAAAGGCTCCAATACTGTCCTGTGTTCCGGGTACTCCGGCTGTGTCCGAACGACTCAGTCCAAGCGTGTTGCCTGTAAATGTAATTGCTCCCGTAGCATTAACGGTTGAACGAACGACAAGAGGAATTGATCTCACCTCCCCTTCATCTTAATTGGAATCATATGAATTGGAGCCTTCACACACAGTCTATGAGCCTGATTTGGATTTTTGTTTGTCCTATAAAAGAACTTTATGCGCTTTGCACTTATGTAAGCTTTGTTTTCATATTTAAATTAAATGATTTGCGTTTCGTGCAATGTGTTTTATAATTAAAACATACGAGAGCAGTGTCTGTCGTATCATTATGATGCAGTCAGCGGTGATATATTGAAGAGTCCCAACTTACATAGCAACCATATCCCAACCGAGTACGAATTCAAGCATTCCAAATGGATCAAAAAAATGCTTCGCGCTTACTGGGTCGTCGTATTAACGCATGTTGTCATTCAAATAGGCTGCTTTCTGTTTCTCGATTATGATCGCACTCCAGAAGATTTCATGATCTATGTTTTATTTTGGCCTACATTAGCCAGCGCTTTAGCTATTCTCATCGCCAGTTGGGTAGAACGCCGTTTCAGCTCATTTTCCTTCTATTCCATGTCCATGGCCAGCACAGTCATTGCCTGGACTATCATTCATGTCAATTACGATATTAGGATCATCCTGGCCATTTGTCTGTTGCCAATCTTTGCTTCGGTTCTGTTCTTCAGCAAAAAAAGAGTATGGACGGTTTGCCTCATGCAGATGATTGGTTATGTCATCGTACTCTGCGACCCAGCCTATCGGCTGTACTTATCTTCGTTTGACATGGTTTCCATTCCGGCTTTTCTCATTGTAGGTACATATGTTGCACAGTTAATTGTTACGAGCGGTGTGGAGGTACTGGATGATCTTCAGGCCAGTATGCTTGCCAAGCAGGATCTGATTGTGCGAAACGCAATTATGACCAAACAGTCCAAGACAGACGGGTTAACCAATCTGTATAATCAAAGCTCCTTTAAGGACTACTATGAAAAAGCGTTTGAATATGCCAATAATGGCATGAGTCTACATTTAGCTCTGATTGATATTGACAACTTCAAGTCAATTAATGATACATATGGGCATCGGGTTGGAGACGCTATTCTGGAGAGAGTCTCTCAGGTCATCCAGGAGAACATCACCTCAAGCGATATTGCAGCGCGTTATGGTGGAGAAGAATTTGCACTGTTAATGTTTGAGCAACCTTTCGAGCAGGCACATGCCTTGGTGGAGCAGATCCGCAAGAAGATCGCCCGTCATGTTCATTTGGAGCTTGAAGGCGCTTATATTACGGTAAGTATCGGGCTCAAAAGCTACAGCGCCCATCTGTCGAAGGACAAGCTGTTTGAGGAAGTGGATGCGTGTCTCTATGCAGCCAAACGAACGGGGAAAAATAAAACGATGACGTCCCTTGATCTGGTCTAGTACTTCATATAAAATGCAAAAAAAGTAGTGCTGTTCACCGGGAAGCCGGCTGTACATCACTACTTTTTTTACTGCCTAATCGTCAATTCGAATGTATCGGTTCATTCTGCCCATTCCCAGCGATGTGCATTTTGCTCCAGTTTCGGGTGGAGCTTAACGGCATCTCCATCAATAATCAGACGTACTTCCTTAATCCAATCTTTGAACGAATCAAATGATGCGAACTGATTCGCCATCTCCACCGTGAGATACAGAAAATGGGGAGCGGGATATTCTTCTGCCATATGACGCAACGCTGCTTCAATCGGCGTATACTTCTTTCGTTTGCCTTCCCAGCCTTCCACCCGTATGCGGGAGGATGCATGCTCCCTTCTCCAGTCATGAAGGCGATCTTCCCTTTTGTAAAAAGGCTGCACACCATCTTTGCTCATTCGCTTCACTGTATTCTCATGCAGCGGATAGAGCACAAGTTGCACAAAGGAACGTGTGTCCGCAATATCAGCGGCGTGTACAAGCTGTTCATCTGTTATGTGCTCAAATGAATCATAGAAAATCAGCGTGCCTTTCCGGGTAGCCGGGGGCGGTTCATAACCATAGGGTACATTGGTATATTTTCCAGACATCTCATCGCTCCTTGCCTGTATGCGGATCAGTTAACTCTTACTTTATATTATATTATTCTCTAACTATGTTCTTCAATTCTGGATAGAATGTCATTCTATTTTTGCCCGCACGTTTCGATTCATACAGCGCCTCATCTGCCATACGGATAATTTCACTCGGATTGCCACTGTTGGTAGGATATTCAGCACCCCCAATGCTGCAGCCAATATGAATTCGCTCATATTCAATAATAAACGGCTTATTCAGGCTCTGGATGATATCTTCCCCATAGGTACGAGCTTCTTCTCTTGGATTGCTTCCCACAGAGCGGAGCACAATGAGGAACTCATCGCCGCCAAGCCTTACCGTGATGCCCTTGTCATGACGGATACTGGTCAAGCGCTGAGCCACTTTCTGCAGCAGAACATCTCCGGTCTGATGCCCAAGCGTATCATTCACACTTTTGAATCCATCCAGATCAAGGTAAAGGAATGTTAATGTGTGATTTTCACTTTCCATCTCCAAGGATTCTTCCAGATAGAGCTCGAAAGCTGTCCGGTTTGGCAGTCCGGTCAACTGGTCGTAGTGGGCCAGATTCTGCATAATAACCAGTTCCGAGTCCTTATTTGTTAGCGAAGTCAGCATATCTCCAAGGGAACGCGACAATACTTCGATTTCCCTAAAGCCCCGATTTTCGGGAATCTGTACTTGTTCTCCAGCACCAAGTCGATTCGCCACTTGAGTCAGCCGTGCAATCGGAGCCGCGATCTGTCGGGAGATTAGCCAACCAATCAATCCAAACAGCGCCGTAACCGAGAGCCCTGCCCAGACATTGAACCAGAGCATGTCGGTCACGGAAGCAAACGCCGCTGACTTGAGCTGACGAATAACCACCGTCCACCCAAGACCGGGATAGTCCAGATGCCCCTGGCTAGTAGCAAACCCTGTTACATATTCTTTTCCATCCGGCCATTCTTCTATGGACCAGCTGCTTTTGTTCGATCTTGCCCCTTCAATGCCCGATAGCTTCAAAGGACGACCAATCCATTCTTTTGGACCAAGCAGCACCGTATTTTCCTTTTGACTGACAATAAACATTTCAATATGCTTTTCCTCGTGTTTCAGAGGCTCCAGGACACTTTCCTCCAGTTCCTTCGCCCAGGCCCAGCTCAAATGTGCGGCAAGCACGCCAGCAATCTCTCCGTTCTTGTATTTTACCGGAAAGCTGATATCGACAAATTGCAGCGGTTCGCCGGTTGGGTTCGGAAGCAGCTTCGCCAGAAGGACTGCATCATGGACATCTCCGATAAATTTACCCTTGATTCCCTCCTGATACACAGGTCGCTCCGATAAATTTTCACCGCGCAATATGCCGTCTGTGGAAGCCAGCACTTTTCCTTTGGGATTCATGAATCCAACCCATGAGAATGTGGGAAAGCTATCTTGAAGCTGATTCAGCAGCATCTGCATTTCCGCAGGCTCAAAGCGGTCCTCTAGGGCAATCATTCGGCCCAGAAGATCCAATTCTCCTGAACGCGACCACATGAAGCGATCCAACTTGTCTGAAGTCTGAGAAGCTGTGCTGATGAGGGAATGACCAATCTCCGTTTCGACAGCTATGGATGATTTTTGACTTAGAATATAACCAATCGTGAGTGTAACCAACAGGGACAACACAGCGAAGGTCATGGTTAGAACAGTTTTAAGCTTGAATGACATAACTTCCTCCAATAAACGGTGAAACCAGCTTGCTTTTTTCAACATCATTCATGCTGTTAAGAACTACGGGATGTCACCTATTCGTTTTCATCTTTATCGGAAATAATGTCTTTTTTCATTATACATATCCATACAATATGGGGACGCTATTCGTACCGTGTTTCTTCCATTCAAAGAATAGTCACGATTCTGTATATACATACTTGGGTTATGAATATAGAGAGCAAGCATATCAAATCCTGATGATGTACCTGCTCGTTACAACAGAAAGCATTAGAAATTCAGTCATTGGGGGTGTAATGTTGAGCCTGCTTCATGTTGCTGTGATTCTGCCTTTTGCCGCTGGTATTGCTCTTGCCATGCTGCATCGATTCTTCCGTAAAATACATATGGGATGGCTGGTTTTACTTGTCCCGGCCCTATTATTTGTTTATTTTGCGAGCCTCATACCCGCCGTGTCCCAGCGTAACGCAGTATCCGGATATATTCCCTGGATTCCGTCACTGGACATCGGATTTAATCTATATCTGGATGGTCTAAGTCTGCTGCTGACACTCTTAATTACGGGAATAGGAACTCTGGTGGTTCTTTACTCCATTTTCTACATGGATACCAAAGAAGCCCTGCACCGTTTCTACCTTTACCTGCTCATGTTTATGGGAGCCATGCTCGGCGTGGTATTGTCTGACAATATGATTGTGTTGTATGGATTCTGGGAATTGACCAGTATTACGTCCTTTCTCCTGATTGCTTTTCATTACAAACGCAAGGCGTCCACTTCGGGCGCACAAAAGTCGTTCCTGATTACCGTTTTTGGTGGTTTTGCCATGCTTGCCGGATTCATGCTGATGTACCTCATGACGGGTACGTTCAGTATTCGCGCAACGATTACGGAATGGGGCCAGATTCAGGATAGTGCAATTTTCTTGCCTGCGCTTGTGCTGATTCTGATCGGGGCTTTTACCAAATCCGCTCAGTTCCCGTTCCACATCTGGCTGCCTGACGCCATGGAAGCTCCAACACCCGTCAGCGCTTATCTGCATTCGGCGACCATGGTTAAGGCGGGGCTATATGTTGTAGCCCGGTTTACACCCATCTTTGGTGGACAGGGATTATGGTTCTGGCTCGTCACCGGGGTTGGACTGCTCACCCTATGTTATGGATCATTCCTTGCCGTGAAAAAAAATGACCTTAAAGCGATCCTGGCCTATTCTACCATCTCACAGCTTGGTCTGATCATGTCTCTGCTCGGCGTTGGCTCGGCAGCCATCTATTTCGGATATGGCGAATCCTCCGCGATGTACACGGTTGCCATTACGGCAGCACTGCTTCATCTGTTCAATCACGCTACCTTCAAGGCTGCACTGTTTATGGTCGTTGGCATTGTGGATCATGAGACAGGCACGCGGGATATAAGAAAACTCGGCGGACTTGCTTCATTTATGCCAGTGACCTTTACGGTAGCGCTCGTCGGAGCACTCGCCATGGCCGGAATTCCGCCGTTTAACGGATTTCTCAGCAAGGAGTTGTTCTTCCAAGCTATGGTGGAAGTAACACACCTCCGCATCTTTGGACTCGGATCATGGAGTGTACTCTTGCCTGTGTTCGCCTGGCTCGCAAGTGTGTTCACTCTGATCTATGCGCTTATTATTGTGTTCAAAACATTCCTCGGTCGCACCCGCAGCGAGATTCCTGCTGAGAAGCTGCATGAAGCTCCCGTTGGCATGTTGATTCCTCCGGTTATTCTCGGGATACTTGTGATCATATTCGGTCTATTCCCAAATCTGCTGGCTGGATCATTAATTGAACCGGCGATGGCTGCTGTACTTCCATCACTGCTGAACGGAAATGAGCACTTTGATGTTCACTTCTCCCTATGGCATGGCATCACACCAGAATTAATCATGACCATTGGTGTAATCGCCCTCGGTATTACATTGTACAAACTGCTGCCGCGCTGGAGAACGATTTATGAGCATTACCCACAAGGGTTAACGATAAACAATATGTACCATGTCGTACTCGATAATCTTCAGCATTATGCACGCAAATGGACGGAAGCCTATATGAATGGCTCGGTTCGTAACTATCTGGTATATATTTTCTCGTTCACCGTTGCATTGCTGGTTTATGCCTTTTTCCGTTCAGGTGAAAATATTACCTGGAACTTCAAAGGTAATGCCCCTTTTTCTTTCTATGAAGCAGTACTGCTCATCGCACTGATTGCGGCAGCGGTTTCGATCCCTTTTGCCAAGAACAGGCTATCCGCAGTCATTATGACAGGCGCAGTGGGTTACCTCGTCACATTACTGTTCGTGCTGTTCCGAGCCCCGGATCTGGCATTAACCCAGATGATTGTCGAAACGGTCTCGGTTGCGCTGTTCCTGCTTTGCTTCTACCATCTGCCTGAGCTGCAACGGGGCAAATCGAGCCGACGCTATCTCAGTGTGAATATGGTTGTAGCAATTGCAGTAGGTGTGGTCATGACCTTTGTTGCATTAGCAGCGAGCGGAACCGCATCACTGGAGAGTATCTCCGACTTTTTCATTCAGGAAAGTTACAATCTGGCTGGCGGCAAAAATGTTGTCAACGTGCTGCTGGTGGATTTCCGTGGATTCGATACCCTACTGGAGATTATGGTACTGGGGGTAGCTTCGTTGTCCATCTACTCCATGATTAATCTGAATCTCGAAGCGAGGGACCTTGGCGCTAGACTGAAATTCCGCAAGAAAGAACAGACTGAAGAAACCGAAGAAGATACGGATGACAAATCGGACAATACGAAAAAGTATGGCAATCGTGAACGCAGCTCGTCAACGTGGGATACCGTACCACTGCAAAGCAACGATGTATTATTGCAAACGACGACTAAAGTTGTTGTCTTTATCATTCTGACCTTCGCGCTGCATCTGTTCTTCGCAGGACATCATAACCCGGGTGGCGGGTTCATTGGTGGTCTGGTGACCGCCGCTGGTCTAGTATTAATCGCGCTCGCGTTCAGTACAGATACTGTACGCAAAGCGTTACCTATCGATTTTCGCACCTTGACAGCCATCGGGCTGGGCATTGCCTTATTGACTGGAGCAGGCTCGTTTTTGTTCGGCGTACCCTTCCTGAGTCAGACCTTTGGTTATTTTGATCTCCCAATACTCGGAGAAACGGAACTTGCAACCGCGATGCTGTTTGACCTCGGTGTATATCTTGCCGTCCTGGGAGTCACCATGAATATCATTCTACAGATCGGGGAGGATCGCTGATATGGAAATATTGATGTGTGTGGCCGTTGGCATTCTGTTTGCAGTCGCCGTCTTTTTAATCTTATCGCGGAGCCTGCTCCGAATCGTGCTCGGTATGTCCATACTCACTCACGGGGTGCATCTACTGCTGATTACGATGTCCCGTCTCAAAACTGGAGCACCGCCGCTGCTTGGGGAGCAGGCTGAACGCTACGTTGATCCACTTCCCCAGGCGCTGATATTGACATCCATTGTCATTAATTTCGGACTAACCGCCTTTTTCTTTGTACTCTCCTATCGTTCCTATCTGAAGCTGAAAACAGACGATATGGAAGAAGTAAGGGGGCGTCCTTATGAATAATCTCGTTGTTCTGCCCATTCTGCTGCCACTGATTACCGGGGTTATAGCCCTTCTATTCTTCCGGCGGGTAAACATCCAGCGGGTTGTTAGTGTTATTGGCCTTTTGCTGACGGCAGCCGCTTCAACCGTGCTGATTACCCAAGTGACACAATCCGGGATACAGACGCTCAATATGGGAGGCTGGGAACCACCATACGGTATTGTACTTGTTGCAGATATGGTATCGGCATTGCTCGTCGTGGCTGCTTCGATCATTGCACTGGCATGCCTGCTCTACGCCTTCCGAAGTGTAAATAAGGAACGGGAAGAACATCATTTTTATCCGTTCTTTCATTTCCTGATTGCAGGCGTGAACGGTTCCTTTCTTACCGGAGACCTGTTTAACCTGTTTGTCTGCTTTGAACTGATGCTCATCTCTTCTTATGCACTGATTGTATTAGGAGGTACGGAAAGACAATTACGAGAAACGATCAAGTATGTCTTGATTAACATTGTCTCTTCTGCGCTATTTGTTGCCTCGATTGGATTTCTCTACTCTGTTACCGGCACATTAAACATGGCCGACTTGTCCAATCGGATCGCTGAAGTCGGACAGAGTGGAGTCATCACCCTGATCGCTGTCCTCTTCCTGATCGTGTTCAGCATCAAGGCCGGACTATTCCTGTTCTTCTGGTTGTCCGGCTCTTACGCAGCCCCACCGGCAGTGGTCACCGCTTTATTCGCCGGTTTGCTGACCAAAGTTGGCCTGTACGCCATTGTGCGAACATTCACACTAATTTTCTATCATGATCCGGATTTCTTCCATGCCCTTATCGGCTGGATGGCGGGAGCGACCATGGTACTCGGGGTAATCGGGGCTATTTCCTATCGAGACGTCAATAAAATACTGATCTACAACGTGATCGCAGGGGTGGGATTTGTAGCTTTCGGGATGGCTGCAGCCAGCCGTCCTGCACTGGAAGGTCTGCTCTTCTACATGCTGCATGATATGCTCATCAAAACACTGCTATTCCTGCTCGGAGGCGCTCTAATCGCGGTCGCAGGCACCTCAAAACTCGACAATATGGGCGGGCTGATCCACCGCTACCCACTGCTTGGTTGGATGTTCTTCATCAGTGCACTTGCGCTGGCAGGTATTCCTCCGTTCAGTGGATTTCCTGGGAAATTGTTGTTATTTGAAGGCGGGTTACAGGCTGGCTTGTACGGTCTGACTGGCATTGCCGTCCTTTCCAGTCTACTGATGTTGTATTCGGTTCTTCGCATCTTCATCCAGGCGTTCTGGGGTGAACCGCCTGCAGGCGCAGTGAGAAGACCTTATGCCGTGAATGGCCTGCTCATCCCTGCCGGAATTCTGTTTGTGTTCATCATCGCGATGGGTGTGGGGGCTGAGGGCATGTTCCAACTCACCTCCCGCGCCGGCGACATTCTGCTGCATCCCAATGTTTATATTGATGCAGTCTTGAAGGAGTAGATGCGTATGGCCTTTCAGATTGTACTTAATCTGATCATTGCCTTTGTATGGATGTTTCTGAATAATGCGTGGAATGGAGTTGGCTTTCTCACGGGTTATCTGCTGGGTCTGCTGCTAATTGGGAGTATGCGACGTTTCTTTCCGCAACGCTTCTATATTGTTCGTGTCTGGGCGATCATCAAGCTGATTGCCTTGCTGTTCAAGGAACTGGTACGGGCCAGTATTGAAGTTATTCGCCAGATCGTGAAGCCGAAGCTTGATATTCGGCCCGGCATATTTACCTATCAGACACAGCTGTCCTCTGACTGGGAAGTTACACTCCTTTGTCTGCTCATCTCGCTGACGCCAGGTTCCCTCCCACTTGAAATTTCAGGGAATCAACGCAAATTATTTATACACGCGCTGGATATCAAAGACGAACAGAAAATGAGTGATGATATCAAAAATACGTTCGAAAAAGCCATTATGGAGGTGACACGATAATGTTATCCTCAATGTTATTCATTTCCTTGCTTATTCTCTCCCTCGCAATCCTGGGTTGTCTGTACCGGGTGCTGCGGGGACCCTCCATGGCCGACCGGATTACGGCACTGGATACGATCGGTATTAACGTCATTGCCATCGTTGCAGTTCTGTCCATGATGCTTCATACCCAAGCTTATCTGGATATCATTCTGTTGATTGGCATTCTCGCTTTTCTAAGCACAGTCGCATTTGCACGATATATTGAACGGGGGGCGGTATTCAAAAATGAAGGAGATCGTTGATGGAACCGCCGGAATTGTCATTGGGCTCATTGTCTTGCTGGGAGCACTACTGAGCGCATTTAGCGCGTTCGGACTGATCCGACTGCCAGATGTATATTTACGGGCGCATGCCGCGACCAAAAGTACTACACTCGGCGTACTTTGTGTACTGAGCGGAACGTTTCTCTTCTTCTGGTATTTCGATAACTATATCAGTGCTCGGGTATTGCTTGGCATTGTGTTTGTATTTATCACAGCACCGGTAGCCGGACATCTCAACGGACGGGCTGCCTATCGCACAGACGTGCCCCTATGGGAACAGAGTGTACAGGATGAACTTGAACCACTCTTGAAAGGTAAAAAGGTCAACCATGAAGCCAAGGATATGATGGAATAGTCACTTGGTTTACAATCAAATACCCCCGTGACATGCCGTATATTACTTGGCTGTCCCGGGGGTGTTTTTGGCTATACGATTCAGCTAAGTCCAATCTATGTTCGAGGAGCAGCGGAACGAGGCTATATTCTAACCAGATCAAAATCCATTCAGTCCCTGCCTTCTCAGATCAGCAGCAACGATTCGTGCAAGCTGAGCAGAACGGATATTAACCATGTCATAATTAAACTCTCCTCTCATAGGTTCATTTATATATGATTGCCTTACAGAACGTTATCCAGCCAGTCATAGGCTTTCGCTCCACTGATCTCATGGCCTCCTGTAAAAAAGTCTGCATCGAGCCATTTCTGTGCTCCTGCCTGTTCATAGATTTCTGTCAATCGTGTATAGGCTTCTTTTGCTGTTGGCAGCGGAAATACCTGATCTTCACTTCCGGCTTCAATAAATAGCGGCCTGGGTGCGATCAGACCTATGATATCCGGCAGCTCTGCTTCTCTCAGAATTCCTGGGATATAATTGTCGAGACAATGATTTCTATCCAATATGCTGCCGTGGAATGTACTTGCGTAACCGCTCACGACAGCCGCACGGCAACGTTCATCCAATGCAGCAGTGAATGCTGTCACGAGTCCTCCACCCGAGATGCCCATGCTGCCGATACGTGCTGGATCAGCTTCAGGACGTGTGGTTACGTAATCCAGCACACGCATCGTTTCATAAACTCGGTGCCCAGCAAGAGTCTGCCCTGTCATGAGCAGATGGGCGGCAATTTTGGTACAAGAGTTTGCGCCGGGTGGTGCATCTCGATCCTCCTCCAACCTTCGGTCACCAAATCCAAGCAATTCTGGAGCGGCAACCACATATCCACGCTGTACAAGAGCGACGGCAAAGTCTTTATGCAAGCCAGGCTCTCCTCTACGCGGTGAACCATCGGGTTCCATGCCTGAGATCTCCCGGCTGCCATACCCGTGTCCATGACAGGCTATAATGGCTGGGCGTGATTCTTTGGTAGCGCTTACTGAATTGGGTATTAACATATAAATGGGCATGCGCAACCCCGCATAGGTCGTAATCTCAACCCGTTCTCGGATATAGCCGTCACTTACAGTGCGTTCGAGCAATACGGGATTCAGCTCCGCCACCACGGATGGGAAACCGCCCAGCCGATCTATTATCCGTGTTCGCAACTGGCTGCGCCATTGCTCAAGAGATTGACCCGTCTTGTACGCGGAGCGTCCACGAGGGCTTGTTTGTTTTTGCAGATAAGATTCAATATCCGACATTACCGTTCATCCCTCCTGTGGATTCAAATGATATATAAATTGAACTAAAGAATATTTACACTTACCACTCCGATGACAGAACAACCTTCCGATCGCTGTTATCCCCAGATTTTTTTTGAATTCCCTTTTTCAAAGGGGAAAATCCGGGGATAGCTTATGCTTCCGATGTAGCTTTCTTTCAGAAAGCATTCAGGCGAACGTTACACTTCTTCAGGTTATTTCTGTCCTCTCCGTTCTCGTGTAAAAGTTTTGTTCAATTTATATAGATGTATTTAAAAATATATGATGGACTTGTCCAGTCTATTATAAATCACGGTACAGCCCATGAATTGAACATTATTGCCTGTTTTGGGCTGAATTCACACTATTTTGATAATAAAAAGGATATCCTCGAATACCTGATCTACAGGCTCCGAGAACATCCTTCTTATTCTGGACTTTTATTCCCTGTGTCCTGGTAGCCACCAGTTCCATCTGCCCATCAGTTTCATTAGTGCAGGCACCAGCACTAGGCGGATAATGGTTACATCAATGAACACCGCCGCTGTAATTCCGATTCCCAGCTGTTTGACACCCGCCACGTCAGCAAAAGCAAATGGTATAGTCACTGCCAGCAGAATCGCTGCCGCCGAAGTAATGAGACGTCCTGTTGAAGCCAGTCCTTGCTGTACGGCCAGATCACTATCCCCTGTTCGTCTGTAAACCTCCTGGATACGGGTCAGCATAAAAACGCCATAGTCCATTGATATACCGAAGACAAGCCCGGCAATGAACACAGGTATCATAATGGCAATGGCAGATGGCTCCATGCCAAGATGGCCCTGATTGAAGACCAGTACGAGCACGCCGAATGAAGCAGCCAAGCTGAGCAGATTCATCAGAATGGCTTTGATTGGGATGAGCAATGACCGAAATGCTGCGAGCAATACGAGATAATTCGATACCACAACAAACACCAGCACTTTGGGCAGTTGGCCAGAAACTTCTTGCATGATTTCATGCTGCATGACTGCTTCTCCCCCATAACGCAGGGGTATGAAAGACATGGAGTTGGCGATGTCCTTTGCCCTCATCTGTTCGAGCCAGGATGCAGCCTCATCGGAGCCCGGTGCTCCGTATATGGTAGCCACCACACGAATGGAATGGTCGGACACATATGAACGCAGCCATGCAGGCTGCTGAGATTGGGTTTCTTTCAGTGCTTCACGCATAGAAGGTGATGGAATGTTCATTTGAGATTTGATATGAGTTTGAGCTTGGGCTTGACCTGAGAGCTTGTCCGGCACCATGATCCCCCATGCGGACTCAACAGCCACCACATTCGAATCCTGCTGGAGCTCTTGCATTTTACTCAACGCCATTCGCCAATGGTATGTGGTCAACGGCTCTCCCGTTCCACCAATTACAATCTCTACAGCAGAGACGTTCTTTTGTCCAAAAATGCTCTGGATCTGCTCGGTCGCTTGGCGAGACTCCATTCTGTCAGGCAAGGAAGAAGCATCCGGGATGGCGATCTCTAACCGGGTAACCGGTAGAACAAAGAGAAGCAGCGCACCCGTTCCAAGCAGCGCCATCCTAATCGGCCGTTTCATAATCATGCCTGACCAGAATGACCAGATCGATCGTGACGGCAACGATTGTTGATGCTGGCCCTGTTTTGAAGAGATGGGATTCCTGGAATGTTGTCTAAAGATTCGCACAGAATAGAGGGATAGAATGGCTGGCAGCAGTGTTATATTCAGCAGGACCGATATGACGAGCACAACAATGGCTCCAAGGGATACACTCAGAAACATCGGCAATCTAATCCATAGTAAGCCGAGCAGTCCTAACAGCACACAAGCCACAGAAAAGAATACGGCTCTTCCCGCTGTACGCAGCATTCTCTGGAGAACCTCTTCGTCGCCCGAACCTGTTGCTTCACTATTCTGACCTCGCTGAAGTTCTTCCCTGTATCTACTGAGAATAATCAGGGCAAAGTCTATGCTGAGCGCCATTCCCACCATCGGAATAACGTTGATCACAAAGTTGGAGAGCGCCAGATGGTAACCCATCAGGGATGTAACTCCCATTGCCGTTATGACGCCAGATACTCCCATAACAACTGCAATCAGCGCTGCATAAATACCTCTGAATGCAAAACACAAAATGACGAAGGCAAGTGGCAATCCCACAACCTCTGCCCGTTCCAAATCTCGAAAACTGAGACGGTTTACATCCTGCTGCACAACGGATTTCCCTGTTATTCGGATCGTTCCCGGACCGTCTGTTGTAAGCATGGAACGCAGCTGTTCAAGTGGCGGCCCCATCTTGTGAGGTGGTACATTAAACTCTAGCAAAGCATAGGCCACATCCCCCAGCAGCATCCGGCTTCCACGTGCTTCAAGTGGAGAGATTATGGACGTTACACCTGACAGTTTACTCACCTGCTGCAGACGATCTTTAATCCAGCCCCGGAATTCGGCGGGGGAAGTGCCGGTCTTTTTTTCAAATAGAAGAATAACTGGATCAGCAGGAACTTGGAACTCTTTCTCCAGAATAAGCTCTACAGCATGAGCATCTCCCTGATTCAAATTCAACCCATGATCCTGAACAATACCAGGCAATTTCCAAGCCCAGACGGCTGACATCCCGATGACAAACACCCAGCAGAGAATGATGAACCGCGGATATCGGCTAATGAGGACAGCAAGGCTGCGATAACCCATACCCAAGCTCCTCTGCTATCAGATTGGTATTTCCGTTTCTTTTAAATTGCGCCTTGATTCACTGGTTCTCTTTCTTCAACGGATGCAGGTACATAAGTAAAAGGAAGTAATTCCGCCGTCAGGCCCGGTCCAAATGCAAGTGCAATTCCGCTGGAAGCTTCTTCCCTTTTACGATAATCATCGCGGATGGCTTGTAAAACAAACAAAATCGTCACAGAGGATAGATTTCCATAATCCCGTAATATGTTTCGGCAGTAAGCGACCTGCTCATCTGACAGCTGATATAGCTTCTGCACCGCATCCACAATACCTCTGCCCCCAGGGTGAATCGCCCAGATCTCCGGTAGATCGCTGCCATCCAGCAATCGTTCAACCTCTAGACCAAGATATAAGCCGAGCAGTTTTGGGATCTGTGGCGAGAGATACAGGTCGAAGCCGGTATTGCCCACCTCCCATATCATTTCTTCCGAACAATCTGGCAGCAATACGGAATGCCCGGCTCCCAGTCTGAACAGTTCTTTACGTCCTAATCCGGAGAGGCCCACAACACAGGCAGATGCGCCATCACCGAAGAAGGACGCTGCAAACAGATCATCCCGCTTGGCGGACGGCTGAAAATGAAGGGTGCACAGCTCTACACATACGATAAGAATCATAGCGTCTTTGTCGCTCGTCACAATCGAATTCGCCAACTGTACAGCTTTCAGACCGGCAGCGCATCCCTGGAATACAAGCGGAATTCGGTTAATACGCGGCGATAGCTCAAGCTGCTGAATCAGCCGAACATCGAGACCGGGCAGGAATTGCCCTGTACAACTGACGGTAATGAGATGTGTAATCTCCGAGGTCAAAACGACGGCATCCTCGAGTGCCTGACGTGCTGCCTGAATTCCAAGCGGAACGGCTGCTTCCTTATATTTGCCCATACGTTCGGCTGTGGTCGGAACGTTCTCCGTCTGGGTAAAAGGCAGATAACGGCAAGACTCTACAGGCTCCAGTAGATTCGGTTCACATGTATAACGTGTCTCAACACCACACTGGTTGAATATTCGCTTGGCCCATCGTCTGGAATCCGGCTCATGCTCCAGCGCTTGTGCGAGCCGAGCAGACACATCCTTTTGCTCAATGCGGTGAACAGGCAATGCCGTTCCAATTCCCATGATACTTGCGGCGGGTACAGTTCCATCGAGTTGGTTCATCGGCTCCAACCTCCTTATATATAAAATAGGTTCATGTCACATGTGCAGGATATAGTACAAGTCTATTCGAGGCTTGCCCCCTTTATGTTCACGAAACAAGCAAAGACGGACAACACATGCGAATTCCGCACATGTTGTCCGTCTTATTAAAGGATGATTACTATTATGTTATCCCGACCCTTCCTTCAACAGGTCGTTCAACCCACTCCACTATTACTCCGGCCTGACCACCGTAAATCTCTCGCCAAGTTTGGCGTAGTCATTCCCGGCCAGCCTGCTGATCGGTTTGAGATGGTCCATCAATATATAATTGGTGGCAGGATCATACACGTTCTCACTGAAATGATATTGTACAATGCGAACCAGAAGCAGATCACTCACAGGTTTTCCCTCATCGTTCGATATCGGAATATGCTGATACAACTTACACTCCATCCGAATGAGTGCTTCCTGTATTGCTGGTACGGAGACCACAGTACTTGGTACAGTCGTCAGGTTTGTCCGTTCCAGCTCACTTTCGTGGGGCTCCAACATGGCAGCCGTCTCGTTCATGTCAAGAGCGATCGATTCATCACAGATATGTACAACGAGTTCTTTCCCGGAAAGCACATTGCGGGCCGTATCTTTCATAACTCCATCCTTGCGAGCGATGGATATCGATAATATCGGCGGGTCAGAGCTGACTATATTAAAAAAACTAAAGGGCGCTGCATTAATGACGCTGCCATCATGAGAAAGTGTTGTCACAAATGCGATTGGGCGTGGCACAACCGAACCACTCATCAGTTTATAGTTATCTCTGCCCGTCAATTCTCGCGGGTCCAAAGTATGCATCATAAGCTATCCCCTTCCGTGATCGTAAAACGATACTTATCGCTTACGATCTTCGCTTCATTTATTATATATCGTAAAATGTTGAAATCACAAAAAACTCCTTGGTGCCTCGCACCAAGGAGTTTTTACTCATTCAGTTAGTTTCGTATTTGATCTCTATTATTTTACAATTTTGTTCTGAATGTCTTCCATAATTTGAAGGTTCGCTTGAACACCGCTATACAACCAGCTGCTCGAACGGGTAAATTCAAACAAGTTACCATTTTTCACTGCCGGAATGCTTTGCCATACCGGATCTTTCAGTGCTTCAGAACCTGTACCTTCATCACTATTCACAAAGAACAAGTAGTCTACATCCATTTCCGCCAATTTTTCCAGCGAGATGGAAGACCAGTTACCTGTCGCATTAGCAGAGATTTCTTTCACTACTTCAGGCTCAGCAAGTCTCAGTTCCTTGTACATCACTTCACCACTGGATACATTGTCACTAACGATGAAGAATTTGCCACTAACCAACCATATGGCAGCTGCCGATTTCGTTCCACCTGTAACCGTGTTGATTTTTTCCTTGATTTCTGTGGCTTTCACTTCGTAATCATCCAGCGCTTTTTGTGCTTCATCGCCTTTATTCAGAATTTCGCCGATTTTCAACAGGGTTTTGCGCCAATCGCTATTGATCTCATCGCCAAGTACATAAGTAGGCGCGATCTTGCTGTATTGAGCGTATTTCTCACCTTCAACTACACTTTCGGAACCGATAATAATCAGATCCGGGTTGAAGCTTGTTACCGCTTCGAAAGGAAGATCGAAGGCAATCGTTGGAATGCCGTCCAAATCTTTTTGCAGATACTCTTGGATTCCGTTGGCTACAGACCATTGAGCAACTGGCTTAACGCCGAGTGTAACCAGGTTATCTTCCAGATACGAAGCGATGATTCGCTCCGGATTAGCAGGAATTTTCACTTCATGCCCCATTGCATCTGTCAATGTACGTTCTGTCGGAGCTTCTGTCTGTGTCTCTGTCTCCGTTGCTGTATCGTTCCCTCCTGCTGCTGTACCGTTATCTGCTGGTTTCGATCCGCATGCTGCCAGCCAGATGGACATGACCATTACGGTGATCAGAAGCATGATCACTTTTTTATTTTTCTTAAACACGTGACTATCCCCTTTCAATATGAACACCTCAATACTTGAGTTGTTATGACAGACTTAGACGTTTATACATTATTCATACATATAATACTGGTATGTACTTTTGTCCAATTCCATTGACAATGATAATTGTTATCAACGAAGTTGTCAATGCAACTTTTGCCTTTTAAGCTCGAAGACACCTTCATTCGAACGATTCACATTTAGGCGGATGCCGCCATATGCTGATTCCAGAATACGATGACAGGAAGGATGTTCGTACATGGATTACGTTTATAACACTTATTCAGGATATGATGAGGATCGTTCGTTTCAATTGCCGCCACTATTCCCGGGAGGCGCTCCAGGAGGTCAGCCAGTGCCAGGTTTCCCAGGAGCACCAGGTTCCTATCCCCCATTCATTCCGGGCGGAGGTAGTGGCGGTCAACCTCCTTACTTTCCTGGAGGCGTCCCCGGTACGGCACCAGGTGTACCCGCTCAGCTATCACAAGGCAATCTGCCTACCTTACTTGGTGCCTATCCTCGCCCAGTAGGTCAGCCCCCGGCAGAAATGGTTTTTCTGTATAACTTGATCAAAAGCAGCCCTGGTCTTCTACCACTATTTATCCAGCAACAGCCACAGAATCTGACCCAGGCTGTGCAATTTGCCCAAACAGGAGTAGCAACGCCACGTGATCCAGAGCAACGTGTACTGCAAAATTTCTGTTATAACCGCTGGTCTCTTGTATTCACATACAATGACGTTTACTTAATGTGGCCTTCCACCAATCTGTTCGGTTTTGTCATCGGTTACTTCTATCCGTTCCTTACTCCAGGTATCCTGCTTAATACACAGATTTTGTTTGCTCTCTGCTAAAGCACGTTCAGACATAGAACAAGCGCCCCAGTTGAAGGAACGAGCCTTCCAATTGGAGCGCTTTTTTATAGTCAAATTTCTTTATTGCGAGTAATACATTTTTCAAATCAGAACAACAAGGCAATACATTTCACGCCAACCGTTGTTTATCCCGACGTATACCTCTCTTGCCTTTGCCTACCATCAAAAAGTATATCAGCAATGCGCCAAGATCTGCACAAGCGATTACAATGCCCATTGGAACAGCTGTGCCTTCTCCTCCAAGACCCACAAGCGGAGCGACAATACCGCCGAACAGGAACGTCATGACTCCAATAAGTGCTGATGCACTGCCTGCTGATTTCTCCTGATTGGCCATCGCCAGTGCGAAGGAAGCCGTATTAACCAGACCCACACTGGATACCACAAGAAATAACGGGATCAGGACCGAAATCAGATTACCTCCCGCCAGAATGGCGATGAGCAGTGATGTTCCTCCCAGAGCAGCAGTTATCAGCCCTGCGACTAATAGACGGGTTTCAGATACTTTACCCGCAAGTCTTCCGGCAATCTGACTTGCCAGTATGATGCCCAGACCGTTAATGGCAAAGCAGACACTGAACATTTGCGGGGAGATGCCATATATTTTTTGAAGCACGAACGGCGAACCCGATATGTAGGCAAACATGCCAGCAGATACAAACCCTTGGGTTAAAGCGTATCCCATGAACAGGCGATCCCCTGCGATTTTGCGGAATGTAACCAGCGTCTGCTTCAGTCCTCCGCTGGATCGTCGTTCTGTAGGCAGTGTCTCACCAAGACCAACCACGACAGCAACTAACGTCAAAATACCGATGATACTCAGCAAAATAAATACGCCGCGCCACGATGTATACGCAAGCAATTGCCCGCCTATAATTGGTGCAGCAATCGGTGCGACCCCATTAATCAGCATTAAGAGGGAGAAGAAACGGGTAAGTTCCGGACCGGAATACACATCCCTCACCACTGCGCGCGAGATGACTATTCCCGCAGCTCCCGCTGCGCCCTGAATGAAACGCAGCACAACAAAGGAGCCCATCGTTGGGCTGACCAGGCAGAGTATGGAAGCAATCGTATAAAGTATAAGGCCCGCAATAAGCGGTGTACGACGACCACGCACATCACTTAAAGGTCCAGCCAGCAGCTGCCCTACCGCCAGTCCGACCATACATGCAGTTAGACTAAGCTGCGCATAGGAAGTGGATGACTGGAACTCATCGGCCAGTGTGGGCAGCGCCGGCAAATACATATCCAGGGACAGCGGGCCAAAGGCCGACAGTGTCCCCAGAATCAATGCAATACGTACACGGGATGTAGAATTGGTGCTTAATGAAGCTGGTGTACTTTTCATATGAATAACATATTCCTTTCCCTGCGGTAGTTCTCGTTTCCTTAGTGTTCCCCGTCTCCCAGCAGCTTGAGCAGGTTGGAAGGTAGTGTGAACTGTTGATTGTTAATGATAATCCGGCGCAGTTCTTCTTCATCACGTTCGTTCTCGGCGTCCTTGATCTCCTGAATCTCCCGGTGAAGTCTCTCCATTTGCTGATCCAATGCGTTGGCAGAGTCTGCTGCACTTTTCAGTTCTTTCGTTAAACGCTCAGGAACATCCTTATTGTATTTATAAAAGATCTTATGCTCCAGGCTCGCCCAGAAATCCATCGCGATGGTACGAATCTGGATTTCCACACACGCCCGCTCTTGTCCATTAGACATGTAAACAGGCACCTCAACCAGAAGATGAAGGCTCTGGTATCCGTTTGGCTTCGGATTCTGGATATAATCTTTCACTTCCAGCACACGCAGGTCACTTTGATTGCACAGCATATCCTTAATGCGGTAGATATCGGAGATAAAGGAGCAGGTAATACGTACACCGGCGATATCCTTAATATTTTCCTTGATACTCTCAAAAGTTAACTCATGATTTTTACGAAACATCTTGTTCATAATACTCTCAGGTGACTTTAATCTGGATTTCGTATGTTCGATCGGGCTGTAATCATGCAGCGACTGAAATTCTTCCTTCAGCACTTCAATTTTGGTCTCCATTTGATCCAAAGCAAATTTATAGATCATCATAAATCTCGTAATTTCATATTTAAATTTCTTGAATTGATCAATCGGATGTGGAGCGTTCATCATGGTTTTCTTCCTTTCTTCGTGCACACTAAAGTTAGTTTTATAAATAAGAGGACAGAGGTCAATCCACATGTCTCCTGAACCATTATAAATCATATGGAGCCAATAAACGAATTTCTCGCACCGAACGGCTGTTGCTGACGGAAAGGTATGGGAACCTCGTTTAGGCGCATCCTAAAGAAGAATCATTGTCAATTGGCTCGCCATTTCTGATGAAAGAGGTCGATTCCCCTGCTCTATCATGTGACGTATTCGTCCGATGCGCTCCGGGTAAAAGGCTATTTATGCCTGCCTGACGGGTGCTATATACCCGCCTTCTTTCCATATGAAAACACCAATACCAGCTCTGCCTTCCAAGGCTTCACCGTAACGCAAGAATCCATGCAAATGCAACAGCTCGCAAGCCGCTACCCTCCTGTAGAACAACACACCATGGACGGTATTGATACAAATTGGCCGGTTCTAATCTATTGCCGCGGTGGGTTGGGCAACTATGGTGGGGTAAATACCGCTTGGATGGAGCAATTTGTCCATAAAGGTTATATCGTGTTCGCTCCGTCATATCGTGGTAACGAGGGTGGGGAAGGTCGTGACGAGTATGGAGGACGAGATGCCGAAGATGTACATGCCGCTTACCGACTCGTGCAAGAGTGGCCCTTTGCCGATACGAAGCGAATTTCAATGATGGGATTTTCGCGTGGAGCCATTAATGCCGTACATACAGCAACGACCTACAATGAGGGGCCTCAGCAGATACATAAACTAGTGCTTTGGAGCGGTGTCGCCGATGTGGAACGCACCTATCATGAACGAACTGACTTGAGACGTACTTTGAAGAGGGTGCTTGGCGGTACACCACGTTCAGTTCCGGAAGCTTATCTCGCCCGTTCCCCCTTGTCGAAGGCACACAAACTCCACTGTCCAGTGCTGATCATGCACGGCACGTCTGATACGCAGGTGAACTATAGTCATGGAACCCGGATGTATCATTGGCTGAAACGTAGAGGCGCCAACGTTACATTTCACGCTTATGGGGGACAAGATCATCGTTTTCAGGAGAGGATGCATGAGACGGCAGTGAACAATATGTTTGCCTGGCTTGCAGCACCTTAGCTTCAAGGTAGGGATGATTTTAACATGTTTGCTGATAAGGGAAATTTGCGTTTCATCATGAACTTTCATTTTGAAGGATCATGCGTTGTGGATGTATACTGGAGGGGTTACGTTTTTGGAAAGGACGGATGATCATGAATCAAAATACCCTCCAAAAGTACGCAATGCTGCTGTTATGCATGTCTGCTGGAATGGTCGATGTGATCGGATACCTGGGACTAGGGCATGTGCTTACAGCCAATATGACGGGAAATATTGTGCTGCTCGGGATCGCGATTGCCCGTGCTCAGGAATTTGTTGTGCTGCGTGCACTCCTTGCCCTCATTGGTTTTATTGCCGGAAATGCCATTGCTGCACACATGATTGGACATGTGCAGACGAAAAATGGCTGGTCTTCGCGGGTCACCACCGTGTTCACTGTAGAAAGTATATTGCTTCTGCTCTTTGCCATCGCCATGATCAGTCCATATTCCGAACAACTATCCTATCTGCTGATTGCCATGCTGGCCACAGCCATGGGAATGCAAACGACTGCGGCACGCCGCATTGGAATTGCCGGTATCTCGACGACCGTGCTCACCAATAATCTGGCCGCCGTGGTTGAGGATGCGGTAAGCATTCTTCAGCGACTGCGACACGCCAATATCCGCTCGCTGGTCAAAGCGCTATCAGTAGATTCCTACCTTCGTGCAGGTGCCGTTGTGATCTATTTGGGCGGCGTTATTCTAGCTGCGATGTTGTTCCACCACGTACCTATGATGGCAGTATGGATACCTGTTCTGATCGTTGGTGGAGTCACCTTGTGCGCCCGATTATACTCCAGAGGAACGAACAAAACAGCGACGGATGACGTTCAACGTTAGCTTTCATGCAATTTTTCAACTAGTTTATTTCATTTCATTAATGATGCTTCCTGTCTGATGAGTTCAACCAGATGCTGTGCGGCAGGAGATAACACTTCACCTGCTCGTGTACAGACGGCTACCGTGTTTTTCAACTGTACACCTCGAACGAATACACGTGCCAACCTGCCCTGTTGTACATCTTCCTTTACGACCAGAGAAGAAATAAAGTTGGCTCCATAACCTGCCTTCACCGCACTGATCGTTTCGTTCAACCCATTGAACTGAAGCGCAATGCGGGGAGCGGCCAGGTTGTTTGTTGTGCAAAGAGAGACGAGACGCTCTCGTGTAGCGCTGCCTTCTTCACGCATAATGAAGGGCTCAGCCACCATCTCCCGGAGGTCAATTTCCTTTCCCGCATAGGGATGATCCGGATGTACCACAAACCACATTTCATCTTCAAACAATTCGTCCCAATGAACACCTGAATGTGTAATGCCACTTCCACCATAAACCGCAATCTCGGCCTCATAACGCAGCAGTTGGTCAAAAGCCATCCGGGTATTGGTTGTGCTCACAACCAGCTCCACATCCTCATGCATTTGCTTGAAGCGGGCAATCCAGCCCGGCAGCAGAAAATTCGAGGGCAAATAGGTTGCGGTAAGACGAATCAGCCCCTTCTTGCCTGCCCGAAAATCTTGCACAAAGTTCTCAACATCCTGCTCCAGCATGAACAGACGTTCCGCGTAGCCTGTTAATTGCATTCCAGCATCGGTAAGAACCAGTCTTCTCCCCTCCGAAGCAAATAATGGAATGCCCAATTCTCGCTCAAACTTCTTTACCTGAGAGGATACCGCTGGCTGGCTAATGTTGAGTTCTTCCGCCGCACGCGTGACTCCCCCATATCTCACGATGGCATGAAACAATCGTAATCCATGTAAATTCAACCGCTACACCTTCTTCACTTGAATTATATAACCTAAAGTTATATTAACATACATAATATATATTTTATTTATGAATCTGTTCGCTTTATAGTTGAAGTATGAAATCCAATACATGCAATTGGAAAGGAATAGATAACGATGAACAATGTGAATGGTTCTACTCAACAGCAAACCTGGAGTCAAGTCGACAACTATTTGAACACCTTATTAATCCCCTCGGATTCCCTGCTGGAGCAGGCACTACGTACCAATGCGGAAGCCGGCTTGCCCGCTCATGATGTAACACCTAATCAAGGGAAATTGCTTCAGCTCCTGCTTCAAATACAAGGCGCAACTCGTGTGCTGGAAATCGGGACGCTCGGCGGATACAGTACGATCTGGATGGCCAGAGCCCTTCCCGAACACGGACGTATCGTCACACTGGAAGCAGAACCACGTCATGCAGAGATGGCACGAACTAACCTCACGCGTGCAGGGCTTATGCACAAGATTGATCTTCGAGTAGGTCCTGCCCTGACTACGCTTCCCGACGTTCAGGAAGAGTACAGAGAACCCTTTGATTTGATCTTCATTGATGCTGACAAACCGAGCAATCCCGACTATTTGCGATGGGCACTGCGTCTGGCTCGTCCGGGAAGTCTGATTATTGGCGACAACATCGTCAGGGACGGTGAAGTTATCAATGCAAACAGTACGGACAACAGAGTTCAGGGCGTTCAGTCATTCCTGAAATTAATTGCCGATAATCCGCGTCTTCAAGCTACAGCACTGCAGACTGTAGGCACTAAAGGCTACGATGGATTCGTGATTGCCCGAGTGCTGGAATCCCCTACTGCAAAATAAACGGTGGTCAATTCTTCCGCAAATCCCCCATTCCTGTTAAACTAAAATCACTGCACAGGCAGACTGGGGGAAACCACTTGAGACTTCTACAACAGATTCATGCTGAAATTCGGGGCTGGTCCCGCAATATTCAATTGTTTTTTCTGGCAAGCATCTTGTATCAGATCGGAAATGGCATGTTCTCTGTCTTGTACAATTTGTACATTCAGGGTCTAGGCTACAATGATACAATGAACGGCCAGATTGTAAGTATTCAATCACTTGCGACAGCGATTATGTTTGTTCCCATCGGACTATGCGGCGATTTCTTCAGCCGTAAGCGGCTACTGATTACCGGCGCATTGTTCAGCGGAATCTTTCTGATTGGCCGTTCCTTCGATTATTCTGCCAGCGGACTGATCTGGTTTGCTGTATTTTCAGGACTTTTCGCTGGCGTATTTCAGGTACTGGCCATTCCTTTCCTCGCTGAGAATGTGAAGAAAAGTCAACGACTGAAGATGTTCAGCTACTACTCCTCCCTCGTACTCGCTTCTCAGGTACTCGGCAGCTTGGGTGGTGGCGTATTTGCAGACCTGCTTCATACGGCTGGCCTCGCCAAAGTCACTGGTTTGCAAACGGTATTGTTCGTGGGCGGGGCAGCTACACTGGTTGCGTTTATTCCGATGTTATTTGTATCCGAGGATAAGAAGGCTCCGCAAGCGGATACTCCGGCGCAACCTTTCATTGAATCTGCAACATCTGCAACGGATGGCAAACTGGATGTCGTTCATTCCGCAGAACAAGGCAGCATTAACGATACCCTTAGCCAAAAGAAAGATTCCCGTTTGATTGGTCAATTTGTCATAACCCAATTATTAATTGGGTTTGGTTCTGGACTGGTTGTACCTTATTTGAATCTGTATTTCACCAACCGTTTTTCGGTATCCTTAAGTGCCATGAGTCTGCTCATTTCATTGGGTCAGATCATGACCATTGTATCGATGCTGATTGGACCTACACTTGCGGCCAAGGTGGGCAGTGTTCGAGCCGTCGTCATCTTTCAAGTCATGTCACTGCCCTTCCTGTTGTTGACCGGCTTCACGAATCTGCTGCTCATCGCTTCGGTGAGTTTCTTATTCAGACAAGCGCTGATGAATGCCGCCAATCCGATTCAATCCGCCATTCTGGTAGACAGAGTATCAGACAAACGCCGTGGAATCGCCAATTCACTGATGCAGACCGCCTTTATGATTGGATGGGCTACGATGGGACCCGTTCAATCCTACCTCGTAACCACTTATGGCACGTATTGGGGTTACGCGATCACGTTCAGCATTACAGGCAGTTTATACGTGATTTCATCGCTGATGTACTATATGATGTTCAAAGAACCGAAGCCTTCTGCCCGTATTCTCGCGGCGAACAGATAAATGATTACCATTCAGCAGGACAGTGGATAAACCAGTGCCTGTCCTGCTTCGTAATGAGCCAATCACCGCCTAAGGGTCATCATTGTATCTCTTATCATCAGGAGTGATCTTACATGTACTACAATCTACCTCATGCAGCCGAAAGACGACGCGGATGGAACTGATGCACAAGCTCGGTTCCCACGTTGTCTTTCGGTTTTTTCTAAGTTTGGCTGTCTCTGTTCTTGGAGGGTTACTATTTACAGCAATACATACCCCCATCCCTTGGCTTCTTGGCCCGATGATTTTTATGCTGCTTGGTTCACAGATTGCCAAGCTGCCGCTCATGTGGCCCGCTTCTATTCGGGACTATGGTATTCTAATCGTGGGTTACTCCATTGGATTAACACTGACGGGAGAAGCACTGCAAGGCATTCTGCACCAGCTGCCTATGATGCTGCTCATGACCCTGCTCTTAATCGGATTATGTACATTGACCGCCTATGTTGCTTCAAAGCTGACAGACTTTGACTTTCCCTCCCTGCTGGTTGGCAGCATTCCTGGTGGACTGTCCCAGATGGTCTCCCTTGCGGATGAGATGAAATCTATTAATTTGACGCTCGTTACTTTTTTACAGGTCACGCGGCTGATCATGATTGTATTCTGTGTTCCGTTCCTGCTGTTTAGTCCATGGATCGGCGGAACGACAGGTGGAGGCTCGCATCAACCAATGATCGAGACAGCAACCTGGGCAACACTCTTTCCCGAAATCTTGCTCTATGCCCCGCTCTGTGTCGCTGGTGCGTGGATTGCACGCAAGCTTCGGTTTCCGACAGCGTTTATGCTTGGGCCCATGATCGTCATGTGTGTTATTCAATTAAGCACAACAATGCACACACCCAATCTGCCGTCGTCCCTGCTTAACATTTCGCAATTGATGATTGGCAGCCATGTGGGTCTGATGCTTCGTCCTCAGCAGCTGCAACGCAAAATGCAGACCATAACACTCGCAATCACGAGTAGTATCCTCCTCATTGCAGGTTCGCTTGGCTTGAGCTATATATTAATGAAGATGTTCTCCCTCTCGGCGGCTACATCATTGCTGAGCATGGCACCTGGCGGAATGGATCAGATGAGCATCATGGCTCATGAAGTCAATGCCAACCTATCGGTGGTGTCCGGATATCAGTTGTTTCGCATCTTATTTATTTTCTTTATCGTCTCTTCGCTCCTTAAGATAATTCTCATGCATATGTTGAGGAAAAAAGAAGCGAGCACCCGCCCTAACGTCACGTAAATAGTAAGTGGACATACCAAAGAGAGTACCCGCCTGATTTCCAGACTACGGATACTCTCTTTTATGTGTTTGCTCATTTTATGAATAAACCCTGCTATACATCCAGCTCACAATGCACACGGTTACAGTGGCCGCCCCAATAATAAATGCATAATAGCCAAGTTTGCTTTTTGCCCCTGATGTCTGCTTGTCATAGAAGTCTGGATTTCGCCTGTAGAATCCCATCCACAGTTCTCCAATCATATTCAAAACGATCATTACAAACCGTTTGGCAAGTTCCATTCATCCCGTACCCCTTTCTTATCTCAAACCCCTTCCATATTAAGTATAATTATCCTTTTCCCTCAAAACAACTCTGTCACGCTGAACTCGGTGCAGTTTCCTGCTCCAGCCAGCTCAAACGTTCAAACGCCTCCTGATCCGTGCTGCCACACATCTCTTCGGAAGCCTGTAATCCGCTGCAAACAGCGGGTCGCTCTTTCTGACCAAAGATTCCGCAACGATTGTCCTCCGTCAGCTGTACACAACGCACACCTGCGGGCTTGCCGTCAGCCATCCCGGGTATCGGCGATGAGATCGAAATTGCGATACAGCATGCGGCACAGCCTGTCCTGCATTCCATAATTATTGTCCTCCCTCCATATCTGACATTTAACCTGATTCACGATTCACCCACGTCCACGTTCGCGCCAAACCTTGTGCGATTCTCCGATTCATGGCTCCATTCGAGAAATATCCGGCATGACTCAACGGATTCCAGCTCCCAATTAAACCGCCTGAGTTAATTTCCACGTCTTCTTTGACCGCTGCCTCATAGGCCGGATCAATAGGGCGCAGCGGGTAACCCAGAATATCATCCCGATCATAAAAGTTAATCCATTCCCCTTCCAGCCCAGGAAAGTACTGCCTTACAAGTGGTGAAGGCACCTGAATCGGCCGGCTAAAATCATGATACCGTAAGCTCCATAATGGCAACGTCGTTCCAAAGGAATAAAAGTTCGTTAAGGTATCTCCCCGCTCCAATGCGGAAGTAACATCCACGATGGAAGGTGTACGACTAGACGGATATTGCAGATCATAGAAAAAATTACTTGCAATCACCGCGCCCAAACTATGTGCAATGATACAGAGTGGAGCTTCTGGCCCATTCCGCTGTGCAAGTGCGTGCATCGCCCGATTTAGCGTACAATGTACCGCATCATAGTTATGTCCTTGATTTTCCACAGGTTGATACGCGACGGCATCAGCCAGATAATGTATAACAAATCGACGCAACACTTGATAGTTCAATCCTTGAGAGCTGACAAGCTGCTGAAACAGCGCCTCTTCCCGATCCTCAAATACGTCAGCCCAAAATACAGGCTCAATATCCAGCATCTGTTTGGCTGCTCCCGGCAACACCATAACCTGATCCAATTCCTTATGCAAACGCGAAATCAGTGTATCCGCATAATTTTCCTTTTGCATACCCAGACCATGAATGACCATTACCGCAACACGAGTCATGGCTCTCCTCCTCCGTCCATTGACTAGCCACTCTCTTTGAACCATATGAACTTCTCAACCTGAACATGCATAGTCCTGATGAACAAGCTTTCCGATCGCTGTGAACATGAGATTTTGCCACATGTATCCTATATACAGTTTACCACGATATAAAGAAAAAAAACGAACTGCATCAAGGTCATCCCACACAAATTGATGCGTTCAGCTTGATCTCGGTCTCAGGATAAAAAAAGAAGCTGCGAATATCGCAGCTCCCCATTTGTTCGTGTACTTAACCTTTCAAATGAACCTTAAGCACACCATTCTGATTGGATGTAACATCACCTGTAGTGACCTCCACCCGATCAACCATGTCCTGACCATCCGGAATAATGATTGGCGTAATGAGCGGATATCCCGCAGCTTCAATCACTTTACGGTCGAATTCAAGCAACGTTTGTCCGGCTCTTACCTTCTCTCCAGTTTCAACATGCATGTTAAAACCTTCGCCTTTGAGCGATACCGTATTAATCCCGACATGAATCAGAATCTGCAAGCCACTCGCGTGCTCAAGAATGACAGCATGTTTGCTCTTGATGACATGGGCAACCTGAGCATCAAACGGGGCAACAACCTGATTGCCCGAAGGTTCAATGGCAACCCCTTCACCCATTTGTTTTTCCGCAAACGCCGGATCAGGTACTTGTTCAAGCGGAACAGCTTTACCTGTTAATGGTGCCATGATTTCCAGTGTATTCACAGGCTCATCCGCCACCTGAGCAGTACTGCGTGTGCGTGGCTCTGCAACTGCATTTGTTGTAGTTGTGCTAGATGCTGATTTAACCGTAGACGTTTGACCGCTTGCTACAGTAGCTTGATCTGCGTTGCGGTCTTCTTTTCTCAACTTCGCTCTTCCAAAAAGAACAGTCAGCACGAACGGAACAACAAGTACAATCGCCATACCGATGAAGAATACTCCCCATTTGTTTGGGAAAATGGACAGGAATCCAGGTACGCCACCTACACCGATAGAGGTTGCCTGAACATTATTCATCGTAAGCAGTACACCGCCGATCGCAGAACCGACCATACCGAAGATAAACGGATAACGATAACGAATATTCACCCCGAAGATCGCCGGCTCGGTTACCCCGAGGAAGGCCGAGACGGATGAAGTTGCCGCAAGTCCTCTCATTTTCTTCTCACGGAGCACGAGCATCATGGCAAGTGCGGCAGAACCTTGCGCGATATTGGACAGTGCCAGCATCGGCCACAGGAACGTTCCGCCCTGACTACCAATCAGCTGTACGTCTACCGCCAGGAACGTATGGTGCATTCCTGTAATAACGAGCAATGCGTACAGTCCACCATAGATCAGACCGCCCAGAGCCGCGTATGAATCGTAAATATAGATCAAACCGGATGTAATTCCATTCGCAATGGCAAATGTAACCGGACCAATGATTGTAAATGCCAGGAACCCGGTAATCAATAAAGTGACAGGTGCAACGACCAGCAGTTTGATCGAATCATGCACCCTTTTGTTCAGGAAAATCTCCAGCTTGGCAAGCAGATAGGCTGATACCAATACTGGCAGAACCTGCCCCTGATAACCGATCTTCTCAATATGCCAGCCGAACAGATTCCACGTAGGCACGGTGCCTTCGTTGACTGCATTGGCGTAGCCATAAGCACTCAGCAGATCGGGATGAACCAGGATCAGACCAAGTACAATCCCGAGCAACGGACTGCCGCCGAACCTCGTTACCGCGGACCAACCAATTAATGCAGGCAGGAAGGTAAAGGCTGTGCTCGCGATGGTATTGATAATAGATGCGAGATCCTTCCAAGCTGGATATACATCCACCAGTGATTTGCCATCAAAGAATATGCCTGGTCCTGTCAGAATGTTATTAATACCGAGCAAGAGACCGGCCGTGATGATGGCTGGCAGGATCGGGATGAAGATGTCAGATAACGTTTTGATCGCACGCTGGATTGGATTTTGCTTTTTACCCGCAACAGCCTTCACGTCATCCTTGGAAGCACGTTCTCCCCCGGTAATCTGAATCATTTCATCATACACTTTATCCACAAGCCCAGGTCCGATGACTACCTGAAATTGTCCTTGAGAGGAGAACTGGCCTTTGACCAGATCGTTCTGTTCCAGACTTTCTGTATCTACTTTACTTTCGTCGTACAGGGCGAACCGGAGGCGTGTGACACAATGCGTTGCAGCTTCAATGTTTTCTTTGCCGCCGACCGCGCGTACGATCTCCTCAACCTGTTTTTTATCAATTGCCATATTGTCACTTCCCACTTATATAATGTGAATTAGTCCTCTTGCGGTACAAGCCACATATAGGATGAATACGGGCTCAGGGAGATTTCTTGCTCGAGTGCAGGCGATACCTCCGTATTGCCAATCAGCAGCTCTGCTGATTTACCCGCAATGTGGTCATTCCAGACGGCTTCAGAGAAAGCAAATTTTACGTCCCGCTTGCTGAAGTTCGATACCACAAGCAGCGTTTCGCTTCCATTGGTCCGCGCGTATGCAAATACATCCGGATGTGCATCGTCCAAACGTTCATACAGACCGTCGGTCAGCACACCAACCTGTTTGCGAAGAGCAATCAGCTTGCGATAGTGATAATAGATCGAGTTCGGGTCTGCCATCTGCTGAGCCACATGAATCGACGGATATCGTTCATCGACTTTGATCCACGGTGTACCCGTTGTAAATCCGGCATTGTCGCTTCCATCCCATTGCATCGGTGTCCGGGAATTGTCCCGGGAGCGCTCTTTCACAATTTGGAATGCTTCCTCGGCGGATTTGCCCCGTTCTTCCTGAAGCAGTCGATACATATTAGTCGATTCAATATCACGGAACTCGCTAACGTCGTTCCAGACCGGATTCGGCATCCCGATCTCTTCGCCTTGGTATACGTAAGGTGTTCCCTGCATGCCATGAATGGTCGTAGCGAGCATTTTGGCACTCTCAGCACGATAATCGCCATCATCTGCGAAACGAGACAACGCCCGCGGTTGATCATGGTTGTTCAGGAACAACGCATTCCATCCCCCACCTGCCTGCATACCAGTCTGCCACTCACTAAATAACTGTTTCATCGCTTCAAAATCGTAAGGCATCAGTTCCCACTTCTGTCCATTCGGATAATCCACTTTCAGATGGTGGAAGTTAAACGTCATCGAGAATTCCCGGGAAGCAGGGTTTGAATATTTGATGCAGTGCTCCAGCGTAGTCGAGGACATCTCCCCAACCGTTACCATATTGTGTGGTCCAAATACCTCTTCATACATCTCTGTAATGTATTCATGCACACGTGGTCCATCGGTGTAGAACTTACGTCCGTCGCCTGGGGAAACGCTACCATCATCGTCGGGGAAACGCTGGTCCTTGGAGATCAGATTGATGACGTCCATACGGAAACCATCCACACCCTTCTCCGCCCAGAACTTGATCATGTCCCGTACTGCCTTGCGTACTTGCTCGTTCTCCCAATTCAAATCAGCCTGTGTTTTGTCAAACAACGTCAGGAAATATTGTCCTGTCTGCTCATCATACTGCCAAGCTGGTCCGCCGAACTTGGATTGCCAGTTATTCGGCACACCGCCGTCCGGAGCAGGGTCCTTCCAAATATAATAATCGCGGTATGGGTTATCCTTGGAAGAACGCGATTGCTGGAACCACTCATGATCCGTAGAAGAGTGATTCACCACAATATCGATCATCAGCTTCATGTCACGTGCCTTCAGACCTTTAAGCAGTTCGTCAAAATCCTCCATCGTACCAAAATCAGGATTAATCCGATAATAGTCCGCTACGTCATAACCGTTATCATGCTGTGGAGAGACATATACGGGCTGCAGCCACACGATATCAATACCGAGATGTTGCAAGTAATCCAGCTTTTCGGTCAATCCCCGAATGTCTCCGGTACCCGATCCAGTTGTATCGTTGAAACTCTTGGGATATACCTGATACACCGTGGAAGTTTTCCACCACGATGATGAAGTTGTGTTGGTTGAACTCATGTTAACGCCTCCAATAAATTGTATTGCTTATGTGGTTCTCTTGGCCTAACTCCATTTATATATTACATAACTAAACATGTATATACAAGTTGAAACTTCAATATGCTATCTTTTTCCTCTTCTACACATTCCCCATTAATGATTACTCTGTAACAATTATTTTGCTGCTTGCGTTCGAGAACTCCATGATATCTGTATCTGAAACGTAAAAACCGTCTGTTACCCATGATTTCATGCGGGTAAACAGACGGTTCAAATTTAAAGATAGGATGAGTTAAAAGTTTATACGAAGCCATTTCACTTCCTGTTTCTTAGAGCATGTCCGTCGAAACTATTCCATTTCCCTGTTCCATTTTGTTCAACTTCACCGAGGATAACGACGCTTGTTCTTCTCTCTCCAGCTCTTCGGCACTGATCTCGCCAGACAGTACAGCCCACATGCGTTTTTGGTCCAGCAGCCCTTCCCACTTCGCCACTACAAATGCCGCAACACAGTTACCCATCAGATTCGTGAATACTCGCATAGTGTCCATGAAACGATCAGCACCGAGTAGTAAGGCAACAGCAGCTACCGGGAATGCATTCAGGGCTGCTGCTGTTGCAGACAAAGCAAGGAATGCGGAGCCAGGTACACCCGCCATACCTTTGGAGCTAAGCATTAACACCAGTAAAATCGTAATCTCTTGTCCCAGTGTCAGTTCAATGCCAACCGCCTGAGCCAGAAAAACGGTCGCCAGCGACAGGTAGATCGAGGCTCCGTCCAGATTGAACGAGTACCCTGTTGGAACCACAAGGCCGACGACAGCACGATCACAGCCTGCTTTGGTCAGCTTGTCCATCATGCGAGGCATAACGACTTCCGAGGAACCTGTGCCAATCGCCAGCATCACTTCGGAACGTGTATATTTTACGAATTGCAGAAAATTCAGTCCTGTAATCCACCAGGCAGCTAGTGCAAGCATCACCAGAAACAGTAACGCAGCTCCGTAACAGGCAATAATCAGCAAACCGAAGGAGGACAGTGTGGATGCTCCATATGCTCCAACAGTGTATGCCAAGGCTCCGAATGCTCCAATCGGTGCCAGTTTCATAATGTATCCAATAATGCGGAACAAGATACCCAATACATTTTCGATCAGCGTCAGTACATTATCCTTCGCCTTACTTTCCGTTGCTGCCAAGGCTACCCCGAATAAACAGGCAACGAGCAGCACTTGCAGCAATGCATTTTGTGCAAAGGCATCTACAACACTTGTTGGAATAATATTCATGATAAAGTCGACGACATGCGGCAGTTCAGAGCCATTGGTTTTGGCTTCGATGCCACTTGTATCAAGGGTCGAGGGGTCCACGTTCATGCTTGCACCCGGACGAAGCAGGTTCGCTGTGCCGAGTCCAAGGACCAGCGCAACCGTCGTAGCGATTTCGAACCACAGAATGGCTTTGAACCCAATGCGTCCAACTGATTTCAGATCACCGATTTTGGCAATGCCTGTTACGATCACCATAAAGATTAATGGAGCAATGATCATTTTGATCAACTTGATGAAACCTGTTCCGAGCGGTTGCAGCAGACTGCCCAGATCAGGCCACAGAATGCCTACACCAATCCCGATGATAACCGCTACAATAATTTGAAAAAACAATGATTTCACAAATGACATGAACGCTCCCCCTATTTTTCGGTCAATTCGGATTTCCGGTTGGTTTCCGTGTAATTTTTTATAACATTACAGCATGAACTTCAACAATGGGATTTCACGGTTTTTGTCATTCGGACCAACGATGGAGTACTAAATTGAACTTGAAACCGAAAAAAGACGAATATCACGTCAGTTATCTTGACGTGATATTCGTCTTTAGCTTCGTATTGCTTTTATGATTGAACAGTGATTAATAGAGCATTACAAAGTAAGGGATTGCCCCGGTGCGAGCACTCGGCCTTCCAGACCTTTGGAAGCAAGCTGCTCCACAAACTTCTCGGCATCCTGACGAATCACCGGGAACGTATCATAATGCACCGGAATCGTCAGCTTGGCATTAAACCATTCAGCAGCCTGCAGAGCATCCTCCGGTCCCATGGTGAAATGTCCACCAATAGGCAATAGTGCTACGTCGATATCATGACGGTCGCCAATCATTTTCATATCACCGAACAGACTAGTATCACCGGCATGCAAAATGGTCTTGCCACCAATATTAATAATGTATCCTGCAGGCAACCCTGCGTACATGATCCGTTGTTCCTCTTCCAGCACGATTCCGGACGTATGGAAAGCCTGAATCATTTTGGCTTGCGCAAAACCTAGATCCACCGTTCCGCCCATGTTCATGCCAAGGGTGTCCAGACCTTTCCATGACATATATGTAGCTAGTTCCACAATCGCAACCACCTTGGCATTGTTAGCCTTGGCGATGGGTTCAGCATCTAAAATGTGATCCATATGTGCATGTGTCAGTAATACGGCATCGGTCTTGATGTCTTCCGGTTTGGTGACAGCAAGTTCATTGCCACGCAGGAAAGGATCAATGATCAACGACTTCTCTTCTGTGCCCAGTTGTACACTGGAGTGTCCGTGGTAAGTAATATTTAGCAACTTGGTATCCTCCTGACATATGCGTTCGTTTGGTTTGATTTTCAACCTATATTATAATTCAAAACTCTTCGCCAAAGCAAAATGACGCCTCATCGCTGCATTCGATAAACCCGTGCTTCATAAGGCTGAAGAAGAATCTCGCCCTTATCAGTGGAATAACGTTTACTGACATTGCTGATGACCGTCTTGGCATTCTCATCGTTCCACCCTTCAGGCCATTGCATCTCAGGCTCATGTTCCCGGAAATTCAGAATAACCAGCATCTGCTCATCATCCAGCGTGCGGGTATAGGCATAAATATTGGGATCATCCGGCAAAAGTAGCTCATATGCCCCATAGATGAGTACTTTATGTTGTTTGCGAAGAGCGATTAGTTTACGGTAATAATTCAAAATGGACTGGGGATCACGTTCGGCATCCTCCACATTAATTTCAGGATAATTCGCATTCACCTGAATCCATGGCTCACCATCGGTAAATCCGGCATGTTTCGTATCATCCCACTGCATCGGTGTACGTGCATTATCACGACTCTTGCGCCAGATTGCTTGCATGACTTCATGTTTCGCTCGCCCCTGACCAATATGCTGCCGATAATAATTCATCGTTTCAATATCTCGATAATCCTCAATATCAGGAAAAGCAACATTGGTCATGCCAATCTCTTCCCCTTGATAAATGTAGGGCGTACCTTCCAGGGTGAGCATCCATGTAGCCAGCATTTGGGCAGAGCGCACCCTGTACTTTCCATCATGACCGAAACGGGATACCGGACGCGGCTGGTCATGATTGCCCATGTAATTGGCATTCCAGCCTCTGTTATGCAGTACGGTTTGCCAGCGGCTCATTATTTCTTTCAGCTCGGGCAGCCTCCATTCCCGATAGTTCCATTTGCCGATTCCGGATGATTGAGCGTCCACAAACATATGCTCAAACTGGAACACCATATTGAGCTCATTCCGATCTGTCCCAACATAGGCCAGCGCCTGTTCCGGTCCAAGCCCGGAAGTCTCCCCAACAGTCATTGGACCATAAGGCTTCAGGATCATGTCGTTAAGTTTATTCAGAATCGAATGTACTTGCTCGAGGTTGGAAAAAAGCTGGTACGCAGGAACGACCGGCAGATTATCCGGATTATGTGCGCTGGGTAAGCCCTCTGCCTTGGCGATATGCGCCACCGCGTCGAAACGGAAACCATCCACACCTTTTTGCAACCACCAATGCACCATCTCATACATCTCTTCTGCCATCTGTGGATTGTTCCAATTCAGATCAGGCTGGTGTTCAGTATAGAGATGCAAATAATATTCATTCGTCTCCGGATCATGCTTCCACACAGAACCCCCAAAGTAGGACTCCCAATTGTTTGGAACCTGACCATTTTTACCTGAACGCCAAATATAATAATCCCGTTTCGGGTTCACTTTCGATGAACGTGACTCGGCAAACCACGCATGTTCATCTGATGTATGATTCAGTACCAGATCCATCATGATCTTAAGACCACGCTTGTGCGCTTCCGCCAGCAAACGGTCAAAATCCTCCATCGTGCCATACTTACGTAAAATGGAGTAATAATCACGGATATCGTATCCGTTATCATGACCCGGTGAATCGTAAATAGGACAGATCCAAATTACATCCACGCCCAGATCAGTCAAATAATCGAGCTTGTCATATATCCCCTGCAAGTCACCCTGACCGTCCCCATCGGAATCTTTGAAGCTGTTGGGATAGATCTGGTACACCACACTCTCTTTCCACCAAACGATATAGCCCACCTCGCTTTCATTACTCTTTACTATATAACCCGTTAGTATGTTTTATCCGAAATGCTCCTCTTATAAACAGAAAAGATCCATGAACACAAAAAGGCCCGATCATTGACCGCTATTCGCAGTTCATTTTCGAGTCCTTCTCTGTGAGTATATGAATAAGGCAAACCCTATATATCCAATCCAGGCACCCACTGTATTCAAAATAATGTCATCGACATCAAACGAACCAACACGGGTAATCAATTGCGTAATCTCAACAGCTAACAAAAGTAAGACGACAATAGCTGTAAATGGTAAAAACTTTTGGAACCTGCGGAATAACCATGGTATCCATATTCCAAGCGGTATGAACAAGACAATGTTCCCGAACAGATTCTTCACCCAGGCTTCCGTATGGTATCTGTTCTTTTCAAATAGTAAGGGCTTGATTGTCTCTAATGGTACCAGATTATATTGATAATTCACGCCAGGCGTTCTCCCGCTGACAAATAGCAAGTTACCCATAATCAAGATGTACAGTACTGCCATGCAGGTAACTATAGCAAGAATCCACCTGGAGTGGAGCCACGAACGTTCGTTCATTTCCTCATATCCTCCGACCTTTTTTTCGTAGAGCGCAGTAAGGTCTATTTTAAAGGGATATAGATCTTCATGTCCAGATGCTTAGACGTGGTCTTCCATACCTCCGTCACCTCAAAATCCTGTCCTTCCCTTCGTTCATAGTTAGACTGAGGCCCAGTCTGCCTCATCTTTATACCACATCGTTACCTAAACAGAACCTAAACTACAGCAGTGAAAATTTAGCTAGTTTTTATCCATTTGGTTAGCTTCTATTTAACTTGGGCTACTAGAATTGTATATGAGGCAGGAATCCAAATATGCTCCTCGTCACAGCAGCTTCCGTTGGATTTCTGGATCATTCGAAAAATTAGCACAGAGAAAATAAAATTTGCGAGAAGGAGGATACAAGATCCTAACCATAAAAGCGCTCGTTGAATGTGGGGGGAAATAGAGGCTGGACGTTCGCATCCTTGGTATTAAACAAAATCATAAGAAAAATGAGCAAATAAAAAATATTAATGGATAGTGGGAGTGTTTATCATGTCAATTAATAGGGACAAGCTGCAAGAAACTTTGGATCCTGCCCTTCGCGTTCGTCCCCGCGTAGGATGGGGTGTTCTTACATATTTCCTATACAGCGCAGTCTTCTACGCGATCTTCTTGCTCAACGGCATCGACTACACGCGAGTAGGTGAGAGTGAGCGGACCCTACTTCTCTGGTACATAGCACCGCTGTCCGGCGGTGCCGTGCTGACCATCACAATGGTCACAATCTACGGATGGTGGCGTCCTAGCTTGGTTGAAAGGCGGCGTCTTTCTCAATGGACAATGACTCTTCCGATCATCATGATTGTCATCGCGATCGTGAACATGCTGACCGGCGATTTCACCCGTGTCACCCCCCTCATGTGGCTGTATCTCATTTTCGGCAGTATCATGGTCGGCTTCAATGAGGAGATGATCAATCGAGGTCAGTTAATGGTTGCTCTGCGCAGCCGATTCGGCGAAACCGGGGTCTGGCTGCTCTCAACAGCGATGTTCGCAGTCTTTCACCTGCCGAACATGTTTTTGGGCATCGGAGCGGGTGCCCTGTTCCAGGTAATGATCGCTTTTGGCCTTGGTTCGATCTTCTACCTCGCTCGGCGGTCTACCGGATCACTCGTGGCCTCCATATTCCTGCACGGGTTCTGGGACTTGAGCGTCTTCTCAGCGAATGGCGCATCGGCGTTACCCATCGCTGGTTTATTAGCTCCGTTGTTGGTGATCGCTGCAGTGATCACGGTTCCGATCATCCTTCGTCGTGAAAAGCGGCGTGATAGCGCCCAAAGTGCGTCAAGACCAGTCGGCTGATTCATACAAAAAGATCCCCTTGGGCAACAAGGAGTGATCTCTGATGAAGGTTTATGAACCCAACAGAGATCAACCTAGTGTACAAGGGGATTTTATTTTTAATCAATCCTTATTTAACCTTTCCAGTGTCCGGACACCGGATGAATGCCCCAGATATCAGTCGCATACTCACTGATGGTGCGATCACTGGAGAAAATGCCGGATTGAGCCGTATTCAGCACTGCCTTCCGTGTCCAGCCTGATACATCGTGGTATGCCGAATCAATGGCAGCATGAGCATCAGCATAGGCAGCAAAGTCACGCAACACAAAGTACTCGTCACCATGGGCCAGCAAGGAATCATAGATATCCCAGAACTCACCATCACGCTCACAGAACGCTCCCGGATGTACCAGTTGCTCCACAACCTCCCGAATTCGTTCATCCTGCTGTACAATCTCACTCGGCCGATAATTGCCGGAGCGATAATATTCCAGCACTTCGTCTGCACTCAGACCAAAGATGAACATATTGTCTTGACCAACCTGCTCTGCCATCTCCACATTTGCGCCGTCCATGGTACCAATGGTTAACGCACCGTTCATCATAAACTTCATGTTCCCCGTACCGGAGGCTTCCTTGCCTGCGGTTGAAATCTGTTCACTGACGTCCGCGGCAGGAATAATTTTCTCTGCAAGAGAGACCGAGTAGTTTTCCAGGAAAAATACCTGCAGGCGATCTTTCACGGTCGCATCGCGATTGACCGTATCCGCTACCGTGTTAATCAACTTGATAATTTTTTTGGCAAAATAATAACTCGGCGCTGCCTTTGCTCCAAAAATGAACGTTCGTGGCACGATATCAAACGAAGTGTCGCTCTTGAGACGGTTATACAAATGCATAACATGCAGAATGTTCAGCAGCTGCCGTTTGTACCCATGCAGCCTTTTCACCTGTACATCAAAGATGGAATCCGGATTGACAGTCTTTCCGGTATGATCCTGGATGTAGGCGGCCAGTCGCTCCTTATTATCACGTTTAATGGAATGGAACTGCTTCTGGAATGAAGCATCGTCTGCAACGCCTACCAGCTCATTCAGTCTGCCCGGCTCCCTAATCCACTCACTTCCAATTGTATCTGTGATCAGATTCGAAAGTTTCGGATTGGCATGCATCAGCCAGCGGCGATGGGTAATGCCATTTGTTTTGTTATTGAAGCGCTCCGGATAGAGTGCATAGAACGGAGCCATTTCCCGTTCCTTCAATATTTCGGTATGCAATGCCGCAACACCGTTAACGCTATGGCTGCCCACAATCGCCAGATGAGCCATCCGCACCTGATCATTGGCAACAATCGCCAGATGCTGAATACGATCCTGGTCTCCGGGATAACGTTCAAGCAGCATGCCGCAGAAACGTTTGTTAATCTCTTCAATAATCATGTAAATGCGCGGCAGCAGCTTGCTGATCATGGCTACAGGCCACTTTTCAAGCGCCTCACTTAGCGTTGTATGGTTGGTATACGATACGGTGCGGGTCGTAATATCCCACGCTTCATCCCATCCATAGCCTTTGACATCGATCAGAATGCGCATCAGTTCGGGAATCACGAGTGTTGGATGCGTATCATTGATATGGAACGCCACTTTATCCGGCAATCGATCATACGAAAGCTCAAGCTTGTTAAATGTACGCAAAGCACTCTGTACGCCTGCCGAACACATAAAATATTGCTGTTTCAGACGAAGCAGCTTGCCCTCGTATTGGGAATCATCCGGGTACAAGAACTCCGAGATCGATTCTACCGAACGGCTGTAATCCAGATATCCGTAATAGTTCGAAGGGGTATCGAGTGAAGTCTCCCGCTTGGGCTCCGCACTCCATAATCGCAAGGTGTTTACATGGGGCTGGCCATAACCAATCACAGGCACATCATATGGTACAGCTACAACCGATTCGGCATCCTTTGTGACAAATTGATAATGTCCATCCTGTTCATAGGCTTCCACACGGCCCCAGAACTGCACTTCCACCTTTTTGTCCGGACGGCGCACTTCCCATTCATTGCCCTTCTCGAGCCAATTATCGGGTAATTCGACCTGATTGCCGTTAATAATTTTTTGCTCAAACAAGCCATATTTATAACGGATTCCGCATCCATGTCCTGCATAGCCGAGGGAAGCCAGTGAATCCAGAAAACAGGCTGCGAGTCTTCCCAGACCTCCGTTGCCGAGCCCTGCGTCCGCCTCCTGTTCTTCCACCTCTTCCAAAGAGAAGCCCAGTTCAGCCAGACTGTCTCGGACGAGTTCCAATTCATTCACATTTAACAGGTTGTTGCCGAGCAGACGTCCAATCAGGAATTCCAGCGAGAAGTAATAGACCTGTTTATCCTGGCGCTGCTTAAACCCCTGATTCGATGCCGCCCAATCCTGACCCGCATATTCGCGAATCATGCTTCCAAGTACGTGATAGACATCCTCCTGCGTTGCTTCTGCTAGTGGTTTGCCCAATTTGCTAACCAGATTGCGTCTAAAAATACTCTTGAACGTTTCCTTGTTGTCAAACAAAAGAAGGTTCCTCCCGGTGAAATCCTGTAGGATGGTGGCGGTTCATACACTTAAGTGCTCATACATCCAGCAAAGTGGCCGTTTCGGTTACGAATCATTCTTTCGATCGCTGTTATCCCTGTATTTTCTTTATTGTATTATTCAGATGTGAAAATACAGTGATAAAGGCGAACGCTACGCTTCTCCAGAATCGATTTCGTTCCCTCCACTACGTTTGCACGTTGCCAAGCACAATCGAAGTCACATTTCAAATTTCGCCATGAACCTTAAATCCATCCTACAGGATTTTTATTTTATATATATTTATAGATGATATCGGTTAAGTGTTGGTATTAGATAATAGTACTCTTCGCCAGAATATATGGGTTCGACGGGTCGCCGATCAGCGTCTGGCCGCCGCTTAACTTTACATCTTTGTCGAGAATGACGTTCTCCAGAACGGCGCCTTCTCCGATGTAGCATTTTTGCATAATAATGGAGCCTTTAATTTTGGCACCTTTCGCCACATGCACCCCACGGAACAGGATGCTGTCTTCGACTTCTCCACCCACAATGCAGCCGTTCGCGAGCAAGGAATGTTTCACCTCAGCAGTATCCAGGTATTTGGCTGGAGCCTCGTATTTAATCTTTGTTTGAACAGGCTGTTCCTTGAACAGCTGCTCATACAATCCGCTATTCAACAGTTCCAGACTGTTGCGGTAATAGCTGTCAATCGAATTGATCACGGCATGATAGCCATCATAGGCATACGCAGCAATGTTCAAGCCATCCGGGTTTTTCTGAATCACATCACGGAAGAAATGGCTCTCGCCATGAGCGATGCAGCGCTGCACCTGGCGCAGGAACAATTCCTTTTCCATAATGAAAATTTCTGTATATATATTCGGGTGATCGGCGCTTTGGTGAATGTCCACCACATTACCGTTTCCGTCATCTTCAACTTTGACACAAGCGTCATGCTCAGGCAGCAGTTGATCCACTTTTTTGCAGACCAGCGTTACATCCGCGCCTTTGCTTATATGGTACCTGTACACATCCTGCAGATCTGCTTTGGTCACGTGCCGACTACCTGCGTGGACTACATATTGCCCTGAACCCCGGCGGAAGAAATCGAGATTATTGTGAAAATGCTGCAAATCCCCTTGTGACGTATCGGTTGGATCGTTCCAGTCCGGTGGTAAAATAAACATGCCGCCATGCTTGCGATCCAGATCCCACGGCTTACCGTCTCCCAGATGATCCATGAGTGAACGGTACTTGCGACGCACAAATACACCGATACTCTCAATGCCAGCATTCATCATATTGGATAATACAAAATCAATCAGACGGTAACGCCCGGCATAAGGCACCGCGGCTCCGCAGCGAAAGTACGTCAATTCCTTCAATTCCTCAAGCTCATGGTCAAGGTTAATAACTCCGATCAATGGTTTCATCGCATGCACCGTCCTTTGGGGTTTAGATTAGGCTTTGCTTGTCATTCCCTCGAGAAGCTGACGTTCCAGTTCTTCCTGATCGACCAGTAATATATCGCTCTCATCCTCAGGGGCGGGTGACAGATGTACTCCATCCGGGATCACCAATCCTTCGGCAATAATAGCTTTGTGAATGCGTACATTTTGACCGATCTTCACTTTTGGCATGATCACTGAATCGGTTACGGAACTGTTCTCTCCCACCTCAATACCGTAGAACAACACCGAGTGTTTAACCTCACCATGTACCACACTGCCTTCACTGATGATGCAATTCCGCACTTTCGCCGATGGAGAAATATATTGCGCAGGCTGATTCGGATTCCGAGTATAGATACGCCAATCCGGATCGTTCAGATTAAACGGCGTTTCTTCATCCAGCAGGTCCATATTGGATTCCCACAGACTGTGGATTGTACCGACGTCTTTCCAATACCCTTCAAATGGATAAGCGTATAGTGATTTTTCATTTTCAAGCAGCAAGGGAATGATATCTTTGCCAAAATCATAGGAGGTGGATGCCTGCTGTTCGTCCTGGATCAGGAAGCGTTTCAGCACATCCCACTTGAAGAGATAGATACCCATGGAAGCAAGCGTGCTCTTGGGTTCAGGAGGTTTTTCTTCGAATTCATAGATGCGATAATCATCGTGGGTGTTGAGCAACCCGAACCGGCTGGCTTCTTCCAACGGAACGTCAATGACCGATATGGTGCAATCTGCATCCTTTTCTTTATGGTATTGAAGCATTTTCTCGTAATCCATTTTATAGATATGATCCCCTGACAAGATGAGCACATGCTCAGGATCGAATTGTTCGATAAAATTCAGGTTACGGTAGATCGCGTCCGCCGTACCGCGGTACCAGTTACTACCGTCTTCACGTTCATGAGGAGGAAGTACATATACCCCGCCATTTTTGCGGTCCAGATCCCAATCACTGCCAATGCCGATATAAGAGTGCAGCACCAGTGGTTCGTATTGGGTCAATACACCGACCGTGTCGATGCCAGAATTGGAGCAATTACTTAGAGGAAAATCAATGATGCGGTAGGTTCCGCCAAAATAAACAGCAGGCTTGGCCAGTGATTTGGTCAGTCCCTTTAATCTTTTGCCTTGCCCTCCAGCGAGCAGCATCGCTACAACTTCTTTTTTTGCCATCATTACAGCCTCCTCCATGTGCATTCGTTCTAATTCATTTCAGAGCCCATAATCCGATATGCTGTTGTGTGGACACTTTTGTCATGATTAGGAGCATGCTGTACAGACTGTGTTACTTTAGAATTGCAGCCGAACGTTGTTCTTTGTAATGTCTGAAAGTAGATGATACATGCAGAATTGCCTGTACTTTTGTGTAGAGGTGATAGGTGGATGTAAAAATTAAGGTGTACCCCGTGAGAAATGCAATACACTACTCCTGTATAACATTAAACACGAAACGGGCTGAGGAATCTTGCTGGAAAACTTCGACAAAAGTTTAAGTGGATATCACTCCTTCCTTTATGCCGCTGTTATTAAATATTGTATTCGCTGACGGGTCTGCAAAATCCTTTTGGAAAACTTTTGGGGATTTAATTATCGCTCAATATTCGCCAGGTAACCTTCTCCTTCGAAAGCAACATAGCGCTCACTGCATTCACAAGTAAAGAAAAAAACGCAGAAACCAAGTTATGGTTTCTGCGCTCCAATAATTACGGACACGATGCTCTCCTGTAGCTGATCTGCATTTTTCGTTTGATACGGATCGGCATTGAAAATAATAGCATCCGCAATATAGCCTTCTGCAATCTGCCCCAATTCGTCGCCACGACCCAGAATCTCAGCAGCATTGGTCGTCGCAGATTGCCACGCCTCTGCCCGGGTCAAGCCATAATCGATCAGCGTATCCAACTCTTGCAGATTATAGCCATGCAGTGAAGGTGTGGCGTAATCGGTACCGAAACCGAAACGGACTCCTGCTCTTTTGGCATATCCGATGGCTGTAGAATGAGCTTCAGCAGCGCGCGCTGCACGATCACTGATAACAGTAGGCAGCGCCAGTACGCCTTTTGGATCTGCGGCAATACGATATATCGATGTGGTAGGCACAAAGGCCGTTCGAGACTCGGCAAGTCTGTCTGCCTGATCCTCAGTTAAGAACATGCCATGCTCCACAGACTCCACTCCTGCCTGAATGGACCAGTCTACCGTCAGGCCACCCCAGGTATGAACTAACACCTTTTTATGGTGGGCATGGGCATGGCGAACGATGAACGCGAACTCTTCCTCCGAAAATACAGGATCGAGCACTTGTTCCGTAGGGGTTCCCAGCCCACCTGTAGCCATAATTTTAACCCAACCCGCGCCTGTATCAAAAATTCCGTTCAACCGTTGTTCCAGATACTTTATACCTCTGGCATCTGCCGCACCCAGCATTTCACTGCTGGTTTCAACTCTTAAGGGGTGTTGATAGTGCTGAGCGAGATGTCGAGCGGTGCTTGGTAACAATCCGCCCGCATCTCGCGCCGTGGTTACCCCCGTCTTGAGGGTAGCTGCAAAAGCTTGTGCCTGCATCACTTCAACCTCGTGGCTGTCACGTTTCAATTGATCCGCATGGTCAAAGTCTGTCCAGGCCAGATGTGTATGAAGATCAATAACTCCGGGACTTATCCATTGATCTATACCCGGAGACGATGAGTCATCATTCTGCGGCACGGATTCTGTAACAGATGCAAACCGTCCATTCTGGATGGAGACATCGAACCGTTTGCCTTCAATACCTGCTATAAAGATATGTTTGAAGCTTTGTTCCTCCGATTTTACCTGGGTCATATTCATTCCCCCCAAACGAGACGAACAGCCTGAACGGCTTGCTCATGGTCTTGATTCAATAATGCTGCAATGGTCGCAACAGCTTCCTCCACACCTGCCAAGGACGCATTAACTCCAAAATGATTAATTCGCAGAAGCTGATCAAAAAGTTCTCCATCTCCAGGAGCAACGATGCCGATCGGCTGATCAATATGCAACTTCTTCTCCCCGGAAATTCGAACCGTCGTAGTCAGTGTCGAATATGTTCTGTTATCTTTTTGCCAAGGCTCCAGACCCAGGGCCTGAATTCCCGCTATAGCAGATAACCTAGCCTGTTCATGACGTTTGATCACCTGCTCCAATCCTTCAGACTCAATAGCTGTCAAAGCCAAAATCAGTGCTCTGGCTTCCAGCGTTGGAATGTTGGGAGGAACCCGAACGGGTGCAACCGCTTCGCCGGAGGGCTTTAGATCAAGCAAAGACAGGATGGAGTTGCGCGGTGCATGCGCATTAGATTCGAGAAATTCCCATCCACGTGGCGAAATGCTTACTGCGCTGATGCCGTTAGGCCCGGCTAGGGCTTTTTGTGCACCCACAGCTACAAAATCAACACCCCATTCATCGACCAGCAGTGGCTCTCCTCCAATTGCTGAGACGGAGTCGCTCACTGTAATCAGGTTATGGGCACGCGCAATTTTTATAATTTCTTCTGTGGGATTCGACCCGCCTGTAACCACCTCTGCTTGAACAAAGGATAATGCGGACGGTTGATGCTTTTCAATCGCGGCAGCTACCTTCTCCACAGGTACAACTTCATCAAAAGGAACTTTGACTTCAATAACCGTTGCCCCTCCACGTTCAAGCCACTGACCAAACAAACTGCCATAAGGCCCTGTTACGACATTGACAATCGTACGACCCGGTGCAGATATTCCAGCTGCCACGGCCTCTATGCCCAAGATGGCCTCTCCCGGGATGATCACCGGAGGATACTTTGTATTCAAAAGCCTGGAGAGCAATTGTGTAAGTGTATCGTATTCCGACAGGGTAAGGGGGATGTTTCCTTTATATTGTTGGCTCATATAAACCTCCTAAAGAACTTGTTTTCGGCATCTTTGGAACTGCGGACAGCAGCTCTCGGCTGTATGCCGTTTCAGGTCGTGTGAAGAATTGATCTTTGGGACTAATCTCCACAAGCTGACCCTGCCGCATCACTGCTACCGTATCACTAATAGCATGGATAACTCCAAGATCATGAGAAATGAACAGTAGCGTAAGATTAAGTTCCCTCTTAAGTGAATTGAACAGATCGAGCACACTCCGTTGCACGGAAACATCGAGTGCACTCGTAGGCTCATCCGCAATCAGCAGACTCGGCTCTACGCTTAAAGCGCGTGCAATGGCGATACGTTGGCGCTGACCGCCGGAGAATTCATGCGGATACTTGTCCAGTGCCCTGCTTTCCAGCTGGACACGGGCCAGGAGCTCTCTCGATCTTTTCTCCACCTGTGAACGGTCTACAATGCGATGAAACAACAGCGCTTCAGCAAGAATCTGCCGAATGGAATGTTTGGGATTCAGTGAAGCATCCGGATTTTGGAAGATCATCTGTATGCTTTTATACTGCTCACGACTTCTCTTCTTCTTTAATGGCTGATCCCCCAGCAAAATCTGCCCCTTATCCGGCGTAATTAACCCGGCAATAACTCTTGCAAGGGTAGATTTGCCCGAACCGGACTCACCGACAAGACCAAGCGTGGTATGCCTCTGAAGATTTAGTATGATGTTGTCCAGCGCAGTAAAGTCACCATATTGAACCGTTACATTCTGAACTTGCAAAGAAAGTTCCATCGTTATTCGCTCCCCTCAAGCTTCGGTAAAGGAAGCACCGAGTTAATAAGCATCTGGGTGTAAGGATCTTGCGGGTTTTGCAGTACGCTAAGCGAATCCCCGTGCTCCACAATCCGCCCTTGCTTCATCACACACAGCTTCGAGCACAGCGTCGCTGCAATCGCCAGATTATGTGTTACAAAGACCATGGCGAATCCCAGTTCATGCTGCAAACGTTGGATCGTCTCCATAATTTGACGCTGCACAGTAACGTCCAGCGCCGTTGTTGGCTCATCACAGAGCAGAATGCCTGGCTTGCACGCCAGGGCCAGTGCAATGACTACCCGCTGACACTGCCCACCTGACAGCTGGCTAGGGTATCGATCCTCACGCTTCAACGAGTCGGGAAGACCCAACAGTTCAAGTAATTCCAGCGCTGCTACCCTAGAGGCCTTCCTGCTTAACTTTTGCCTGTAATAGACAACTTCCGCCAGCTGTTTAACAACGGGACAGAGCGGATCAAGCGCACCTCTCGGGTCTTGAAATACCATGGCGCTGTTCACGTCACTACGAATGGTTCCACCTGTCTGCTCTACACCGTTTGGCAGCAGTCCCAGAATCGAACGAAGAGTTAGTGATTTACCGGAACCGGATTCACCTACTAATCCCAGGCTCTCCCCTCGTCCGAGCGAGAAATGTACATCTTGAACTAATTTTTGATTTGACTTGGTTGACAGAGACAGTGCCTTGACTTCAAGAATCAGATCTGTGGACATTATTTTTTCCTCCATACATCGGCCAATCCATCACCGACAAGCGACAAAGCGATTCCCGTGTAAACGACTGCAAATCCCGGAACTGCCGAGAGCCACCAGGCTGTCGTGATAAAGGATTGTCCATCCGAGATCATCGTGCCCCAATCCGGGGTCGGTGGTGCGATGCCAATGCCCAGGTATCCAAGCGTAACAATCGCCACCAGCAGCCCCACCATATCCGTCATGAGGACAACGATCGCCTGAGGCAATACATTAGGCAGGAGATGACGAAGGATAATCCGAATTCCCGGCAATCCCAACGTCTGTGCAGATGCGATCCATTCCTGCTTGCGGTACGATGCACTCAGCCCCCTGACCACACGGGCAAAGACAATCCAGCCAACGAGCATAAACGTAATATAAATCCCCCGCTCACCTGCTCCGCTGGCAAAAGCCACGATAATGACGATGAGATAAAAAGGGAAAGCGATAAGTGTATCAGTAACTAACGATATAACCTTATCAATCCATTTTCCGTAATAGCCAGCGAGCATCCCCAGAAATACGCCCATGCAAAAGGGTACAATTTCCGCCAGCACCATAATGCTCAAATCGGTTCGCGCGGCATAAATCAGTCTAGTGAACAAATCACGTCCCAGTTGGTCTGTGCCCAACCAATGTTCAGCAGACGGAGGTTGCAAAAAGGCACTTAAATTTTGCTCCGAAGGGTCATAAGGACTAATCCACGGTATGATTACAGCCAAGATGATCAGCACGGCAAACATTAGACTTCCCACAAGCAGAGTAGGTGTTTTCAATATACGATTCATGAGACTGGTGTTTTGGCTGTCTTCATATAACTGAGGTTCTGTTTGTATCGTTTTCATGGTTTTCCTTTCGTTCTGGGATCAAGCCACCTGGACAGAAGTTCTATCAGGAGACTGATGATCACGACAGATACAGCACAGTAAAGGGCTATGCCTTGAATGACCGGGAAATCCCGTTTAGAAATGGAACTAAACAAAAGACTGCCAATTCCTTTGATACCAAATACCTGTTCAACGACCAATGTGCCGCCAATGAGATAAGAGATATTAACGCCTAGAAGGATCAGCGTCGGAAGCGCCGCATTACGCAGGACATGTTTGAATAGAATGACCCGGCTCGGTAATCTCGCAGCCTTCAACGTAACTACAAAATCAGATTCCAGTACTTCAAGCATCTGTGCTCTTAATGAACGAACCAATGTTGGAATCTGTGAAAAAGCTACTGTAATGGCGGGAAGTGTCAAACTATATAAGGTGCCCCACCACCCTTCCCCGACTCCACCAACGGGAAACCAGTGAAGATGAACACTCAGTAGCAGAATCAAAAGGATGCCAACCCAGAAGATTGGCATACCTAGCGTTACCGTAGGAAAAATACGTATCAAATGGTCCAGCAGCTTATCCTTGTGTGTAGCGGCCAGTGTAGCAAGCACGAGTGCAATGACAATTGCCAATGCACATGCCATGGCAATGAGCAGCAAGGTAACCGGTGCACGATCAGCAATCAATTCTCTAGTGGAGGTTCCGTTAATAATGGAGTTGCCAGTATCCCCCTGAGTGAATAGTGTCTTCACAAACCGTATGAATTGTTCCCCCAGAGGCAGATCCAGCCCAAGAGCATGGTGCATGCTCTCAACGGCCTCGGGGGTGCTGTACTCGCCAAGAATCATTTTGGCAGGATCTCCTGGTACCATTCTGATGAGAAAAAAGACTGCTGTCATCACACAAAGGATCACTGCCAACGCTCTTCCCACAGTACTGATTAACCAGAACTTCTTCATTTCTGAATACGAACGTCTTCAAAACGCACACTGCCGTTAGGCAAAACAACAATGCCATCTACTGAAGAACGAACGCCAATCAGAATATCCGGATAATAAAGCGGAATGTAAGGAACTTCATCGGCAAGCGTTTGAAGCAATTTGGAGTATATTTCGGCCCGGCCATCGCCGTCCGGTGTTTGTTGGCCTTTATACAAAAGCTTGGTTACTTCATCATTGGTGTAATGCGTCCAGTATGATTTGCTGAAACCATCAGGGTCAGTCTGGAACGCAATGATCGAGTTCGCTTCCGGAGAATCGGCTTGCCCACTGTTCAGCATCGCGGCGAAATCATAAGCAAAGAATCGTTCACGGAAGGTAGCAAGTTCAATCGATTCAATCTCGATATTAATGCCAATTTGTTTACCCGCTGCCTGAATGATTTGCGCTTCTTGCGCTCTGGTGCTGTTGCCTGAAGCTACAAGCAGTTTTGTAGTAAATCCATCAGGGAAGGCCGATTTGGCAAGTTCCGCTTTGGCTGCATTTACATCAAAATTCAGTGCCTTGAGCGTATCATTCGAATTGTAAGGAATCGTTGTCGGCAGCAATGAATTAGCGGTCTGTGCATAACCAAAGGTAAGCGCCTTAGTCAGACCGTCACGATCAAGTGCCAGAGCCAATGCCCGACGAACATGCACATCTGAAAAATGCTTATCCAGCGTATTAAAGAACAATTGCTCTGTCACCCAGCTGCCGTTGGTTACAACAGTTGTATCCGCGCCATTCTTTATTTCATCGGCATTTTGTAAGGCTAGCGACTCAATCGCATCCACTTCTCCTGCTTTCAATTGATTGATTGCTTGGCTGTCATCTTCTATCAACTTGTAAACAAGCTTATCAACCGATGGCTTTGCTTCTTGCCAGTAGTGAGTGTTCTTAGTAAAGGTCACATCGCCTGCAGAGTCCCACTGCTCAACCACGAACGGTCCTGTACCTACCGGCTTCTTGAAAAATTCTTCCTCGGTAACTCCGCCAAAATTGTTCGGAATAATACCGTTCGAGAAGTTGGAAAGCTCAGAGATAAACGGCGTATACGGCTCTTTAAGCGTAATCACCAATGTATGGCTATCCGTTGCTTTGACACTGTCTACCTTGGCCGATATTGCCAATGGGCCACCAACCTTTAAGTGCCGCTCCAGTGAGAATACGGCATCCTCTGCCGTAACATCTGTACCGTTGGAGAACTTCAAGCCATCACGCAACACAAACGTATACGTCAAGCCGTCATCACTGATGTTATGCGACTTGGCAAGCCAGTCCACAATCTCGCCCTTGTTGTCAAAAGCAACCAAAGGTTCAAATACTTTATCAATGGCGAAAGCGTTGTTCGATGTAATCTGATTATGCAAATCAAACGAGGTTACGGAAGCCGGCCGACCATATACAAAAGTCCCCCCCGTTGCAGTCTCGTCCGTCTTTGAATTTTCATCCGTACCTTGGCTCGTGCCTGGCTGGGCTGCTGCATTGGGAGCGGGATCATTGGTCGATCCGGAGCAACCGCTAACGATTACCAATAATAGAACGGTTAACACTCCTACCCATAATGACTTTCTCGTTGATGATTTAAACTGTGACATGACTGACTCTCCCCTTCCAATAAAGCTTATGTGTTTAGTATGGATTGATTATGGATTAAAGCACCCCCTCTGTCAAACAAAAAATATTGACCTTTGCGAGATAAAACTATTTTATCCAATGAAGGAAATGAATCCGTATTTATAAGGCTCAGAAGCACGTGACACACCAAAAAAGCCAGAATATATTCTGGCTCTCTCTTTGTTCTTAACTTTATATGATTTTGCGGAATAACTCCATCACTTCATCCCTGGAAGGTTGATACGGATTGCCCGGTGCACAGGCATCTTTCATGGCATTATCCGCCAGCAATTCAACATCAGGGTCTTTCACACCCAATTCAGACAGTTTCTCAGGAATGCCAACCTCCTTGGAAAGCTGACGAATGGCTTCGATCACATACTCCGAGCACTCCTCATCTCGTTTGCCTTTTACATCCATACCGATTGCTTTGGCAATATGACGGAATTTACTTGGCACATGCTTTGCATTCAATTCCTCTACATAGGGGAGCAACATGGCGTTACATACCCCATGTGGCAGATCATAGACTCCACCAAGTTGATGGGCCATCGCATGAACATAACCCAAGCCTGCATTGTTAAAAGCAATCCCGCCAAGAAAACACGCATACGTCATATGCTCTCTTGCTTCCAGATCACTGCCGTCCCTGACGGCTCTTGGTAAATATTCAAAGATCAGCTCAACGGCCGCCGCCGCTGTAGCACTCGTCACGGTGAACCCTCCAGGCGTTACCATGGCTTCCACCGCATGGGTCAATGCATCCATGCCCGTGGCCGCAGTAAGACTGGCTGGCTTGCTCAGCATCAGTTCCGGGTCATTCACCGACAGGTCGACGAGACTGTTTCGATCCACCATCACCATTTTCACCTTGCGTTCCTCATCTGTAATCACGTAGTTCATGGTCACCTCACTGGACGTGCCAGCTGTTGTGTTAATTGCAACAAGCGGCACGGACTTATGTTTCGATTGATGCAAACCTTCATAATCACGGATATGCCCACCGTTGGTTGCGACAATGCCGATCGCTTTGGCAGCATCCTGAGGTGAACCTCCGCCTATCGATATAATGGCGTCACAGCCATGATCCTGAAATACGTGAAGTCCGTCATGTACATTCTGACAGGTTGGATTGGGCTGAACCTCATCATATACCACATAGTCTAACCCTGATTTTCTTAGTATAGACAGCACTTGTTCAGCAACGCCGGAAGAGATCAATCGATGATCACTTACGACAAGCGCTTTGCGAATACCCATTTTCTCAATCATTTTTCCTGCTTCGTGTAAACATCCTCTACCCATCAAGTTCACGGGCGGAACATAATAAGCGTGTGTTGCCATCTGAACCAGCCTCCTGTTACCCCTGATTTACTGTCTTTATTGTAACTGAATCCGTTTTCAGATATAGTGAAATAAATCACAACCAAGTTGATAAATGTTTCATTTGCACGGAATTATCCAAGAATTATTCATTGATTATGACTGTTCTTCATTAACTGGCTTATCTGTGCGTGTATTAAAAAGGGCTTGTTGATCTTGGATTCACAGGTTTCGCCTCTCGAATCAAAAAACAGGGGCCGCCCCTGGTCATTTTCATGACTTTAGGACAGCCCCTGCAGATGATGTTCAGCAATCCAGAAGTTCCTGAATCGGCATGTAATAGACGGGATAGGCTCTGCCTTGTTCAAAACCAAGCTTACTCGCAATCGTAATGGAATCATGACGGAAATCCTCTGTCGTCCAGTGTGGAACGCACTTCCGTTCCAGAACGGATTGCACATAAGCGCTTGCCATGGCCGTAGCCAGACCTTTGCCACGGTGTATCGGATCGTAGGTGTTGATGCCTGTTTCATGGTGAATGCCACGGACAAACACTGATATACATGTACCTACAACCTTCCCTTGATGCACCGTGCATGTTCCAACTCCGTATTGAAAAAAGTCCTCCACCGAATGCCAGAATTTCAAAATTTCCTGCTCAATGATACAGCTTTTGTCTTCCAGCATTGCAGCTCGATCGATAACTTGAAGCTCATATCCAGGAGGGACGAACAAGGAGCTGGAACTGCGTTCCAGCCACTGTCCATACTTCGCAAGATTGAATTGAAAAGGAACTCGCAATCCTTCTCGCAAACGTCCATTGAACATGTGATTCAGGACTGGTGACCAATCCGAGCCGGGCTCGGGGTAAACTTCAAGATTCAGCATGTCTTCGCCAGTACCTAATGCTTCAGGTAATAGCTCCTTAACAAGCACTTCACTGACGAGCCTGTTGAACTGTTCATTATCCGATCTTCCGATCAGGTAAAACATTTCGTTTTTGGCCCAAATCAGTGCGCTGTTCGGAGCATGAAGCTGGTCTGCATAGACACACCCGCGTTGAAGTCCTGCAAGTACTCCACCCATAACCACATGCCCGTTCGTTCCCGAGATGAATGGCGCCAATTGCTTCCTTTGGGACGGTTGATCCAGTAAAACCAACATGGTATAACCTCGCATTCTTTGTAAAGGGTAGGGAAATGAATACATTCAAATCCGCCCTGCCTCAGAATGCTGTAACGTCAGGTGTATTCCTCGTTCCCTTTCACCTCTTCGACCTTTATTTTTATTGACCTAGAGAATATTTACCCTTGCCACTCCGATGACAGAACAACCTTCCGATCGCTGTTATCCCCAGATTTTTTTGATTCCCTCTTTTAAGGGAAAATCCAGGGATAAAGGCGATGCGTGTGCTTTCGATGCAGCTTCTTTCAGAAAGCTTTTAGCTCCGCTTCTTCAGGTTATTTCTGTCCTCTGCGTTATCGTGTAAATGTTTGGTTCAATACATATATAGCTTATAGTGCTTTATCGTCTACTGCATCCAACCATGCTTCGATATCGCCGATAACGGAGGATACGCAGCCGTCTTCAAACGGAGAATTCAAACCTGCCAGTTCTACCAATCCTGTGAAGGACAGGCTTCCTCCGGCTTTACACAATGTCAGATAGTCAGCCCATGCGGACTTCATATCCTGGTTACTGCGTTTCCAGAACTGGAATGCACAGATTTGTGCCAGGGTGTAGTCGATGTAATAGAACGGCGACGAGAAGATATGACCCTGCTTGTGCCAGAATCCGCCTTGTTCCAAATATGCGTTATCCTTGTAATTGATGTGCGGCAGATAAGTTTTCTCAATATTACGCCATGCCTGTTTGCGCTCCGCTGGTGTTGCATCTGGGTTTGCATAAACAAAATGCTGGAATTCATCGACTGCTACGCCGTAAGGAATGAAGAGCAGTCCGGAAGACAGGTGATCAAATTTGTATTTGTCCGTATCTTCCTTGAAGAACAATTCCATCCACGGCCATGTGAAGAATTCCATGCTCATGGAATGGATCTCTGCGGATTCATATGTCGGCCAGTTGTACTCAGGTACTTCGAAGTGACGGCTCTCATAGACCTGGAACGCGTGACCCGCTTCGTGTGTCAATACGTCGATATCGCCCGATGTACCGTTAAAGTTGGAGAAAATAAACGGCACTTTGTAATCATTCAGGAAGGTACAATAGCCCCCACCCTGCTTGCCTTTTTTGCTCACCAGATCCATCAGTTCATTGTCGGTCATCATCTGGAAAAACGTATCCGTTTCCGGTGACAATTCAGCGTACATTTTCTTACCATTGTCAATGATCCAGTCCGCATCCCCTTTAGGTGTCGGGTTCCCCGTCTTAAAGCTGAAGCCCTGATCGTAAAAATAGAGGGTATCCACATCAATCCGGCTGCGCTGACGCTCTCTGAGCTTTGTCGCTACAGGCACGATATGATCACGGACTTGTGCTCTGAAATTGGACACCATCTCCGCGTTGTAATCCGTACGGTTCATACGGTCATAGCCGAGTTCCACATACGATGGGTATCCGAGCTTCTTCGCGATCTGTGTACGTACTTTCACCAATTCGTCGTAAATGCGATCGAATTCAGCCTCATGTTCAGCCATGAACGTATATCTTGCTTCCGATGCGCGTTCCCGCATGGAGCGATCCGTGGACAACTCAAAAGGATGCAGCTGCGGCAATGTGCGTTCTTCACCTTCAAACGGAATTTTGGCTGAAGCAATCAGCTGGTTGTATTCCGTAGAAAGTTTGTTCTCTTTCTGAAGGTCCTCGATAATTTCCGGGCTGAATGTTTTCAGAGACTGATCCGCCAGCTGGAACAGCTGTGAGCCCCATTTTTGTTCCAGTTCAGCACGGAATTTGGAATTTACCAATGCCCGATAATAATCGGTGATGTATTCTTGAATAATCGGAGAGCTTTCATCCAGAAATTCATTTTCTTCTTTGTAAAATGTATCATTGGTATCAATCGAATGACGGATGTAGACCAATTGTGCCTGAGTCTCAAAGTCACTGCGCAAAGCGTTAATCTTGTCCATATATCCACTCTGCTCTTCAACCGTAGTTGCGGCTTCAAAACCACTCAGAAGCTCACGGAATGACGTTTTGATTTGTTCCAGATCGGGACGTGTATACGTATACTCACTAAATTTCATTTATGTACACCCTTTCCTGTTAGGCATATTTCGGGATTCCCCGAGTTGAACTAAACCCTATTATACAAAAGAGCAGCCTAAAAATCCCAACTTTACGAAAAATATTTGTCCATCGGTCAAATGGAGCTACATCACTCGTTACATATGTTACGGATGAATGTTAGGTACAATACACAAGTAAAAGATGCTGCATCAGCAGGAAATGGGTTTTCCTCCGAGCAGCATCTCATTAAATCAGGAAAAGGCATGGTAAGTAGAGCCGTTACTGAACGTTTACATACCAGTTAGAGTAATTGATCTGGCCGCTGCCTTTCGTTATTTCGGTTCCATATTCAACACTGCTGACATATTTGCTGTTGGTAAAGTAACTTTTGGAGATGAGGTAATCGGTGAAGTTTTTGACGTTGATGCTATAGTTGTTAGGGGATTTTGACTTTTTCAGGAACGAGTATACCCACCATTGATGCACTCCGTTGTCGGTAATCTCACCGCGATACAGATCATAGATTTGTCCACCAATGGACACATCCGAGAACACTTTGGAACCAATAGGTCCTACACCGGAAGTCCAATCGTTCCAGATCATAATCTCCTCGGTGGGTGTGCTTGACCAGGTCGCATTGCCGATGTCGTGCAGCCAGATATCATACGCATTATTATACTCCCCAGTGGTGTTGGACGCCTTAGAATAGCTTACTCCGGTATTGATGCTGCGCTGGCTGTAATTGGAACGGCCGCAATCAGTAATGACATAACCAGCAGCATCCATGCTTTCTTGCCTGATCTTTTCTTCATCTTCAAACCCATAATGTTAGCCTCCCATACATTTTAATGTAAACGCTTACAGATTTTAAGTGTAAAACATTTCCATATACAAGCATACCACTTAAATCCGTCATTATTTCATGCTATATTTAGACTTTTTGGCATTATATACAAATAAGCCCGCCTCGCATCATTGCGAAGCCAGCTTATAGGCTTGTCTTTTCACATTTCTTTTCAATACACCCTAGTGTTGATCGTTGTCCATAATCTTGTAGAACCAGCCCATTCCGACCATTCCCACAACCATAATGATAGCCATAATAATGATATATGTCATGAATGTAACCCCCCTGCTCCGTATTTCTTCACACTACTACCAGTTTACACGGTGAAACCCATTTTGAATTGACTGAACATTGACAAAAATACGAAATCTTCATTTTCACTCAACATATTGTGTCCTTTTTCATTGTAATTCCAACCGTCATCTTACTAATTCGATTATTCCACATCCACCGTATCTGTATCCAAATATTCAAAACACAGATTCACAGTTCGCACGTTCGCACGCGTTCAATGAATGACCCCAGAGGGAATCGTAAGCCTACTTTCTCCACTCTAATCTTATAAATATCATATCATAGCTTACGATTTACCTTGCTCTTGTAATGAACAAAGTTTCATCCGCCATACATACGGTGTATACTATAAATCTATGAATTGGAATTGGATTATACGCAGAAAGGTTTGAACTGAATGTCGACTCGCACACCCTATTTTCGTCAGCTATTATTCGCTTTTTTACTAACTCTTATGCTGTTTATACTATCCGCCTGTGCTGATGGTGAAGCTCATGTCACGGTTAATATGGACGGTTCATCCGATTTGGATCTGAATCTCAGCGTAACCGACTCAGCCTTGGGAATGATGGGACAAGAGAATCTCATGACAATGCTCGCAAATACGTTGAAGCAGAATAATTTCCAGGCCGAAGTTTCGGATCAGGGAGATCGGACACAACTCAAAGCGACGACCCATTATGAGAAAAGTAATACCGTCTCTACCTTCAGCATGTCGGATCTTCCTGATGGAATCAAGGTGGAGCAATCCACTACACCCGGCTTTTTCACTTCCAAATTGCATATTGCTGCTGAAGCAGACCTGTTGCAGACTATACCTGATGGAGAAGTCAAAGACCAAATCAGCAAGGTTCCCGGATTTCTCAAAAACTTGCTGTTGAAAGATGTCAATTTTGATTTCAAGCTGACACTGCCAATCAAGGCCCAGGATTCCAATGCAGATCTGGTCGAAGATCATGGAAAAACCCTAATTTGGCACGTCTCCCCACTGAATACGAATAAGCTGGATTTGACCGTAAAGGTCCCGAATATTCGGAACATTATTATTACGGGAGGCATTGTCTTGGTGCTGATCATTGCATTACTTATCTGGTTTATGGTCCGTCGTAGACGAACCAGACAGGCTCGAAAAGTATAACTAACCACAGCTCAGGAAGCTTGGATGAGATTACCACTAATTCATTTCCGACTTGCCAAACGGTGTTATGGATAGTAGAATACATCCGTACTGTGTGAACGTTTAACTTAACTATGGAAAAGCTAAAGAGGTGACAGGTTTCATGAATATCCGAGAATGCCCTTTGCCTGGTATCGGAGTGAAGTACCAGTTTGATACAAAAAGCGGTAATAAGTTGGTCATAATTGTCCACGAAGATGGACGCCGTGAATTATTCTCGGTGGACCCCAATGACAACGAAGAACTTACCCTAATTGCAGAACTGGAAGATGACGAGTGTGTAACCCTTTCGGGGTTAATTGGAGGATGGTCCTGATATCTGTCAGGGCAGTACCGACGATATGCAAAATAACCTGCTCCCTCAATTAGGGGCAGGTTATTTTCTTATCTCTATATTCTTAGGGCAAAAGACCATCAGCGCTCTTGCCGGGACCGAATATACGGAACCCATGTGTTTAGTACACGACTTATTTCCGTAGAGCTGAACGGTTTGCTGATAAAGTCCTGCATGCCGCATTTTAGGCAGGCTTCCCGGTCGTTCGCTCCTGCAAATGCCGTGATGGCTGCAATGACGGGAGTTTCAGGATGGCTTTGCCTAATTCGGCAGGTCGCTTCAATCCCATCCATCACAGGCATTTGGATGTCCATAAAGATTAGGTCATACGTTTCCCTTTCCAATGCTTTCACCGCTTCTGCACCATTCTCCACGATATCACATACACCGCCGAGCTTACGAAGCATCTCCTCCAGCAAATGGCTGTTCAATGACTGATCCTCAGCGACAAGAATTTTGATTCCCGCTGCCAGACTTGTTCGATCCAGCTTCAGGTCGCTATCAGCCACTTCTTCAATTCGATCCGTAGACTCATCTTTCCATCGTTCAAGTAACAAGGTAAAGTGGAAATCCGCTCCCTCACCTGTCTCACTCTGTACACCAATGGCACCGCCCATCAGCTCCACCAGCTTCTTGCTGATAGCCAGCCCCAGACCTGTACCTCCATATTTGCGATTAATAGCCGGATCCAGCTGTGAGAAGGACTGGAACAGTTGATGCTGCTTGTTGAACGGAATGCCAATGCCCGTATCTTTGACCGAGACTAACAAGATAAGGTGATTCTCGTCGTCAAATTCTGATGGCTTAACGTTCACGTGAACCTGAATGCTTCCCTTCTCCGTGAACTTAACGGCATTGCCTACCAGATTAATTAGAATCTGACGAATCCGTGTTTCATCGCCTCTTACGCGTTCGGGAATCTGATCTGACATTTCACAGTATAGTTCAATATTCTTTTCGGAAGCTCTAAGCGCAAATAGTTCCATAACCCCGCCAAGAACAGCCTTGAGATCCACTGGCTGTCGTTCGAGATCCATTTTGCCTGCTTCAATCTTGCTGAAATCCAAGATTTCATTCAAAATATGCAGCAGTGATTCACCACTGTCGATGATGATATCAGCGAAGCCGTTCTGCTCCTCATCCAGCTCTGTTTCTTTTAAAAGGTGAGCCATGCCCATGATTCCATTCAGAGGTGTACGAAGCTCATGACTCATAATCGCCAGGAACTCGGACTTGGCCCGGTCCGCATGTTCTGCAACTTCCTTGGCACGAATGATGTCCTTCACCGATGTCATATCGCGGAAAACTAGAACTGCCCCACGATTGTCCCCCTGCTCCAAAATCGGTTTCAGTTGGAATTCCGCCAAAAAGCTGGAGCCATCCTGCTTCCAAAATACAGACTCAGAACGCTGCAGGCTTCTCCCTTCACGTACAGCTTGAAGAATCGGAGTGCCGTTGGACGGATAAGGGATACCCTCGCTTTGCATTTGTAACATAATCTCTTCAAGTGGCTTGCCATTCATCTCAGACGGACAGAAATCCATCATCTCTGTTGCAATCGGGTTGGCAAATATCAGATTTCCATTCTGATCCAGCCCAATGACTCCCTCAGACATGGCATTGAGAATCAACGCCCTTTCATAACTGAGATTTTCAATTTCCTCTACATACCTTTTGGACTCTGTAATATCGCTGGTTATTCCATAGACGCCTACGACCCGATCCTCGAGCAAAATCGGAACATTAATCACACTCGTTTCAATACGCTGTCCGTCTTTGTGAATCAGCCCTACTTCATAGCTCTGTGCGGTTCCTTTTACAGTCTCTTCAAAATGATACCTTGTTTTATCCAGATCAACTGGGTCAATCAGATGATCAAAAGATGAACTAAGAAGTTCCTCCTTGGTATGGCCTGTCAACTGCTCCTGACCTGCATTGGCCTTCAACAGGTTTCCTTCCAGATCCAATGAAGCAACTCCAAGTGGATTACTGTCGAACAATGATTGGTATTCTTGAAGACTTAACTGCTGCTGCTTGCTTGCTGTAATATCACGGGTCACCGCGATCATTTCCTGCAGATTCCCCTGTTTGTCATATAGATAATGAGTGATGGTATCTGCCCATACAACAGAACCATCTTTATGCAAAAGCCGATAGCTCATTCGATCAGGAGCAAGACCCTGAATTTGACCCGCCACGTAAGCTTCGACAAGAGGTAAATCGCTGGGGTGGATGCAGAACAGGCCAGATTGACCAACCACTTCTTCTGGGTCATATCCCAACATGCTTTGGCTGGCTGGAGATACGTACTTGAACGTCCTTTCCGGATCGGCATGGTGAATGGCAATCAGGTCAAGCGAGGATTCAACCAGCAATCTTGAGATTCGACTACTCTCCTCCAACTGCTTGCGTTGTATAATGAGTCGACTCTCTGCGTCCTTCTGCTTCGAAATATCCGCTGCCTGCACAAGCAGATAAAGCGGCTCTCCACTCGTTTCATCCCTGACGATGCAGGCTCGTAATGTCGCCCACAGAAGAGAATCATCCTTACGCTTAAGCCGTAACTCGGTTTCATACATCAGGCTTAATCCATTAGTCATATCCCAGAACTTGGATCTAAACTCCTCCATTTCTAGGTCTTCCTCATAGATCATATGTACAATCGGAGAGTCAATCAATTCATCTTCACTGCACCCCAGCATTTCACAAAATGCCGGATTAAGCTGAAGCCAACGTCCGTTCACATGCGAAGCAACAGCAATGCCGATCGGTGCATGTGTGTATAACTGCTCGAACAGAGAGCGATTCTCTGCAATTGGATTCGACACCACATATCCTCCTTTATGGGGAATCTGAATATATTCCGTATGAACAGATCGACCTGAACATAACTTCATCTATAAGAGTAGTACCCCAAATGTCATGATTTATAAACGAGATCAACAAAAATTCAGGCAATTATCGACATTCTTATCGTGTGTTCATGCTGTCTGTACTTGGTAGACATAAAAAACCGTATAAGTGGCGTCATATACTACAGAATACGCGTGCATATCCGTTTGTACAAGGCTGAACATCCAAATGATACTGGAGGTTATGATTATGATCATTGTTGCGAATCAACCGATTGAGCTGGTGCGTTCGGATTGGTCTGCTTTTGCATGGCATTGGTTACAACAACTACAGAACAATCCAACAGTATACAAATATCAATCCATGGATCATCTTCACTTTGAATGGACGTTGCGCGAGTCTCTGGTGGATGCAGCGGAAGCACTCGATCGAAGTGGGGTCAGCTTTGCCTCGTTCGAGAAATCCAGATGTAATCCTGCCTATTGGAACCGAAATGCTGAAGGTGGCTTTGAGCTAAGGGCTGAGGTGACGCCTGCGGAGGGAATCCGGGACATTTGGAAGAATGGTCATTTGTATGCCTTTGAATGTGCAACAGCGACCGTGATTGTTCTATATGGCGGAGTATTGGGCAGTATTCGGGAAGATGATTTCAATTCACTGTTTCGCGACCTGTTACTCTACGATTGGCACTATGATAGCGATCTGCGATTAACAGAGAAGAACGGCAGCGACTCGGCGCTTCCTGGAGATGTATTGTACTTCAAAAATCCGGACGTTTCCCCTGAAACACCAGAGTGGCAGGGAGAGAATACCATTATGCTGCGTGAAGACTTATATTATGGTCATGGAATCGGGATTGCAAGCGGGGAAGAAGTCATTCGTTCACTGAATCAAAATCGCATTCCTGGAAGCACAGTGTCAGCCTATTTAATGGATACGGTTATTTATCCTGACTTTCTATATCTATCCCGCTACGCCAAAAACACTAACGCGAATTCACAGGCAGCCTCATCTACCCCGGTCTTGCCAGGACAGTTGTACGTACGCATTGGCGGCAGTCGTTATTTGCGAACCTAAACCGGCTTGAAGCGTAATTCATTAGGTGTTAAAGTACTGTAACAATATTTCATGCTGAAAACCCCGTGAACAACAGCACAACTGTTGCTTCACGGGGTTTTTTGGAACACTTGGGACAGCCAATCCATTAACGATAACGATCGGATACCATAGTTCAATGTTATTCAGCTGATTACGATCATCGTTATTATCCGATGGGGTCTAACTGTACAACGACCTGCTTGCCACTTACCTGAATACCCGTCGTTTTACTGCCATACTCAGCCAGAGATTTGCACAGCTGTTCTGCCCATTCTTTGCCTGCTGTTCCTTCCTTGGCTCCATGTACCTGAATGACGAGCCTCACCGAGTCCCCTTTCGTCAAGATACGCTCTGCTTGAGATTGCTTGGTCTCCCGGTCGTGGTCTTCCATCTGCAGATTCAGTCGGATCTCCTTCACTTTACGTTTATCCGGTGTTTTCGCAGCTTTCTTCTTCTCTTGCTGCTTTTCTTGTCTCGCTGCTCCAGCGCCAATCAGTTTGCAAGGCGGCGGGCTGGTCATTAGAGACATACAGATCAGATCCACCTTATGCTGCTTCGCAAGTGCAAGTGCGTCACGCGTAGACATGATGCCGAGATCTTCACCGTTCAGGCCGGTCAGCTGGACTTCAGTCGCTTTAATCTTTTCATTTTTGATCATGGTACATCCTCCTCTACAACAAAAGCCTGTCCTGACCTATGACAGATCAAGAGCAGGCTTGGATGTTGTAACTGAATATTCATCGTATATCTGGACGTAATGGTTATACGTCGGTTTTGTGCATCTTACAACGAGTTGAACGCTTCGGTCAGAACTGGAACAATTTGCGATTTGCGGGATACTACGCCTTTGAGCACCGCTCTGCTATCCGACAATGTCACATTGTACGCTTTTTCAACAGCTTTGGTGGAAGCACCATAAGCCAATGCAACGGAATCGTTGTTCAGGATGTCGGTTACGACAAATACGAACAGGTCAAGACCTTTGCTCGAAATAATGGCTTCAATCGCTGCTTCAAGCTCAGGTTGCTTCACAAGCACATCATTCACGTCAACTGCATTCACTTGTGCAATTTCCACTTTTGCTTGGCCCATAGCGAATTCTTTTGCATCCAGGGAGATCAGTTCAGCAATCGTTTTCTGGCTCAGGTCTGCGCCCGCTTTCAACATATCCAGACCATAGCTGTCTGCATCTACACCAGCAATGGCAGCCAGTTCACGTGCTGCTGCTACATCCTGCTCTGTGCATGTTGGAGATTTGAACAACAGGGAGTCGGAAATAATCGCGGACAGCATCAGACCAGCAATCGGTGCGCTGATTTCCACGCCGTTTTCTTTGTACAATTTATTCAAAATGGTTGCTGTACAACCTACAGGTTCTGCACGGAAATACAAAGGCTGGCTTGTCTCAAAGTTTGCGATCCGGTGATGGTCGATAACTTCAACCACCGTCACGTCCTCAATATCGCTGACACTTTGCTGACGCTCGTTGTGGTCAACCAGGATGACCTTGTTCACTTCGTTAGCTGCTGTTTTGATCAGACGTGGCGCTGCCACTTTGAATTGGTCAAGTGCAAATTGAGTTTCGCCATTTACTTCGCCGAGTCGAACAGCTTCAACGTCCTGACCCAATTTTGTTTTCAAGTCTGCATAGGCAATGGCCGAGCAGATCGTATCCGTATCGGGATTTTTGTGACCGAAGATTAATGCTTTTTCCATATTAATAGCCCTCCGTCAATTCTGATTTAGATGAATAAAATGTAATATTTCAATCATACCCTTACTGATTATAGCGTTAATAAGGCTTAATTCCAATCCCTTTACAGCGAATTAATTACAAAATCATGTCAGGGTCTTGTCTTTATACTCCGTAAACGAATGCACAACTCTGCCGTTCCACCAGCTTGGATCCATTGTCGGTATGTATACCAATCCACATTCTCAAGAAAGTAACAGGTTAGAGCTTCAACGGGATTTAATTTATACTCTTGATTAAGGGATTTATTTGAAATTCGCCGTGTGGATTAAACTTCGGGACCCTGACGGGTCTCTCCTCTTTTCACAAAAAGAGTCTGCACACTTCCGTCTTCGCTGATCTCCAGCAAGTTCAATCGAGCACCATAAGCACATCCACCATCAATGCCAATCTTGTCTCCACTGGGGTCAAACCAGACACCTGGCTCGTTATGCAAATTTTTGACTGGAGTATGACCGAATACCACCGTCTCCTTGAGCGAGGTTGGTCTGGAATAGAACGGCTCCCGAATCCAAATGAAGTCACGCTCTGACTGGGCCCGCCAATCCTCCACATCCGGATTAATCCCGGCATGTACAAAGATATAACCAGGAATTTCGTATACAAGGGGACGCTGTTCCAAAAAACGAAGATGATGCTCGTAGTGTGTACGGAGCCACTGTTTGGCTTCAGTATAAACATCCCAGTCCAACTGCTCATCATCCAAAGAAACCTCGGCATAGCTGGCCAGTGTCTGTAAACCTCCATTACGAATCCAATGTTTGTCATACTCCTCGACATCATGACTCAGCGCCTTGACCATCATCGCATCATGATTCCCTTTGATCGCAATAATGTTGTACTGCTCGTGCATCTGCATAATCTGTTCCACAACCTCTTTGCTCTTCGGTCCGCGGTCGACATAATCACCTAACAAAATCAGCTCGTCCTGCTTCGGATCGTATGCTGCCTGCTCAAGCAGAGCATTGAATTCGTCGTAACAGCCATGAATATCACTAATGACACATCTGCGAATGTGAATCTCTCCTCTCCCTGATCACGCAAGAGTTAACCGGAACCTTGCTAAACAAGGTTCCAGCCATTTCAGAATATAATTCCCGTTCAGTACCAATTAATCCTGCTTTAAATTGAAGGCTTCCGCTATCAAGCTGAATGAACGCAAACGATCCTCGAATGAGTGAACCGCTGATGCAATAATGACTTCATCCGCTTCATAGCGTTCAGCCATTGCCGTAATTTTGTCTTTTACCTGATCCGGTGTACCCACAATGGAAAAAGAACGACGTTGACGAATCTGTTCCATCTCCATGGCCGTAAATGGATAGTTATTCACCGTTTCCAGGGATGGGAATGAGTTCTGCTCCAGACCCCGGCCAAGCCGCAGGAAAAATAACTCATTGCTGCGAGCAAGATCAGCGGCCGCTTCTTCGGTCTCTGCACAGAATGCCGACACCGCAATCATGGAATGTGGTTTGTCATTGAGGATGGAAGGTTTGAAATGTCTGCGGTAATGCTTCATCGCTTCCTCCCCACCCGGCGTTCCGAAAAATTGGGCAAATGCATAAGCGGTACCTTGTGCCGCAGCAATTCGCGCACCTTCGGAACTGGAGCCGAGCAACCATACTTCGGGAACAGTTGGTACGGATGGTCCAGCTACTAAGGATGCAAAACGATGATCCTCCGGCAGCTCCTCATGAAAGTATCCACCCAGATCGGCAATCTGCTGCGGGAAGAATTGCACATTCGATGACTTTCCTTCATTCAGAGCTCTGCTGGCAATCGGCATGCCTCCCGGTGCTCTGCCAATGCCAAGATCGATTCGGCCAGGGTGCAGCGCTTCCAGCAAACGGAAGTTCTCGGCAACTTTATATGCACTGTAATGGGGCAGCATTACGCCGCCTGAACCTACGCGAATTCGATCTGTATGTGCTGCAACGTGTGCAATCATAACTTCCGGACTGGAAAATGACAGTGCCCCGCTGCCGTGATGTTCCGACATCCAGAAGCGGGAGAAGCCCAGTTCATCTGCATGTTTGGCAAGAGTTACAGTTTCCTGAAGGGTATCCTGTACCGTCCGTCCTTCATTAATATGTCCATGTTCAAGTACACTAAGTTTCATCTATATTCATTCCTTTCATCATCCTGCGTTAGTGGCTGCATCTTCCATTGTAACATTATTGATTACAGTTTCAAAGGATATCTGCTTCTCAGTTACATGTTCATTACACGTTTCGATTTACGATGAATAAACAAATAACGCCACCAGCTCGTGAGCCAGTGACGTTATAGTATTTCATACATATAAGAATTCAATTACGGTGCACGTTTGGGTAACAGCTTCACATACTCGTCAGACAGCTTCATCAAACTGAGCACGTGCTCATAATCGGAACGGTACGGCTCCAAATCCGTGACGGGTTCATACGTTTTTAACGAGTAGGCAGTCCCATCATCAAAGCCCGCACCCGGAATAAACATAATGTCATTATTCACAAATGAACCTGTCGGCAAGTAATACCGGATACCGAACGCATTGTGGTCCATGTTAAGCAGATCGTGTCCAAAGGCTGTAAATTTCTCTTCCTTCAAAGAGACACCCATCAGGTTCATCACCGTTGGTAAAATATCCAACTGACCGCCAGGCTGTTCTATAACTTGACCTTTCGCCTGTTTCGGCGTGTGGATCAAGAGCGGGATGTTGAAGCGGCTAACTTTACCGTCATAGGGCACGCCCAGATTGGTCTGGATCTGCTGAGTAATCTCATCGTTTGCCGGCAGTCCGAAATGGTCGCCATATATAACGAGTGTTGTGTTATCCCATAACCCGTTTGCCTTGAGCTCATTGATCAGCTGACCTACCGCATAATCCGTATAATTGATTGCTTGCAGGTAATCATGCAGTAACGTATTGGTGATTGTGGCCGGGATGGTAATTCTCGCCCGGTCCGCAGGAACCGTAAACGGTGAGTGGCTGGATGCTGTAATGAACTGAGCATAGAACGGCTGATTAGCAGCCTGATGCGCAGCCATTTTTTCCACACCTACACGATATAATTCCTCATCCGATGGTCCAAAATCATTAAACTTATCATTCTTGAAGCTAGGCTTGTCGAAGTATCGATTGAATCCAAGCGCCGGATACATTTTGTTCCGGTTCCAGAAGGTGACGTCATTGACGTGGAACGTTTCTGACTCATACCCTTCTTTACCAAGCAGTTTTGGAAGACTTGGCAGATCACGGTCACTATACCCTGCTGACATGGGTACAACTCCGGTTGGATAAATGGATGTGTTCGACATGAACTCAGCATCCGATGTATTTCCCTGTCCGATCTGTTGAAAAAAATGAGAGAAATAATAGCTTTCTTTTGCCAGATCATTCAGAACCGGGGTTAATACTTGGCCGTCGAGAGAAGCATTAATAGGGAAGTTTTGAAATGACTCCAGTTGGAGAACAATCAGGTTGCTTCCTTTGGCCTGACCAAAATATTTGGTTTTGATAGCTGTGCCTTGATTCGGCTTATCCTGATACGGATACTTGCTAACCAGTTGATTAATCTTGTCGATGGTTTCGTTAATGTTGCCATTCGCAATGGCTTCATTCTCTTTGCTCGTCAGAATCGCAGATGACACCTGATAATTCAGGAAACCGAGATTTTCGGCACGAACTAGTTCATTATCAATCGTTTCCCCTTTGACAATGAAGCTGCCTGACAGCACGATACAAAATGCAGCCGTAAGGGCTACGCCCAACTTGCCCCAATACCGTCTCCGGCTTCTTCCGAAATGGAGTCCACTGTCGCGATAGCTGATGTTACGAGATGAGGCGCGACGACTGCGCAAGATAAACCATACGGGCAGAGCCAGTACGATATCTACAAAAAACAGGAAGTGCTCAGGTCTTACCAAAGGTCCGATACTGCCTCTGACTTGGGCGACTTGGCCCAGTTCGCTGAGTGCCGTATATGTGGGAACCGAACTGAAATGTACGTTATAGAGTGTCGCCGCGAACAATACAAGCGAGAACAACACATTAAAACCCGCGTACACTGAACGCTTCCAGGCTTTTGGCACGATCAGATCGAGGATGCATACCACTGTCAGGGCCCCCAAAGCGTCAGTAACGAAACCGATGCCGGACAGACCCTGGAAAAAGAAATACCGCAAAAGCGACAGCTTCAGCAGCATCAGAATAAATAACACGGCAAATAAGGTCCGTGATGAGGTCCGCTCATTTTTGGAATTAAACATGGTCGCTTTCAACCCTTATCTGAAATTTTTACGTTCCTTTTACAAAACGCATATTTCAGTATAACAGTTTTGGGGTTGGTATTCCATGAGGGGATGCAGCAGACAAAAAAAGTTTATGCAAACTCCTTTTTCTGAAAATCTCTCGTTTCTACAAAGTTAAGCTGCTCTTGTTAATGTCCTCATACAGCTTACCCATAATAATTTCATCCACATATGTACCATTTACCAATAAAGAATTAGGCTTGATTCCTTCCTGTTTAAATCCAACCTTATGATATAAAGCTATCGCATTAAAATTATGGCTCATGACAGTTAGCTCAAGGCGAGTAATGCCCGCAGTAGATCTCCATTCTTCCATTGCTGATATTAGATTTTTGCCAATGCCTTGGCCGGTATGAGCCTGTCTTATTCCAATAACGATACTCGCCCGATGTCGGATACGTTCTGCTGTGCCCCCAATGACCGTAAGATGGCCGATGATTTTGCCCTGATGCTCCGCGATCCAGATTGAACTATTCGAAGTAGCGTTCAACTGATCTATAAAACGAGCCTGCCCGCCCAACGTGGTCTTGCGCTCTCCCGGATTATAGAGCATATAAGTACTTTCACGATCCAGTGCCCGATGTAGTTCCAGCAGACGAGGCGCATCTTCGGCACAAGCATGGCGAATAATAACATCCTCGATTGGCTTCTCCCTCATTTGTAAAATCCACTGTACCGCAGCGTTAAAATCAGTAGCCAAAAAGTCTGCTTCCAGCGATTCCCATCGGGTGCGGTTCTCCTCAAGCGACTCTATGCCTGCTCCGGTCAACACCAATATGCATAAACAGCCAGCTGCACGCGCAGCAGTCATGTCAGACCACCGATCTCCAATAACAATGCATTGTTCAAGATTCAAATCATGTTCTAGTGCTGCCTGTTTGAGCATCGTTGGTTGTGGTTTACGGCACTCACATTGAGCCTTAGCAGGGTGAGGGCAGACATAAGTATGCTCAATGCCAAAAAGCCTCATCTCCTGCTGAAAAGCTTTGAGCGTTGACTTACCTTTTGTAATGCCCGGTTGATTCGTGAATCCAAACAATTGGATACCCTTTCCAGAAAGTTTCCGGATGGATTCTTCAACTCCATGATATAGCTCCAGTTCACCAGGATATCGTATTTCATCTGTACCTCCAATGGTGCCATCCCGGTCGATAAAGATAGCCTGGATAGAGGGATTATCATAAGTGGTCATATTGGATGTCTCTCCTTGTGCTCATTGTGGACGAAATGGATTCCGTTTTTTTATTTCAAATTAAAAAGAGGTAACGAATCCGCAAGGTGATCGTCATACGTTGACAGCAGACAAGTGAACACCATAAACAAGTTATGTTCACAAAAGCTTTTGCCTCTCTATCATTTCCGTATTATACCATCTGCCGATCCAATTACCTCATTAATCGCTTACCAGAAGCATTACGCAATCGTCGATATATCGCCGTCCTGCCTGTTCTCATTTGGGTCCTGCTTCTGAGCAAGGAGTGCCGCCTGGGCGGCAGCAATACGAGCAAGCGGTACCTGTTCTGGCAGACAGCTTACATAATCCAGACCAATACGGTGGCAAAAAGCAATGGAAGCCGGATCGGCTGCATTCTCGCCACAGATGCCTGCTTTTAGATGAGGTTTCCGAACTCGGCCCTGAACGAGAGCCATCTCCACCAACTGCCCCACTCCGTCGATATCCAGTACCTGAAATGGATTGCTGAGCAATGAGCGTTGTGGCTCAACAAAATGAAGGAATGACTTCTCCGTATTGTGACGACTGTAACCAAACGTCATCTGTGTCAGCTCATCGGTGCCAAACGAGAAGAAGTCCGCATGACGCGCGATAGGAGCTGCGGTCAGTGCCGCTCGAGGAACTTCAATCCGTGCTCCCACTCTGTAAAGACAATGACGCTTCTCCTCTCCAAGCACCTGGTCCGCTACATGATCCACCAGATCTCTCATGACCTGAAGTTCATTGGCATGACCCACCAAAGGAATCATGATCTCAGGCCGTACCCATAACCCTTTGCGGATGCCCTTCACCGCTGCACGAAAAATGGCTTCAAGCTGCATATCGTAAATTTCCGGGAACACGGTTCCCAGTCGACAGTCCTGCTGTCCTAGTAACGGATATTGTTCATGCAATTCCAGCACCCTGCGAATGACACGCTCAAGCTCCTGCACTTCGGTGTTGTTTTCCTCCAATGCCCTTAGAGCCAACTGTTCACGTTGTTCGTTTAACCTTTCAATATCAGGCAGTAGCTCATGCAGCGGCGGATCAAGCAATCGAATGGTTACCGGATAACCATCCATCGCTTCGAAGAGTTGTTCAAAATCAGCCTGCTGCATTGGCAGCAGACGTTCCAGTCCACGTTTGCGCTCAGCCTCGCTGTCTGCCAGGATCATTTTCTGTACAAAAGGAAATCTCGAAGCAGACAACAACAGTTGTTCTGTCCGACACAATCCAATGCCCTCAGCCCCTAACGCGCGAGCCTTCACGGCGTCCTTTGGATGATCCACATTCGAAAGTATTGTAAGCCCCTTCATTTCATCTGCCCATTCAAGCAGAAGTTGCAGCTCTGGTGATAAATTTGGAGATGCTTTCAGCAATTCCTTCACATGCCAAGGCTGGATACGCAATAGTGCATCCTCTTTGGTGATTACCCCTTCATCCACGAAATCTACAGTACTCCTCAGCGTCGCCTGTGAGGTTAACCTCGCTTCACTGATTTCCACAAGATACAAGGTCCCAGTATCCACAACAAATTGGACTTCCTGTACTTCTCTCGTGTGAGACTCCAGATAACCGCAAGCGTCCTGCAAAAGACCATACAGTTCCGACTCTTCACTCCGCAGTTGATCCAGTCCTTCATTTGCACGCCAGGAAGCATCAGATGAAACGTAATCACCTGTCATACCTCGTTCCCCTGTACCTGGATGACGAGAATATACCGTTCCGAACCCGCTGCGGTCACCACGCTCGCCATTGACCATCACCTGTATAAGAACAGCTGCTCCTTGAGTTTCATCGGAGAAAGGAGAAGGATTACGAAGAATCTCTTGTTGGGAGTTGGACCGTATAACACGTTGTGAATCAGAAACTGCACGCATCACTTCTTTTAACTGTAACTGCACATCCTGAGGGAAAGGATGACGTCCTTTCTCTTCTATTAAGCGTTTATATTCCGCGATGGCGAATTCTAGCTTCGCTTCATCGAGTATCGAGATGTCTCCCCATTTTTCTTCAAATAAGGTATACGGAATGTCGTGCACCAGTTGACCATAATCCTGCAATAAAATTCGATAACAATTAAGGGCATACTGACGATCATTCGTTTGCCTCGCGAAACCTTCCACCGTCACATCATTCAGTCCTACATAAAGCAAAGCCTGGGATGCTGTACCACGGGAACACGTTTCACTTGACCGGACGGCAAGCAGCAGCGGTGCTGAGGAATCGCCGAAGATTTTGCCGGAATGCTTCTCAAGATGCTGAATTGCGCTGCCAATCTCTTGGGCTCCTTCAGCTGAAAGATGTGCAAGACGGGTACAGAACGCGCGACAGCCTTCCTTTGTTACAATGAATCCGGCCGGAACGGGCCAACCTGCCTGGAGCAACGCCGCAAGTCCAGCCCCTTTACTACCCATCAGCCCTTTCATCTCTGCCGTACCTTCTTCCAATAGAACTACCCGTTTTGTCATTACAGCGCTCCCATCTGCCATTACATGGCTGTGCTTAAAAGGCAATTCGGTCACTCGAATTGTCCTTTATCTAATGGTATGTCGCAATACGGCAGTCAAGGACATATGCGTCCTCTTTTTGTGCTTGAATTGAAGTTGTATGTTGGGCGCTCGTATATGGTAATATAATGCTTGACTCAATTTAAAAAGCTACATACAAACGCATACCTGCTTCAACCATGATCAACTACGTATATAAGGAGTGTAAATCAATGTTTACTCAAGTCGGACAAATTATGTTGTATGTAAATGATCAGGATAAGGCTCTTCAATTTTGGACGGAAAAAGCAGGTTTCCATATCGTTAACGAAGTCAATGGGAATGGCATGCGCTGGATCGAGATTGCTCCTGTGAAGGATGCTCAAACCACCATTATCCTGCACGACAAAGAATTCGTTGCCAAAATGTCCCCTGAATTAAACCTTGGCACACCATCTCTCATGCTTTTCACAGATAACTTGGATCAACTTTACACTCACTTATCCAATAAACAAGTTACGGTTGGCGAGATTGTAACGATGCCTGGTGGAAGAGTATTCAACTTTGCAGATGACGAAAACAATTACTTTGCTGTTATGGAGAAAAATTAAATCTCCTGGATCACCTGAGTAATACCACATCAAAAAGCCCGTTCAGTAGTGAACAGGCTTTTTTCTATATATTTTGTTCAAATGCAAACCTACCTGCATACATCGCTGTTTTCCCATTTTGTTTTTGCAGAAATTCCACGTGATGGGTTACGTCAAGCCATAAACCGCAGTATATCGTCGATTTCCTTGCCATGGGATATAACTCCGTAGTTCATCAATTGGTATGGCCAAGAGCTCAAGAGGCTTCTGTGTTGGATGAATGTACTTCCCAACATCTCCACGGGATACCTCCCAGACCGTGGACTGCTCAGGCTCTTCTACTGACAGGCCAGCACGCCACACCGTAGTTTGCCGACGATCGCCGTACCAACCGGGAGCCTTCCTTTTATATGTCATAGAAAACAGGCTCATGCTGCCAGCGATACTGTGACCAGCCGAATGATGCAGCATTCTTAACCCACACTCACTGACTCCGAACAACAATACCCGAAGCGTTCATGGCATCCTCAAATTCCCGTTGATAAAAAGAAGGATGAAACAAGTATATCCCAGCAGTTGGCTCCATCAAGCCGGAGTATCTTTCAAAAATGGCATGCAAAAAGCCCGCAAATTCCTCTGCGGGCATGTCGTCGTTCTGTATGCTGCTCCGGCCGCGGCCAAACGGGCTGAATCGCTCTCTATAGCAACATTGTATGGCGGGTCGGTCACTACCAAGTCGGCCAGCTCCCCATCCATCAGGCAACCTATATCCTCTTCACTGGTAGAATCTCCGCACATCAATCTATGGGGACCAAGCTGCCAAATATCGCCCCGTTGTGTCTCAAGCTCGCGGATATTGTCCAATGCACCTTGAACGTCAAAATCATCCTCAACGACTCGAACTTCAATTTCCGTATCGGGTATAGTACCGAACTCTTCGATCAGATCGTCGAATTCCGCCTGGTCGAAGCCTGACAGTGTTAAATCTGCACCGCTTTCCTGGAGCTCGTCCAACAACCTGGCTAACGCTTCATCATCCCAACGACCAGATACTTTGTTCAAAGCGATATTAAGAGCCGTTCTTGTTGATCGTCCAGATCCACGACAGAAACTTGCAGCTCAGTATGGCCAAGCTTATTGACCATGATCTTATACCGTTGATGGCCACCGACCATGTTCCCCGTTCGTTCCATACGATTGGCTCCGCATAACCTAATTCCTCTATGCTGCGGCGAAGCTTCTCTTATTCAAAGTCGCCAGGCTGAAGATCAACCCGGGGGTTATAAGCTACTGCACTAATCTGACCGACCGGCACGATTCTGATGTTCATATATATTACCCTTTTTAGTGTAATAAAAATGACTGTAGCAGATAAGCCACAGTCATTACAAAATTCATTTATTAAATCTCATGATTACACGCTTCATAAGTGAGAATGTTGATACCAGTGATAGTGCAAAACAAATTTTTGATACAATAAAACCATTTTTCATAACTACTGATTCTACAAAAATGTTAGAGTAGCTCAACATTAACTGAATAGAATTTAGTAACATAAATAGAATATAAGCTGTAATACCAACTGTTAAGGACCTTTTCGATCAACAGCAATCAATATGGCAGCAAATCCTAAAGCCAGTGTAATGTTAGTGCTAGCCATCATTTTATACAAGTCTCTTTTTTCTGCTAGCGACTGCTCACCTGAGAAAATTATTACAATGGTAATACCAATATACCCTACTATCACCATGCTAAGCACAAACCAATCTGGATGTTTCAATATTTTATTCAAGTATTTCACTCCACCCTTTTTTCTGAAATAGTATCTTCCAGTATCAGACAAAAAATGAGGTTGGTCAAAAATTATATTTGTGTTGAGTTGGTTTCCACGTTTGGGTACCATCATATGCATGCGTACGCTCGTTCAGATGCTGTTCTCCGCTCTTCAATAGACCGAACTGCGAATGTATGTTCCCGCTGAAATAGGCTCAGAACAGCTCACATTCGGTCATATGAGAGTAATAGAAAAGCACCATATTTAGATACTCATATTATTCAGCAAAGGTTGAACTGAATTGTATACGGTATTTAATAATCCAATTAAAGTTTGAACAGACTCCACTGTAGTTCCTAGGGACTGTATTTTCCCTAAGGCTTTTTGGAACTTTGTTTCGGCTTCCTCTTTAGTTTTTGCAGCAATTATGATCATCATTTCGCTAAGCAGTTCAATAACTTGATCCTGCTTTTCGTTGCTTGAATGTACAAATCTCACGAGATCCGCTATTCCACCTGTGTTCTTTTCAATCCCTTGAAGCAAAGAAAGAACATCATGCTTATATTGTTCTTCGCTTTCACTCTTTTTACCGTTCAATTCTGATATTTCATCCATGGCTCTGTTTAAACCGTTCACGTTATTCATACGAGACAATAAATCATGAGTCGCTGTATCTAATTTAGGCATTTTGAATTGCATGTTTTTTAAATCTTCCGGTTTCTTTGAATTCCCCCTTAGTTACCAAGTTTCGACATAAATAAGGGATTTCCCTCTCAAAAGCAAAAGAAAAAGCACCCTGATGGGTGCTTAAAGGCTTTCAATGACAACTGATGGTGCTTTAAAAATTGTACCCTCTATCTGAGAGAGTATAGTCTTGGTAGGAATCTTATAGGTTCTAATCAAAATTGTAGATAGTATCTCTTTTAATTTAAAATATTTATCATAGATATCCGGTCTAGCAATGTTTTTTACGAATCCAGAAATATCACCATGAACTACCTTGCTCCTTAAATTATACATGTCTTTAATCAAGTTAAATGTTTGTTTTCTTTTATCTTCATCCTCTTCAGTCAACAGACTCGCATTTAAGGAGACACGATAACTAACTTGATCACTTCCGTTAACCAATAAAGCTTCTAATGCGGTGATAATACTGAGAATAGCTTGCTCTAAATAAGGACTGGAACAAGAGTGCAAATAATTATTATATGCGTATGACCATTCAGTTGTCTTCCATTCAGAATTAGACATAGCTGTATGCTGAATTTGGCTATGTTCATGAACTAAGCCCATTACTTTTTTAACGTGTTGTATATCAGAATCGCTTATAAGGTAAACATCATCTGGTGCACTTGATACATTTATGCTTTTAGAACCATAATAATTAATAAATAAAGAGTTTTTTCCTTTATTCAATGAATAGAAATGACCTTCATCAAACCCAGCCATTTTTCTTACCCTTAAATTCACTTTAGGTAAAGCCAACCTTAAGCAGTCATAAAAAATAGTTGGACTACTTTCATATGATGTTTGCTCAGCCTGATTCCAAGCAATTATTGTGTCTTCTCTATCTTGAATCAACGAAAAATACTCATTCAATATAACTACTGATTCATCAAGCTTGACGTTTTCTAATACAACATGTTCGGTGGTTTTCTCCATTTTCTACCTCCTGTTTACTATATTTATTATTGTAATATATTTCTTGGCTTAACACATCTAGGTCTACTACAAAACTGTGCGATCCCATCCACCCCATACACAACCTTTGCAATTCTCTGGCTGCTTTCTGGGACGAATGTGTTTCTTCTTCCGGCTTCTGCTGCTGATCACTTCAATTCCTCCAATAAAAAAAGCCGATCCAGTGAGGAACGACTTTAATGTGATATGTATTATTTAGATAATCTGCTTTCATACGCGATCTCAAAATGAGGAATGCCCTTATAAACAAATAAGTACATACAACCGATAGCAAGTATACCGAATACAATGTTAAACGTCTGGCCTTTCAACCTAAAAACATATCGGACCAACAACGCTGCTACTACTAATGGTAAAGCTAGATAAAATCCTAAAGTTTCTATCATTGTTACTGACATTACTTTAAATGTACTTGTTCCGGCTTCTCCGAATATATTCAGCTCAACACCTCCTACAAGATTAAAAAATGGTGTCCGTCCCATCCGGAGCAAAAACGCTGCGCTCTTTGCGTTAAAAGCATACGAACCTTGTAACTATAGAGGAAGAACAAGACCTTTTTACTGAAGGGCCACAACCAAGGTCAATTGCATGAAAATGATAGACCTTGATCAATCATTTCAGTGCACTTTTCCCTCTGATTTCTTCACTATTTCGCACTAGGTGAACACCTTTACCCAGCATAAGTCTAATTAGTCTCACTAACTCACATAATTAATGAAAAGAAAAAGCCATCTTTTTGAACAAAAATGACATTTTAATACTTAAATATAACTAGTTCTGTTTAATTTCTATAGCTACTTTACTATTAATTTTTAAAGCTTCAATATCTTTTTCATACCGATCCAGTGCAATTCTAATAAATTTTGCCTTGGAACGGTGTCTTGATAAGGAAAAAAGAGAAATAACATATATAGCAACCAATAGTAATGCTGAAAAGAAGGTCACATACGTTTGCGTATTATCCGCAGTACCTAGTCGAGCAGCTGTAACACCAACAAATATAGCAACTATCATTGAGACGAATAGCGATATTATTTGCATAAAATTAACGTCTTCTACATCGTCCGATTCAATATAACTTCTTAATATATATCTCTCATGAGTACTCAATTTTTTATTATTTAAAACTTTAATAATCGTATCAATTTTTTTCATTCCACTTCTAAACTTTATCTGCTTTTTAAGCTCGGATACATAGAATTCATTTATCTCATCTTCCATACTTAATATCTTGTCAGTTTTTGCAAGAAGAGATTTTGTTGTCCAGGGCCCAAGTAAGACATAGTAGTCGGTTAAGATCCACTTAAACTTTTTGAATTCTTTTGTTTTCATAATTCTATAGTTTACTACTACAGTTTTAATATATGTTGTTATTAAAAAAAGCAAAAGAATAGAACCGGTTATGTACCACCATTGACTGATAAGATTCACCCCCTTTTCTAAATACACATTCGACATTAAAGTGAAAATCCCCTCTATTTATGTCGAATTTAAAATCACTACTTTTATTCTAATAAGCGAGAAGGGGAACGCCCCAGTCATATGCAGCTATAGCAGCTGTATGTTTCATTCTCGCTCGATTTCCACAATACAAATATATCACGTAAAAAGTCCAACCATCTTATTAAGCAATCAAATATCAAGCAAATATCAGTCATAGATTCGTTTGTTTAAATGTTTACTTAATCCGTCTAAATCAGGATAAACAGTAAAATAATCAATATTACTTAACTGCAGAAAATACTTAATATCCTGTTCTAAGGTTTTAGAAATTGGTATCTTTTTCAGAATGTTTCTAGTTATAATGTCTCCTCCCCATTCAAATTCCAAGGGTACATTAGAATCACCTTGAATTGTAAACATTCCTTGTTGAATCACTTGTCTAGCGCTGTTTCTAACTGGATGAATAGCAGCAGTCAGAAATTTTTTAGTCGTAGATTCAAGCAATTCTTCATAAGAAACATCTATTGGCAGAGTAAGAATTGTCGTGCCCAGTCCGTTCAAGTAATTCAATGCGCTGGGATTCAACAACCACAAAACTTGATCTCCTGGATTTTCAACACAGAAATATAAAGCATTCATCAAAGCTGGCGTCCAGTCTAGTAATCTTGTTCTTACTCCATGGTGTTGCATTATGAATAGAAGCTCCCAATCTTTTTCTCCATTCAGATAAGGGTGGCCTAAACTCAAGAAATATCGATATGAACTTTTTTCAGATTGCTTTATTTGTGCTAAGGACCTCACTTTACCCGGCCTGAACAATCCTGAATTTAGTGGAAAATCATGAGTCTGACCTCGAAACCATATTTCTCTTCCACCATGAAATTCTTTAAACTCACGTATCTCGTTAAAAAAATTAATTAATTCCGGTGAAAATTCCATATTAATACCTCCATTTATTAATTGTTTAATTATTTTACTATATAGAGCTCGAGACGGATAATATCCTGCCTCGATCTCTATATACTTTTCTGATATTAATGCAGCTGCTAACAAACGAAGTACACCGTTTTTCTCGCATCTATAAGTGCTATCGCTGATCCCCATCTCTCCACAACTGAAGCAACCATACCATCGAAACCACTTACTGTAGAAGAAATATAGAAAATGATCCGATTAAAGAAAAAATACGTGAAAAGGATGAACTGGCAGAGTTCCTATTAGCAGTTAAGGAACACGGAGAGTTATGGATAACGAAATATTTCACCTATTAGCTTTCTCAGGAATGCGGTCAGGAGAGCTATGTTCGTTAAAGGATTCAGATTTTTTCTTTGATACAAATGAGATACGCATCACAAAAACTATAGATTCCCCAAAAAAATAATATAAGAAATTACTTCTTGCCCCCTCCTAAAACGAAGGGGTCTGTTCGAAGGGTAGATATAATACAGGAAGTTATGGATGCTGCCGAAGCTCGTATTGAATTAATGAAGCGCCAAAGATTAAGCAACAAACAAATATAAAAAAGAAGGCAACCCTTCACATTTTCAGACACACAAATGTATCAATGCTAGCCGAAGCTGAGATTGATTTAAAAACTATCATGGAACGAGTAGGACACGATGACGCAAAAACAACACTTAAAGTCTATACTCAAGTGACTAAAAAAATGAAGAAAAACGCGAATGAGAAAATCCGTTTACATTACTCAAGTATAATTCAATTGTGAGATTTTGCAGAGAATGTGATTTTTTGAATTAATTTAGTCCTCACGTGTTGTCTAATTCAGGCCATAAAACGCAATATATCATCGATCTTCTTCCCATGGGATATAACACCATAATTCATCCAGGTCATAAAATCCACCTCATATACGTGACCACTTTTTACTGCAGGCAGCCGTCTCCACTCGTCTCTTTCCAGGAGCTTCCGTTCCTCTCCGGGATAGGCAGAATCCATATTGTCAAATGTAATAAAGAGATGATCTGCTTCAAGCTGACTCAGCTGCTCAAGCCCAATACCGACTCTTCTACTTTGACTCGCCCATTGCTGTACACGGAAATGCGGGGTCAATCCGAGATCTTGATACAATACCGGTCCTACGTAACCATATTGGTTCCCGTAGAGTATAATTTCAGATGACGAAATACGTAAAAGAGCTACCGTTTGTCCCCGCGCATGACGTGCCAACTGTCCCTTGGCCTCAACGGCTTTATCCTCATAGGCACCTATTACATCCTGAACCCGATTCACTTTCCCCAGTACATCTGCTGTCGATTTCAAAATGGATCGCCAATCCTCTCCCTCGTGCTCCATATAAAATGTCGGGGCTACTTGCTCAAACCGCTCCAGATTCCAGCGTTGATAGCCGTTGTTCAGCATAATAAATTCAGGTACATTCGTCTCATTAAACCCTATGTCCAGCTGAGAAACATCAAATTCAGGAACATCTTCCAACCCTAAATATTGCTGTCTTCCCCAAGAACGATGGGATGTTTGAAGTATCGGTTTTATTCCAAGGGCAAGAACAAAGTCCTCCAGATACGGAGCAAACACACGCACCTCTTGACGGTGATGTCGCCGATACAATCCTGGTGAAACACCTGTATATTGCTTGAATCGGCGACCAAAATAATATTCGTTATTAAATCCCACATTCTGTGCAATATCATGCAAGCGATCATCGGTCATCTGTAACAGCAGTTTGGAATGCTCCAATCGTACAGCATTTACATAATCAAGCGGAAGCTTGCCTGTGATCTCCTTGAATTGTCGGGTATAACTGGATCTGGTAAGCCGGATCTCTGCTGCCAGATCGTCAACCGTTATGGGCTGATCATAGTGTTCGCGAATATAACGAATCGAGCTTTGAAGCCGTGCACGGTCATCCGGCGATTCAATCTCGGGATCATTTTGCCGAAGCAGCACACGGAACCACTCCTGAAAACGCAGTTGTATCTTCCATTGGTCCAACCAATCTTGAGCAGTCAGCCCACGCAATATCTGTTCCAACGATTTCAGACAGGAACTCCATGGACTATAATTCAGCTCAAGAAGAGGCAACCGATCTGGATCTGATATAAAGGCTGGCGGCTCTTGTTGCACCGTTTCACCTGTTATACTCAACCTACTGGCCTTATCTTCTTTCACCTCAGCTACCATCAGCTCAAGTCTATAATATTGCAGCTCACAGGAGCCTTCAATCACAATGGTACGTCCAGCTGGAACAAACATAATCATCCCTTTTTCCAGACGAGTGTCCCTATTGTCCAAAGAGTCTATTGAGCCATGCCCACCCGTCACTACGAAAAGAGTGTGTGATGATGTCTTGTTATATGTCTGCCTGTTGGCGATATCGACTTGGCTATAATCCATGTATTTCATATGTTGAAGCAAGCATAACCAGGGCTTGGGAATCAGTTGTACAATCGTGGGGCACATATTCATCTTCCTTAATTGAGAATTGTTATCATTTACAATAGTGTAAACGAAAAAAGAAAGCTCTTCAACCCTGAGGGAAGAACTTTCTTATGGAAAAGGGCTTATGGCGTCATTTTTTGCAAGAGATCATCAATCTTCATTGTGTTTGCCGTAATCGCACCTGATTGCCAATACGATCTTTCCATCATGTACACATGGTTGTTTTTGACTGCCGGCAGAGATTTCCACAACTTGCTATCCAGCACCTTCAAAGCTTCCTTGTTCTCTGGAGATGACCACTCTCCATTGGATGGAAATACAATAATATGATCCGCATCAAGCTCTGGAAAAGCCTCTTCGGACAGAATTTCCTGATATTCTTCCATCTTGGCGACCAGAGGATGAGGTGTTAGACCAAGCTCCGAATAAAGAAATCCGGTAAATCGATTTTTCACACCGAACAATGCCAATGTATTATTGCTGATATTCAATCGGACAACCGCTACGGTCTCATCCCCAACGGCTTCCTGAAGTTTCGCCTTAGCATCTGCAATCTTGGCCTCAAATGCCGCAACAACTTCTTTACCCTTGTCCGGTTTACCGACAACATCGGCAATAGTCGTCAAGATTTGATTGGAATCCTGCAAAATATCTTCAGGCAGGCGATAGGTCGGTGCCACCTTTGAATACATCTCATATTTCTCCATGTCCGCTCCACCATCCACAATGATGAGATCCGGATCATACTCCAACAAAGCCTCAATGCTACCTGTAGTATCGAATTGAGGCACATCCAGATCCAGATATTCCTGCACACCCCACATCGGATTATACCACTGTACTACAGGTGTGATATCGAGAGCCTTGAGATAATCTTCCACATAGATACCAGCAATCCGCTGCGGATGCACCGGGATCGTCACATCACCAAATTCATCCTGAACGACACGTGTCTCTGCTTCTTTTTCTGTTGTTTCAGGTGTACTGCCATCCGAAACCGCTGTCTCAGATGCAGGAGCCTCTTCTGCTTTTGACTCAGAATTTGCACTACAGCCCGATATAACTACAACCATGAGTAGCAGTATGATCGTCCACCCTTTGAAGCCTTTACTGAACCTTACCATGATACCCTTCACCCCTATGTAATCTGTTGTTGTATCGGTGAGAACATGCTTTATGAATAATGATTATCATTCTCACTCAATGCTTAGATGAATTGTACCTTATGCTGTGCAAAACTCACAATACACATTCGCAGCTATTTTTTTATACAAACGAAAAGAATATACAACCTTCACCCCCGCTTAACGCAGGGGCAATGTACCTTGTTGATAACGTTCAAGTAATTGCATAACAAATGAATCCTGCATTTCGTCCTGTAACAGGGCAGCGCCAATCAATCCAATATCATCACTGACATATCCGGCCAGTTCAGGATCGCCCGCAAGAGCAATCGTTCGTTTGAAAGCCAGTTCCCTGCTTGCACGAAGCACTTCTTCTTCCACGACGTCAGACTGAGTAAACCGTTCAAATGCCTGCATCCACTCATCGGCAAATTCGGAAGCATCCCGTTGATCCAGATAGGCTTCCACATCCAGTCCTTCGAATGTCTGCTGACTAAGAATCCGCCCCTCATTCATATCAGCCAGCAATTGTTCCGCATCCACTCTACTCATCCGACTTCCCTCCTCCATTCGGTGCTGTCAAATACATCTCGGGAATCACAAAACGCTTCATCTCACGTTCCCCATCCGCAGTAAAATGATCCAATGCAAGAGCCTGATATTCATTCAGGACATGCTCAAAAATACGAGCAATCACACTACAATCAGCTAAGGCATTGTGCCTGTGAATTCCGTCTGTATTCAGATCATAATACCGGATCAGAAAATCAGTAGAGATAACCTCGGAGATCTCAGGATGAATATATGTAAACATCGCTTTTGTATCCAACACCGGATTGGAAAACATCATCAGCCCATTCATATCACAATGTCGTTTCAATATGGGCAAATCATACTCATAACCCGCCTGCGTTACTAATACCTTATCCCCGATGAATTCCAGAAAAGCCTGGTATGCTTCTGCAAATGAGGGAGCCTGGATCATATCCTCATTTGAAATACCCGTTAACTTCGCGACCGCTTCCGGAATCGGTTTAGAGGCACATGCAAGTGAAGTAAACGATAAATCTAATGATTCTCCTTTTTTGTAGTTCATTGCACCAAATTGGGTCACACTTTCCTCTGCCGGATTAATCCCTGTGCCCTCTAGATCAAATATGCAGTACGTCCTATCTTGCAAATGAGAGACTCTTAGCTCTTCAACAGTGTACGTATCCGGCATAAACGTAATCTTCATTCGACTCTCCCCTTTTTCATCTAATCCAGCCGCGTAATTCGCGTCATTTGCTGTGTTGGTGTTATCCAGGTTCGACGTACAAAGTACTGGGGTAGTTGATCTACGAATGACTCTATGAAAGGAACACTCGGCGCATAGAAGAAGGAACCTCCTGGTTTTAGCGCTCTTAATAGCTCCATATATTTCTGAGCGTATGCTTCTGGATCGCCATCTGCCTTGAGATGATGATGTGTAAAATGGTTGGAGAATGCCAAATGGGATATTATTGTCCCCCACTGTTCTTGTTCAAATGAAGATTCCATCCAGCCCATACGTCGCAAAAACGGCCGATCTTCCGATTCATCCACCTGTCTGTCCATCCCATAAGCTTCTATTTTTTTATTACGCAAAAGATGGACCAAATTGGCCTGCGGACCGCAGCCAAGATCAAGCACCGGTTGATGCAGATGCTCTTTATCCAAGCCGAGCCAGGATACCTGCAGATCCGCCGAATACTCCTCACACGGCACCCAGAACAGCTGTGGATCCATTGTATATTTTTTAAACAAGTCCTCCCCGTTAGTCTGTATTAGAAATGTTTTTAACTGTTGATAATGCCTCTGGAAAAATTTCTGTAATACCTCTCCCTCTGCCCTCTCATTCTGCAAAAGAGACCAGATCCGCATAAATTGTTCTTTATATAATTCTGCCAATTGCAACTTGTCTTTGCTCGTAAACTGCATAAACTGGTTCACCTGGATAAAATGGCGGATTCCTTGCTCTGCTAGTTTAATTGTAAAATGATTCAATAATCCATCTGTAAAAATACGTTCTAATGCTTTTGCCACTTGAGCGCGATATTCCATTAGCCAGCACAACGTTCGCGGAGATGGCCCTAATGTAGACTTGCCTCCAATATAAAATAAACTTTTATTGTCGTTAAAAAGGATTTGTTGCTCCACAAAGGACTCTACCAACTTGAGGTTCAGTATCATCTCCTCCTAACGTCGTTAGAACATGTTACCTAGAGAAACTACACCTGTTCTTCCCACAATCGTGTTACCTGAACCAGCCTGCCTTCACGATCAAACTCCAGCTTGTAGATGTCCGGCATCGTTGTATTTGCCCAGAAGTCATAACCGTAGGACGGATCATAATAATTGAAAATCAACGTCATGATATCCCCATGGGTGCCAATCACTATTTTTTGTCCCGGATGCCTATCCAGGATACGCTGTATAACAGCGATTGCCCGCGTCCCAGCGACTTCGCCGGATTCTCCACCTGAATAAGCAAATGTAGGATCATCATAGAGCCTTTGTTTGGCTTCCTGAAAATGTTCATGCTTCACTTCAGGACCTGACAGCTCACGCTCACGCAAATCCTCTTCGGTGACCACAATGCCACCTGACACTTCGGCCAACCCCTGAATGGTATCCACGGCCCGTCTATACGGACTGGAGTAAAACAACTGGATCTGCTCCCGATGGAGCAAACCCGCAACGCTAGCCGCATCTCTTTTCCCTTGTTCCGTCAGACCTCGCTCGCGTTCCTGCCCTTCCATATATTCAGATTCCGCATGCCTTACAAAATATAAAGCCGTGTTGGCTTCATTCGTCATCTGTCCGCCATTCCTTTCTTCTTTTCAATCACGATCAGGCAGGTGCTGTCTGGCAAAGGTGAAGGTTGACCCTGTTCATCCATAAATATAATTCGTTCTCCAAGCGCCTCCGTATATCCTTCTTGCAGAAAGTGCCGGAATGTAATAATTTCGGCTTGCTCACCCAGCGCTTCGCGAATACAGTGCTCATATGCCGATGGGGTAAATATACCGAATTGTTCCTGAATCTCATGGACATATGCTTCTTCGCCCCATGTATAGGTGTACAGAAATTCCATCGCATCGTTGATATCCAGCAGCGCCTCGTCCTCAGAGATTCGCTCGAATTCAATGCTGCGTCCCTGGAAATCCTGTGCGTACCGCTCCAGCCATCGCATCCCATCCGGTTCGAGGAAACGAATTCGACGCTTCTGCGCTTCGGGTTCAGTCATGATACCATCCCTGATCAGAATTCGGCCCCCGGGGGATAACACGTTAAATGAACTTCTTAGCGCAGCAACGACCGTATCCCTGTTAAATCTTCGTCCGTCACGTTCAATATACGAATACAGTTCATGCAGAATGGATGAAAAAATAACCGTATCTACCGTGCCTGACTGCACGTATTGATCCAGTTGAAGAGCATCTCCCTTCAATACTTGCCAGCTATGTGCCTCCCGCTGCTTCTTGCGCTCCAACGCCTCAATGACATTCGCTGAAATATCAATGCCGATTGGTTCCATCTCAGGTCGTTCCTGTTCAATCAGATCGAGCAATATTCCACCGCCAGGACCGATATCGAGCACACGTTTGCCAACCATGTAATCCAGCAGTACTTTCTTGTAATCACCTGAGCTGTTCATATCGGCCAGATACGTCTCTTCATTATGGAACCGATCATACGCATCCCGACGCAGTCCAAACAGGTCAAATAACAACAGCACAGCCTTCTCGTATAACGGAGACTTTTCTGCTTCAATACAGAATGCAATCAACTTCTCGGCTGCCGGGGAAAATTCAAATGTCACAAATACCGTATCCCGCAAATCCGGGTGCCGTTCAATCCGATGTGTCAGATGGGGGTAAGTGATCGTCTCACCTTCTTCAATCTGCTCCCACGAATATTGCTCCAAATACTTTTCAATCATTCGTTTCTTGTAAATATTCAGTTTCTTGACACCTTTATAATCGTAATACATCGTGTTCATTAATGGTTCGAAGCTGATATGCCTCACTACATCCAATTGTTGCTCCTGCGAAGTCGAGTTCAAGCCCACTCCTTCTTCTTCGGTTACTCTGCCTATGCCTGTGCTGTTCATCGTCAAATCATCTACAGATAACACCATAGCCTCACTGTGCAGCGTCAAAAGGAAGATCTTAACCATCTCCTGCAACGAAAAATCATGCATCGCTGACTCCACATACCATAAGGTCCGATGAGCCAAAGGAGCGAGAAGTTTCTCCATCTCAAGCTCGGCTTGAAGTTTGACATATGCTTCATCCATCGCTTCTCCTTGACGTATAGATGAGCTCCGTAAGCGTGACAGCCGCTCCTTCACATTCCAATCTGTATGATCCGGCTCTGTAATGATCCAACCTACGATACGCTGCACTTCAGCCTGAACTTGATTCCACAACGTTGGATCAACGCCAGCAATGATGCATTCATTTAATGCGATCAGGATGGCCTGCAATTCATCTGCGGTCATCCACCCTTGCGTTATGAACAAGTGCAGCGGGGCATTTTCGGCAAATGGGATTTCTCCTCTTATGTACTGACCAATAAGTCCGTGTGTGGCAATAAGGGTACGAATGATCTCATACCGAGGTGAGAGTGAACCATATGCTGTTTGCACAATTTGTGTACTACCGCTTGGATCATCATTTGATAAATCACGCGAGGATTCTGATCGAGATGAATGTTCGTCCTCACGATGGCCTTGCTTGCCATGCAAATTTCCAACACTTCCATACATGTCATATAGCTGTGCTGAACCAACATTGTGCACGAACAGGTTAACCCCCTGTTTCTGCCATTTTCGCCGCTGTTTCGGTGATCCTGCCTTTGCCGTTTCCGACCAGACCAGCACATCCTCCAGAATTTCTCGCATCCAAAAAGAAACTTGAAGCTGCTCCATCACCTGGAGTGTGCGTTCTACGTAATCCAGTACCGGATTCGTGCCTTCCAGCTCAGCTATAGAATGAATGCGTTCCAGGTTAATATTCGGCTGCTCTGCCGCTGCCAGCAGCTGCAGCCACAGTGGCTGCTTCCCCTCCGGGAGATGGCCTGACTTGTAAGATTGTATCGCCTTTAATGCGTTCAGCATGGATTTCTTCACCTCGTTATCCTTGTTAGTTAAACTACAAATGTCATTTCAGCAGACGAATACGATCCTGCACAAGCTTGGTTAACTGAACCGCTTCCACTGCAGGTAACCTCTCGTCTAAACGTGCAGCCGCGACAGGCAGAATCCAGGCATCCAATTCCTGGCGGGATATCCCGGAAATCTGGATGTAATGTTGGATATACTGATCCAACATTACATTGCGAGCCAATTCAAATCCCTTATGAACAGCCGGGTCTGTATCCTCCGGCAACGTGCCGCTCATTAATATTACCCAGCTGCGTGCCACATCACCCGCTGGATCACCCGACATGCCTGTCATCCAGTCTATAACCCAATATTGATCTCTCATTTCATTCAACATGACATTATCGGGATGAAAGTCGCCATGACAAATTTGCTTTCGCTCTGGAAGAGACGACAAATAAGCAATGACCTGCGTCTTATCCTCTTCCGACAATAGCGAGGTATTTCGAATGGCTCCAGTAAGAATCTGCTTTTGTGTGGGGAATACTCCTTCATCATCCTGTTGGGCGTGAAGGCTATGATGACAGACTGCCATTTGACGTGATAGTTCTTCGATCAACACAGGCTCCTGAATCATGAGGGATAACATTGTGCTGCCTTCAATCCGTTCAAATATAATCCCTTTGCGCGTTACATCATCCATATACAACCTTGCTTGTGGAACAGGTAAGCCCTTTTGGAATACTGCCTCGGTAATTCGAAACTCATTCTGGACAGCTTCGGTTGGAAAATCCGCATGGTATAATTTCATAATCTGATTTGATGGGTACTCATAGATCTCAGCCGTTCTTCCTTGCCCAATTCGTCTCATTCTTCATTCCTCCTGATATGAACGCCTTGATTCATTCTGCCTATTGATGTTCACCCACAGCTATCATACATTCATTTCCCTGAATGCCAATCGTCCGGTGGCTGTCTTGCATGTTGGTGATTTGTTCCTGGCCCAATTGGCTTCGTTTATATATGATGGCATGAAAAGATGCATCATTCTTTCTTCCATTCTGGATCCTTTTCTTCATTATATCCCCCTGCGTCGTAACAGCAAATACATCATATATAGTAGAAACAGAATCAGCTTACAAAGAAATAAATTTCAATAATATTTCCATGTCCGTCCGTACAGACCCTGCCTTGCAGATATGACTACAGCAATTAGCCGCATGCGAATCGTGGAACTTGCCTTCACTTTTCTTCAAGACAGCCATAGCAAAGAAACGGCTCTGGAGAACAACACAACGTGTTATTTCAGGAGCCGTTTCTTTCTTTCAAATCATTCTTACGATTCATTTCTTATCTCAATTCAAACTATTTTATTCAAACTCATCGCCTCTTACCTTGGCAAACACCATCATATCTACTAACGTACCTGTACTATCACGCCGCATCTTGCGCAGTACACCTTCAAGAATATAGCCTGCGCGCTCAGCCACTTTGGCACTTCGCACATTGCGGGCATCACATCGAATTTCCAGCCGGTTCGCCTCCAGATAGGTTATTGCGAACTGCTCAATCCCTCTGACCGCTTCTGTCATGAGACCCTCACCGGCACGCGAAGTTCTGATCCAATAACCGATTTCGAAACAACGTGCATTCCAGTCGATTCGATGCAGTCCGCTGCTGCCCACGAAATCATCCGTAAATCTGTCACGTAAATGAAGCATCATGTCGGTACGCTCCAGAAATTGCAGCCTGGCTTTGCGGGCATGCGCTTCCGATTCCTCCAGTGAAGGTATGTTCTCGGCAAAAGGCAACCACAAACGTAATTGCTCCGCACTTTCACGAATTGCCTCATTCACTGCCGCTCCATCTCCCCACCTCGGGGCACGAATGGTCAAACGCGGTGTTTCGAAACTTTCGGGAAAAGACAGCATTAACGGATTCATTGAAGCGGGATTGGTCATGAACTCTACTCCTCCACTTGGAAAATCGAGTCAATGATCAGCGGCAAGTTATCCCTCACGGATACAGCGCCAAATACGGAACGGGCGTGCGTTCCCTGTTCTCCGAACACATCCAGCATGAGATCCGAGAACCCATTTAACACTTTATGGTGCTCCTCGTATGAGGCGGTGGCATTGATGAAACCCTGCACTTTAACCACCCGTTTCACCCGATCCAGTGAACCAAGCACATCCTGAACGACAGCCAACACCTCGATGGCAGCATTTCGGGCAAATTCATATCCCTGCTCCGTCGTAAACTGGTCCCCCAGTTTGCCACGCTTTCGCGTATCCGGCCCTTTACCGGACACATACATGATTCCGTTTACAATCACCGCATTAGTATACTTTGCTGCCGGCGTACTTGCTTGGGGCAATACAATGCCCAATTCGTCCAATCTGGTCTGTATCATCGGCTTCTCCTTTATGTACAAAAATGTCTTTACAAGCTATCAATCTTTCAATTTATTCCTAATTTAGTTAAATCTCAATATACGCCGGTTGCTCTTGAACCGCAAGATGTAAAATGGGTTGAACGGATATTTTCCTTCTATATAAGTAATTAATTACATTTCAAATGTCGATCAGCATTAAATCCTCTAAACTAGAATACAGGATGCAGTTTACGATGTTAGATTCAATTGATATTTTTAATGAATTAACAAATATATAATTCCTTAAATATTGAAAACGTTATATTGTAATTTCAAACCATTTCTTTTACGATAGAAGCAATAACTCTCAAAATCAATGGAATTGAATAGAAGGAGGAATCTTCATGAGTGCACCATTGTTTCGTGATCCCATCTTTGATGGAGCTGCTGATCCGGTCGTTGTGTGGAATCGTTCCGAGCAAACATGGTGGATGATCTATACCAATCGCAGAGCCACAGCTGGAGGGCCAAAGTTCGCCTGGGTACATGGCACAGATCTGGGCGTAGCTTCTTCAGCTGACGGTGGACAGACATGGACATATCGAGGTACGTTAACCGGATTGGAGCATGAATGGGGACATAATACGTTCTGGGCTCCCGAAATTTTCTGGCATGAGGGCACGTATCACATGTATGTCAGTTACATTCAAGGGGTGCCCCATGACTGGGCGGGCCATGATCGGCACATTTTGCATTACACCAGTACAGATCTGCTCTCTTGGACATCCCATGGCAAACTGGAGCTTAGCTCGGATCGTGTGATTGATGCGTGTATTTACCCGCTGCCGAACGGAAAATTCCGGATGTGGTACAAGGATGAAGCTAATTCATCCCATACGTATGCAGCAGATAGCCCGGATCTCTATCAATGGGATGTGATTGGACCGGTTATTACAGGACGTGCGCATGAAGGACCGAACGTATTTCATTTCCGTGATTCGTATTGGATGATTGTTGACGAATGGAGAGGACAGGCCGTTTACAAGTCGGATGACCTGGAGAATTGGGAATGGAACAGTCTGATTCTCGACCAGCCAGGAAACCGTGAGGATGATGGTGTAATCGGTTTGCATGCAGATGTCGTCGTACAGAATGATGAAGCCTATATTTTTTATTTTACCCATCCGGACCGGATCGAAGGTATCGATCATGCCAGCGAACCCGCACGTCGTTCCTCCATTCAGGCCGCACGTCTCGATGTCATTGATGGTGTGATGGTCTGTCCACGGGATGAAGAGTTACAGATGAAGTTGCGACCGGAGAACGATACAAGTCAAATTTCGGTTTAACTGCGTTGTTCCTAAAGTGAGATTTAAACTCAGTTATACAACGTCATAATAAAGGACCTGAACCAATGTCTGCGCAGGCAGGATCGCTCAGTTCTTTTTATATGTTCGCCTTCGGATCGCGAATCGTCAAGAATTCCCTTCCTGTATTTACCTATAGGTTTAAGTGTCGTTACATGTTATTATGTAGAACTCCATTTTCAAAATGGGGAAATACTAAATACATAAACAAGGACGTATTTATGAGTACAAAAACACGACATATTATTCTGATTTTATTCACTATCATTCTTATCATTGCATCCATCTTTTTTCATAAGTATCGAGAACTCAGACATCGCATCGAGTCTTCTGCCGACTCAGCTTACCGCAGTGTTATTCTGGAAAGTATACATTATAAAAAAGAGCTGGATCGATATATCAAAAGCAATAAAACAACAGATGAAACAAACCTGAGCATCTATACGAACAATATTAAGAACGCTTTCGAATATTATGGGCTCATTACTAATATGGTCGATGGAACAGCCCAAAGGTTATATACTGAACGAAGTGACCTTTTCCATCAGTACTGGCACGTGGTCCCTCCATCCTATGCGAAGCTTTCATTGAAAGAATTACAAAAGGTAAGTGACAAAACAAACATCATTATTAAGGGACTCCAACGATTGAAATAAACCTACCCTATCTCAGCACTCTCATCGAACCTGCATCTCTATACTCCTGTCGATATGTCCTCGGTGACACCTGAACCGTACGCTTGAACATCTTCCCGAAATGTGAAAAATTGCTGAATCCCGCTCGCAGAGCGATCTCCGTTATGGAATCCTCGCTTTCACGCAGCAAACGCTGCGCCTCCTTCACGCGAAGCAGGTTGAGATAATCGCTGAACGTGAAACCTGTAGTCTGTTTGAACAAACGGCTGAGATAATGGGGACTAATTCGAAATAATGCAGCGACCTCTGGCAGCGCTAAATCCTGCTGATAGTTATCGTTGAGATAACGCACCACCGCCTGTGCCTTGGGATGCAGAACCGGCTCTCTGTCGGCCGAGTGCACGGTGCCCAGATGTTTATTACGGTAAGCAAACAACAGCAGTTCAACGGATCGGTGACGCAGCAGCAGGCTGCTTCCAGCTCTTGTATGGACCATCTCATCAATCATTTCACTGACCATTCGGTCCGCTGTTTCACTTACCTGTGAAGGAAGCCTCAGAATGGGAATATTCCAGCCGAATGGCTCCTTAAGCCCCTCTGCCAGCTCAGGTAAAATGGCCAATTCGGTGAACAGCTCTGACTTGATATACAGAACAATTCGATCATGGTCTGCTCTTCCACTCTCCATCGTTTTATGAACGGTATTCCGGTTAATGAATACGAAGTCTCCGGCTTTGACCCGATAAGTTCGGTCCTTGATGAAGTAAATGCGCTCACCCGATAGCAGGTAGTACAGCTCATAATGGTCATGCAGATGGTCATCGGTCATGGAAAAATATCCAATGCGGCGATCATATTCGATATTCAAATATCCGGTGGGATCATGGTAATCCGCTTGAAATGTCTGTATCATGCAGCTGCCCCCTTTAGTTGAATTATAGCAAAATAAGCGGTATTTGAAAGCGATTACGCACAAAAAGCAGCGAATGAAGTGCTTCCTTGTTATAGTCTAGAGCTATATTCAAGGAGGCGATAGACATGAGTAACAAAAAACGATACGTATTGGTCGGAACAGGCGGCCGTGCTGAATTTTTCTATGGAGCATTAGCCCAAAATTTCAGGGAAACATCCGAACTTGCAGCTTTTTGCGATATTAACCAGACACGCATGAATTACGCCAATCAACTGCTGAGGGAAAAATATAAATACAATGAGGTGCCAACCTATCCTGCAGATCAGTTCGATCAGATGATTGAGAACGAAAAGCCGGACTTCGTCATTGTAACCAGCATCGACCGCACCCACCACAAATATATCATTCGCGCAATGGAGCTTGGCTGTGATGTTGTAACCGAGAAACCCATGACCATCGATGAACACAAATGTCAGGATATTCTTGATGCCGTCAAGCGGACTGGACAAAATATACGCGTTACCTTTAACTACCGTTATGCACCGCACCATACCAAAATACGGGAACTAATTCAGAATGACACGATCGGAAAAGTGACTTCGGTCCACTTCGAATGGCTGCTGAATACGCGCCATGGCGCAGATTACTTCCGCCGCTGGCACCGGGACAAGCGTAATAGTGGCGGACTGCTCGTACACAAATCCACGCATCACTTCGATTTGGTCAATTTCTGGATCGGTTCGCAGCCTGAGACCGTCTTCGCATTCGGCGATCTCATGTATTATGGTCGAGAGAACGCAGAGGAACGAGGCGTGACCCAGTTTTACACTCGTGCAACAGGCAACCCGCTTGCGCAAGAAGATCCTTTTGCCCTGCACCTGGATTCGGATGCACATCTCAAAGCCATGTATCTGGATGCTGAGCCGGAAGACGGCTACCAGCGGGATCAAAGCGTATTCGGAGATGGCATCAACATCGAGGATACGATGGGCGTTCTTGTCCAGTATCAGAACAAAGCTATTTTGACCTATTCACTGGTTGCATACCAGCCGTGGGAAGGTTATCGCATCGCCATTAACGGTACCACAGGCCGGATCGAGATGAACATTGTGGAACAATCCTACGTTAACTCGCTGGGTGACAAAAATCTTGAAGGTGCATTGATTGGGAAAACACTACGTGTCCTTCCCATGTTCGATGCCCCGTACGAAGTTCAAGTCGAGGAAAAAGAAGGCGGCCATGGCGGAGGTGATCCTGTACTTCTGAATGATCTGTTTGGAGAGCCAGCGGAAGATCCATACCACCGCGCTGCCAACCAATTCGACGGAGCAAGATCCATCCTCACCGGAATTGCAGCCAACCGCGCCATTGCAACTGGGTTACCTGTTCGCATCAACAATCTGGTTCGTTTCTAGGAACGCAAGGCCGCTCCAACCAATTTAATTCAAAGACTGCGTATAATACGCAGTCTTTTTCCCATTTGATGATGGTCTTGAAGTCTATTCGCTTAAGGAGGAATCCATGTTTTTCTCATTAAAAAGCCGCCTGATCGCCTTTATCGTTGTGCTCTTCGTACTCTGTTTTGGCACACTCTCCTTCCTACTCTTTAAGGAATCACGTACTGTGATCCGCTCTTACATTGAATCCTCTGCTCTTGAGAAGATGGAGGAATACGGCTCCTATGTCGATATGGTTCAAATGCAGATCTATGATGTAGCCTCTCTTGTTTTCAACAGCGATACCGCCAAGAACTGGGATAACGCGATGAGTGACCCCAACCTTCCTGAAGGGGAAAAGATGCTTGTCAATCTGGCGATGAGCCGTTTTCTGACCCAGGCTACGAACAGCTACACCAGTATTTCCGATGTATCCATCTATCGACGAAATGGGCTGAGGATTGGCAGTGAAAATCAAGTAACGACCGACGCTCTCTTTTTGCAAGAATCATGGTACAAAAATTTCTTTATCTCAGGGAATCACTGGCTGCCTGCACATACCGATCAACATGAAAATATAAGGGATCACGGCAACCCGGTAGTTAGCCTGCTGATGCCCATTGGGACCTTTCACCATGCTACAGCCCAAAATGTGATGAAAATTAATGTCAGCGAATCTTATTTTCTGGAACCGCTTAAACGGATCCATCTGGCTGAGAGCAGCACTATTTTTCTACTGGGCGAACAAGGAAGTCCTATTCTTTCCCAACAGGCCAATCAGCTTGGTGCCGAAGCTTTAGCAGAAATCGATCAAATCCGGAACAACTCGCTCAAATCGGGTGTGGTGTACCTGAACAATGATGAAGGACAGCGTGACATTCTGGTATACAAAAAGCTGGGGCGTACGGGCTGGATGCTGGCTGGTCTGGCACCGGAAAAAGAGCTATATTCTTCTCTTCACAAACTTCAGAGTACTATTCTGGTGGTCACCATTATTCTCATTCTCGTCTCTTTGTTTGCCGCCGCCTGGCTCTCTTATGGAGTCACCAAACCTTTAACACGACTGGTACTGGCTATGAGACAGGTACAGCGCGGCGCATTCGATCAAGCAGAGTCCCTTCTGCCTCCGGACAAAAATGTAAAAAGCGAAGTCAGTTATGTCATCTCCACTTTCCGCTACATGATCAGCCGATTGCGACAGCACATCCAGAACGAATTCGAGCTGAAGCTGCTCCGCCAGCAAGCTGAGTATAAAGCGCTGCTCATGCAGATTAATCCCCATTTTATGTTTAACACGCTGGAACTGGTGAGCAGTCTCGCCATGCAGCGCCGAACAGATGATACAGTTCAGGTCATTGAGGATCTGGGCAAAATGATGCGATTCTCCATGAATACAAGTGACGACAGGGTACAGCTTGCAGAGGAACTGGCTTATATCCGCCACTATATCTCCATTCTGCAAACCCGTTTCGGTCATCAGCTGGACATTACTCTGACACAGGAAGGCAGGCTGGATTCCCTGGTCATCATCAAATTTATTCTTCAGCCGCTTATTGAGAATGCCGTCAAATACAGCTTCCAGCAACAGACGACGGCAAAGGTACACATCCGGATCTCCAGACGGAATAACCGGCTGTATTTCAACATTTCAGACAATGGGCCCGGGATTCCAGCTGAAATCATCCAGAAACTCCATGATCCTATTGAAACATCTCAGCTGGAACCCCTATTGCGAAGCCAAAGCTGGCACATTGGACTCGGTAATGTGGTTGCACGCTGCCGCTTGCATTACGGAAGTCTGTTTGCCATTCAGATCGAGAACGGAGAACGTAACGGCACGTCTATTGAAATGATTCTACCCGCACAGGAGGAATATGATGTACAACGTATTGATCGCAGATGACGAGATCGAGGTTCGCGAAGGACTAAAATTGAAAGTGAACTGGCAAGACTTGGGCTTTGTCATTTCAGGTGAAGCGGCAAACGGCATCGAAGCGGAAGGGCTTCTGAAAGCTGAACATTTTGACTTATTAATTACAGACATGAACATGCCTGTAATGGATGGCGTCCAATTGCTGGACGTTTGCCGAAGCCTTAATCCTTCCATTCAGATTATGATCATCACTGGATATGAAGATTTCCACTATGCCAGAGCAGGTGTGCGCAGCCAGGCCATGGACTATTTGCTGAAGCCTGTAACCCGGGATGAACTGAAAACCACATTAAATAAAATCAAAGATGAGCTGGATAAAAAGAAACAGCTGCACGGCGATTCCGAAATGATGCAATGGCGTCTCTCCCAGTATTACAAAGAAATGAAGCAACGTTTCCTGCTTGATCTTGTTAGGGGGCATCGCCTCCCTCCTTCTTCACTGCCAGAGCGGATACGGCTGTTTCATCTGGAATCCTGGTCGGATCAAAGCGTCTGTTTCATCACCGCTGGCATGCGAGACTCCGGTATACAGACTGCATCAGTGGGGCGTGTTCCCGAAAAGCTCTATCTTCCCTTTGAGCTGCTTTGTCACGAAATGGCTCAATCCTATCCAGATAACGTGCAAGTGTTCCATGACGGAGCCCACCCTGGAATTATGCATTTCATAACATTGGAAGGTATTCAGCACGAATTTGCTCAGCAGATCACAGCACAGACCCGCTCTGTCTTAAGGATGGATGTACAAGTTGGATTGGGATTGTCCGTGTCTGGGTTTGAACGCTGGAAAGAAGGCTATATTCATTCCCTCTTGGCTTGGAACTCTGCTGGACGCAAAGGTGCACAGGACCGTATGCCCGAAGTAGATCATAGTCCATTACTGCCTGAGGAAACCAGTCGCATGCTGCATCGTTGCCTCATTCGTGGAGAGCTGGATTCCTTCCGCAGCGTGATTCGAAAGGAGCTTGCTGACTCATTTCGGATATCCACTTCCCATATGATCCGAAGCCTTTTTCAAATTTCATTATTGTTTGAACAGGAATCCTCGTGGATTTCCCCGGAATGGGTGCTTTGGCTAAAGACTCCAGACCAGGCAGAACTGCTGCTGATGCATTGGGCGGAAGATTTTGTGAATCAACAGCAGCCATCCGAGGTTGGAGAAGATACGGTCATTGAATCGGCCAAACGATATATCGAGGAAAATTACATGCTGGAACTGACATTAACTTCGTTAGCTGAGCAATATAACTACAACTCTACCTATTTTTCAGAGATATTCAAAGAAGCTGCCGGCATCTCTTTTATTCAATATGTAACCGAGGTGCGAATGAAACATGCCATACGTTTACTGAGGGAAACCCAACTAACCGTCTGGGATGTTACAGAACTGACAGGCTTCCGTTCCCCAAGCTATTTCAGTTCAAAATTCAAAAAAATGTTCAACATAAGTCCTTCGGATTATCGTTTGCTGCATTCCGAAAAAATTGATAATCATGATCCGAAGAAATGAGATTCCGGCTTCTCCCCCTCCCCGGTATGATTAATTTACCAAGAGAATCACCGCAAATCTTGTAAGCGGATTCAATTTTGCGGTGATCACGAATTCACATCCAATCCTGAAGGGAGGCCTATGATGAGAAAGCTGTCCAAGCCGTTATACGGCCAGCAGAATATGACTGCCTATTTGTTTCTGCTGCCCTGGCTCATCGGACTTTTCTGTCTGACACTCGGACCGATGGTTGCGTCGCTCTACCTGTCCTTGACGAAATTTAATTTGTTAACATCACCAACGTGGACGGGGCTCAGCAACTATGTCCAGATTTTTACCGAAGACGATACCTTTCGCAGATCATTGGGACTAACGTTTTATTATGTATTTCTATCCGTTCCGCTAAGGCTTGCCTTCGCCCTACTTGTAGCGATGGCGCTGAACAAAGGGATTCGGGGACTCGGCTTATACCGAACTGTGTATTACATCCCTTCCCTATTGGGAGGCAGCGTCGCTATTGCGATCGTCTGGCGTCAGATTTTCGAAGGAAGTGGTTTGGTCAATCAGTTTCTGAGTTGGTTCGGAATCACCGGACCCGCCTGGATTGCCCATCCCGATTATGTGGTCTATACGATCATCACACTCTCTGTATGGCAGTTTGGTTCGGCCATGGTTATCTTCCTGGCTGGCCTAAAGCAAATTCCAGCCGATTTATATGAAGCTTCGGACGTCGACGGGGCCGGAAAGGTACGCCAATTCTTCGGCATCACACTTCCGATGCTCTCGCCTGTTATTTTTTTCAACCTGATCATGAGCATGATCAATTCGTTTCAAGCCTTTACACCCGCTTATGTGATCGGGGATGGACGCGGAGGCCCGCTCGACGCCACAATGTTCTATACCTTGTACCTGTATCTGAAAGGCTTCTCGTTCTTTGATATGGGTTATGCTTCTGCCCTGGCGTGGATCATGCTGGTCATTATCGGGGTATTCACCGCAATCGTCTTTCTCACCTCGAAATTCTGGGTGTTCTACGGCGACAATCAGGAAGGGAGATAGTACACATGCCACTAAAACGACGTTTGGTCCAAGCCGGGAGGCATGCTGCCATTATCCTCTTCGGTCTGCTGATGTTGTATCCGGTGTTATGGTTAATTCTCAGTTCATTTAAACCAAATCATCTCATCTTCACGAGTAGCAGCCTGATTCCAACCAGCTTCACCCTCGATCATTTTGTGAATGGCTGGAAAGGATTGCAAGGGGTGTCGTTTGGCCGCTTCTTCGGCAACTCGGCGCTGATCTCAGTTATGAGTGTGCTGGGAAATGTGATTTCTTGTTCCCTTGCAGCCTACGCCTTTTCCAGATTGAAGTTCAAGTTCAAAGGCCTGTGGTTCAGCATTATGCTGGTCACCATCATGCTTCCTTACCATGTAACCCTGGTACCTCAGTACATTCTGTATAACGAGCTGCATTGGATTAATACGTATTTCCCGCTCATTCTGCCCAAGTGGCTGGCACAGGACTCCTTCTTCATTCTGCTCATGGTTCAATTCATCCGTGGAATCCCACGGGAGCTGGACGAGAGTGCAACCATTGACGGTTGCGGGCAATCGCAGATTTTTTTCAGAATCGTGGTGCCTCTTCTCGTTCCTGCACTGATTACAACAGCGATCTTCACCTTCATCTGGAGCTGGGATGACTTCTTTAGCCAGATGATTTACCTGAGCAAAATTGATCTGTTTACCGTACAGCTTGGGATTCGGTCGTTGTTCGATCCATCGGGACAATCGGATTGGGGCGCACTGCTCGCCATGTCTACGCTGTCTCTGCTGCCTGTGACCATTATCTTTCTGGTATTTCAGCGTTATTTTCTAGAGGGAATTGCAACGACTGGGCTGAAGTGATTACGAAAATACCTGTCCAGAGGCAATGCAATATGTGTACAACAGATATTATGTTTTTCATTATCCATCGTCAGGGGGATTTCTCATGTTCAAACGATTAATGATCACTGTTATAGCTTCACTCCTGTTATTGGTGACTGCCTGCTCTGGAACGGATCATACCGGCGCTGATGAGCAGAAAGGAACGGAAACCGCGGAAGACGGTCAAGTCGAACTGCGCATGATGTGGTGGGGCGATCAAAAACGGGCAGATATTACGAATGAAGCCCTGAAAGTTTTTCAGGAGAAACATCCGAATATTAAAATTGTAGGTGAATTTGCGCCTTCCTCCGGATATTTCGACAAGTTGAATACACAGCTGGCATCAGGCACAGCACCAGATATTTTCTTCCTTGGGGGTAATGTGGTTGACTACGCCAAAAAGGATGTGCTTTTGAACCTGGACTCTTATGTCGGTAGTGAACTGAATCTGGATGGTATGGATGCCACCATGGTTGAGTATGGGCGTCTTGATGGAAAGCTGCAGCATATTTCCGCTGGTGCGAATGCACGGGGCATTGTCGTTAATCAGGCGCTGTTCGATCAAGCGGGAATCCCTTTGCCAGCTTCGGATTGGACTTGGGAAGATTATGCTGCAATCAGCAAAGAGCTGTCCGACAAGCTCGGCAAGGGCTATTATGGAACCTATAATTTCACGGTTGACGGTATGGACATCTTTTTGAAGCAACGCGGCAAACAGCTATATGATATGAAGAACGGCACGCTTGGATTTGCAAAAGAAGACATTTTGGAATGGTTCACTTACTGGGAGCAGGCTTCCAAATCCGGAGGTGTGGTCACGCCTGAATTGCAGGTTTCCAATCCACCGGATGATACGAGTAAATCCTTGCTTATTACAGGCAAGGCGGCGATGAGCCTGCTTCCTTCGAATCAACTGGCTGCTTTCCAGAGTCTCACGGAAGATAAGTTAATTCTTTTGCCTGTACCACGGGGTCCAAAAGGAACTGGGGTTGTATTTGAATCCAGTCAGGGGTTGTCCGGTTATGCAAATACCAAACATGCAAAAGAAGTCGCGATTCTGATGGATTTCTGGATTAATGATCCGGACGCAGCCAAAATTCTCGGCAACGACCGCGGTGTGCCCGTTACGGAAGCCAACCGCAATCTTCTTCAGCAAGAAGCGGGACCTGTTGAAGAGATTGTATATAATTACACCAGCTTTGTATCTGAAGCTACAAAAACGGAGCCTTTTGACGTGAGCTATAACCCTCCAGGATTCGCTGAATTCTCCAAGCTGGCCCAGACAACCAACCAGGAAATCGGCTTTGGCCGAAAAAGTGTGGAGCAAGCCGTAACTGACTTCTATAATGGCACCGTTCGAATTTTTGAATCCAATCAATAAATAACCGCTACAAGGAGGTCGACATGACAGAAGCCCTGCTGAACAAGCTGCGGCAGATCTCGATCCACGATCATGTGCAGCCAGGTAAACCGGAAGATCAAAAGTTAATACAGGAATGGCAGGCGTCAGGTGTTCGATTCGCGGCATCCGGCGGAAGACTGGAAACAACTTATTATTCCGCATTGGAGAAGTTACTAACTTGCATGGTGCCCCTGAACGGCAGTGAGCCCATTCTTCAGGAAGGTGGCATCTATCTGGGTTGCTGGCTGGAGAGTACGGGCACCATTAATGCGGAACTGCTGTCACGTCTGATTCCTTCCGTATCGGAAACGACCTATCTTGCTTTTGCCCGACACCAAAGAGAAGATGGATTGCTGCCTTATAAGCTAACGGAGAACGGTCCATCCTTTCGTCAGATTCAGCTCGTTACACCATTGGCACGAAGCGTATGGAACCACTACCAACTTCATGGAAAGAACCGCTCCTTCCTGAAGACCATGTACAAGGCAATGGTACAATACGACGAATGGATTGCAACGTATCGTAATACCCGAGGGACCGGCTGTGTGGAGGCATTTAGCACCTTTGATACTGGGCATGATCTGTCCCCCCGGTTCTGGCATGTCCCCGATACCCCTTATATGAATGATGCTGCGTCCAACCATCCGGACTCTCCCGTCCTGCCTTTTTTGGCACCAGACTTAACCGCCAATATATATTGCCAGCGCATGTATTTATCCCAAATGGCTGAGGAACTTGGGGAGTCTGGTGGTGATTGGAAAGCAAAAGCTGAAGCCAGTCTGGAGAGTCTCTTCCGCTACTGTTATGACGAAGAGGATATGTTCTTCTACGACCGGGATCGCAATGACGAATTGGTCAGGGTACAGTCCGATGTGCTATTGCGCGTGATGGCCTGCGAGGTGGGTGACCGTGAATTATTTGATAACATGCTGCGCAGGTATTTGCTGAATACAAGCAAGTTTTTTGCCAAATACCCGTTTACCTCCATGTCGATGGATGATCCAAGGTTCGATCCGTTCTCCTCTTATAACAGCTGGGGTGGAGCATCCAACTTCCTCAGTCTGATCCGTGCACCGCATGCATTTGAATATCACCATCGCTATGTGGAATTGACCTGGGTGCTGCAACCCATCTTGTCGTCCCTCTCCAAAGCAAAGCGCTTTGCGCAGGCTTTAAGTCCATGGACCGGGGAGGAAGGTTTTACCGAAACCTATTCCCCCTCCATTCTTTGCCTGCTTGATTATGTGGAACGGCTATGCGGCATTATGCCGGTTGGATCGGACCAACTGTGGTTTACCGGTCTTCTCCCCATCGACATGGATCATGGCGAAGAAGTCGCTGGTCATACGGCATACAGCCGCACGATGAATGGACTGCATTTTGAATTGGTGAACACCCCAGAACGAGTAACGGTATATCAGGATGGTAAGGTTCTTATGGAAGGACCAGGGGGAATTCGATTAATTACGGATCGTAGTGGACATTTGGAAGGCGTCATCGGAATGAGCGTGCGCATGATTGAGGGTGAACTGATCTATCGAGAAAAATCCATTCCGTTTCGAATCAAAGGAAATGAACTCCAGCGGTATATTGAGGGAAGCTTGAAAACAGAGCGAGATATCGGCATCATCTATCCTTCCTATCGATAGTGCGTTTCCCGATGAATAGTTGCAACGCCAAAAGCGCAAGTGGCAAGGGTAACTCCCCTGTACTTGCGCTTTTACGATTTAATATTCTAATGGACTATCCACGAAAATAAATTTTCCGCTTATGCTTTCCGCTCCCACGCAGGGTGGCGATAGAACTCAATCGTATCTATATAGTTCACCGTGTACTTCTGTTCAACATCCGACAGCTCCAGTAGCTTTCTGTCCATTTGTTTCAAACCCATGACCACATCATGTCGGAGAAGGTCCATTGCGATTTTGCCTACAAAGCCGCCTTCCATCTCTTTATGTTTATTCCGAAATTCTTCATTATAGATCAGTTCCGGTGTAAACGATGCTTCAACAAATGCGTTAACGAGCGTAAGTTCATTACCCTCCATCTGTACAGCGATATAATAGTTGCCACGTTCATCGCGAATGAGGTCTTTATACATTTCCACGTCCATCTGAATCACTCCCTATATCTTAAGTTGTACCTTATCATGAGTAACATGGGCGCCATTTCGCTCACCTCTCGCCCCCGTCCATTCATATAGTAGGTATAAATGGCGAACGGAGGATTGCTTATGAATTGGCACCAACTTCATTCAGGAAAAACACTTCAGCAGCGTCTGGCCGAGTTCCAGGGACATCTGGTAGAACTGAATGCTCCATTGTCCGGTCTGGAACCTGGAATAATTAGCAAAGTATATCCGCGCAATTTCATTAAAGTCAATCGGCAGTTATTTATTCCACTCAGCTTGTTTTCCATTCGTGTATTTGATGTACCACGAGCACGGCGAGGCATACGGGTAGGCATCCGCACGGTATTCCCATCTCGAAATGCATTTAACAATATCCGACTTGTTGGTGTTGGACTGGATTACATTGAGCTGCAGGGAAAAGGTAAATTCTCCTCACGTATTCTCTTTCCGCTAACTCAGGTCGAATCGATCTATCGCCCAACGAATAAAAAGAAGAAATAATGAGACCAGACTTCGCTGAATTCATATCTGTCTGTACTTGCAATCTTGATTAGAAGAACGATCCCTACCCTGGATCTATCCCATGTCATGATATGCATATTTCTCTTCCCTAGTATAACTCATAGGTGCATTAGTCTGCTCGGATATTGTGCCATAGCAAAAAGCGGTGAGCACAGAACCCTTCTGTGTCTCACCGCGTAGATGTCAGGAACGTATCACTCAGATACCTGTCCACACATCTTTGGCATAACGACCTTCCTGCTGCAAACGTTCTAACCACGCATCGGCTTGCTCCGTGGAGTTGCCGCTGACATCAGCGTACGCTTTCTTGAGTGTTGCTTCAACATCAGGTGCCATCTTGCTGCCATCGCCGCAAACATACAGATGTCCACCCTGCTCAAGCAGAGGAATCAATTTGTGGGCATCATCTCTCATTAGATGCTGCACGTAACATTTCTCTTCCCCGTCCACACGGGAGAAAGCGGTATGAAGCTGGACAAGCCCCTCTTGTTCGGCTGTTTCGAGTTCATTTTTATATAAATAGTCATGTTCAGGATTGCGACATCCAAAATACAGATGGGCCTCGCCAACCTGCTGACCTTGTTCCTTCAATAAACGTCTTGCCTGCAGGAAACCACGGAATGGAGCTACGCCCGTCCCCGGACCAACCATAATAATTGGAGCCTCTGCAGTTTCTGGCAGTTCGAAGCCGGACTCAGGCGTGCGTATGAACATGACTACCTCTTCACCAGGCTTCAGGTTCGCCAGATAGTTAGACGCTATGCCTTTATATTCTCCCTGACCACTCCACGCCGGAGCACGCACTACGCTGACGGTTATGCTGGCCTGTTCAGGCTGCACTCGTGGTGAGCTGGAGATTGAATAATATCGGGCTTTCAGGGAAGGCAGCAGTTCCAAGAACCGTTCGAAAGGCAGCTCACATGCTTCGTATTTCACCAAATAATCCAGCATGGATATACGTTTCTTACGCACTTCTTCCATGTATACAGACTCATCAAGAAGCGCTTCGAGCTCCTTCTTATGAGGTGGACATACCGTGTACGCCGCGAGTTCCCTCAGTTGGGCTCGAGTTGCCGCTTCCTGAAGCTCCACACTGTGACTGAGCAGATCGACCAGATTAACCGGTTGGTGCAAAGGCAGATGAGCTGCGCTGCGACCTGATGCATCCAGAACCAGATGTTCCGTACCTGTAAATCCATATCGTTTCAGTACTCGTTCTACAAGCTCAGACGGGTTCTGCGGTAAAATACCCAGGTGATCGCCTTCTTTATACGTTGCGCCTTCAGGCAGTTTAATCTCCAGATGACGTGTGCTTCGTTCACTGCCCGCATCATGAAGTTCCCGATTCTCAAGCACTTCAGCAACATGTGCATCATACGTATCCGCGAGCGGCGTTACCGCCAGTCCGCTGACAAACTGTACTGACAAAGAACTGCGCTCACTACCTGAGCTTGTGTTCAACTTGAGGCCCAGAGTTCTTGCCAGATCCGGCCATAGTTGCTCAGTCCAGTCTCCAACCTGTTTCTCAAAGTCCCCGCTGGCATCACTTTCTCCGATAGGTGATAACCGTTCTGCTCCTTTGGAAGATAACTGCTCATCAATCAAACGCGGAATACGCTGGTACGTGCTGGCCCAGTTGTGGTCCCCACATCCGAGAACAGAGAATCGAACACCTTGGAATTCCCCTGCATCCGCATGTTCAATCCATTCGACAAAATCCTTGGCATTGCTTGGTGGCTGACCATTGTAGGATGCACTCACAATGATGACGACGCCTTCCTTCGGCAGTTTGCCTACACGATCATCCAGGGTAGCCACCTCGCTGCGGAAGCCCTGATATCTTGCGGTATCTGCGATTTCACGCGCAATACCTTCCGCAGTCCCCAGATTGGATCCATACAGGACAAGCATCGGGGTATGATGGGCATTTGCTGTATCCGGCTCTTGTCGTTTGGCAACCGGAGTCGGTTCCTCCACGGCAACACCCGGCACAGCCATGACCGGTTGACCCCCGCGTGCACGAACACGAATCGTGAAGTTATCGGGTTTGAGCGTCAACGTTTCTTTCACTTTCAACTGATAGTCCGCATGATCGATGAATTCAAAATGCTTCAGGACCATACCTAGCACAAGTGTTGCTTCCTGAAGGGCGAACTGCTGACCAATGCAGGCCCGCTGACCATTACCAAACGGTTTATAGGCATCATGTGGCACCTTGCTCGGATCTTCGAACCGTTCCGGACGGAATGCCTCGACGTCTTCGCCCCATGCGTCGCGATCCCGGTGCAGCTTGGGAATAAGTACACTGACACTATCCCCTTTTTGCAAAGGATATTTCCCGTCCAGAACAAGGTCTTTCTTCGCGTATAAGGAGAATGCTGGAGCCGTTGGCCACAACCGCAATGCTTCGTTCAAAACCATGCGAACATATTTCAGATTGCGGACCTGATTGTATGTTGGAACCGGATCTTTCAGAATCTGATCTGCTTCAGCTTGAGCCTTGGCGAGTGTATCCGGATTTTTCATTAAATAATAGATGGCAAAGGACAACAAGCCACTCGTCGTCTCATGTCCAGCAATCAGGAAGGTGATGATCTGGTAACGGATATTTTCATCGTCCAGCGTTTCCCCGGTTTCCGGGTCCTTGCCACTAAGCATGTGGGACAACAGATCGTCCGCCCCTTCCTGGGGCTGCTCCTTACGCTCCGCAATAATATGATCCACTAGTGAGTACATCGAACGGATATCCTGCTCAAACTGTTTCTTTTTGGTGATCATCAGCTTGTCTTGCAGACGCAAACGCTGCAACGAGCTCATCGATTCGTCTAGTGCTCGAACCATACTAGTAATAAAGGGATGCGGTTCTTCCCGATAAAAGCTGTTAAAGCGGTAGTTGAATCCACACAATCCAATCGTATCCAGGGTGAGACGAGTCATATCATCAGGTACATTAACCGTCTCATCCGGGTTTAATCTGGACCACTTCTGTACGAGCTGTACAGCGAGATCAATCATTTTGTTGTGATATCCCTGCATCGCACGCTGGCTGAAGCTGGGCAGCAACACATTGTGAGCTTTTTTCCAATTCGGTTCTTGAGTCCAACTCGTAAACAGGCCATCTCCGGCGAACGCACGTACCTTCTCCAGCGGTGCCCATACACGTTTATCGAATTTGGATTCGTCGGTAACCTCAGCTACCAATTTATGACCTGAAATATACAATTCACTTCGGCCAGGATAATCCATTCGAAAAATGGGGCCATACTCTTCAGCGAGTTTCACCAAGGATTGTACAGGCTCATCGGTGTTTAACTGTGGTAAATTTCCTAAAGGTCCAAAAGTTTTGGGTTGGGGAACTGAAATTTGCGCCATAATACTCACTCCTCTTCCAAGTGTTACGTTCGACTAAAAAAAAATACCTTCATTCAACTACGACTTCAGATCAACAGACATGACTACATTTTCTGCAAATTTTCATATTTCATCCAGATAACCTAAAAATCATACCGGAACCAACTGACCGGAATGGTATATTGGTCAGTTTAGATTAAAAAAAATGGGTTCCTTCGTTACCTTTCTTTTACCCTAACATTTCCAGTCCTAATCTTCAACAGTCTCAAAGTCTTAGGACCAAAGGGTATCCATCCGAATTGGCATGAGTAAATTTCCCCTTTGGTCCAATAATATAGAGAATATTTGGCTCTGAACGAACACTAGAATTTTGAAGATACACAGTTCGCTCAAACTCAACTCCAACTAGGCCTGTCTCAGCAGGTCCCGAATCGCGGACTCCATCTCTATCGGTGCAACCGTAGTCTCATAGCGGCCACTCACTTCCCCGGTTCGATCGATTAGAAACTTGGTGAAATTCCATTTGATCCCGTCTCCCCGGTATAATTCGGGATGTTTCTCCTTGAGGAATTGATTCATCCACCGCCCTTCTTCCGATTCCATATCATAACTCTCAAATGGGACCGTATCGACCAGATAGCGAAACAAAGGATGTATGAATGGTCCGGTAACCTCGATCTTCTCAAAAATCGGAAAGGATATATGAAAATGATTCCTACAATACTGAGCTATCTCATCACTGCTGCCCGGCTCCTTGTGATTAAACTGATCACAGGGAAACGCCAGAATCTCCAACCCTTGATCACGATACTGCTCATACAGGTGCTGAAGCTCCGTAAATTGTCGAGAGTAACTGCACTTGCTGGCTGTATTCACAATAAGTAGCACTTTCCCCTCAAAAACAGATAAATCGCCCACGTGTCCATCCATGAATGGAACCTGATAAGAAAATATACTCATTCCATAACGCCTCCTTGGTCGGTTCTCAAATGAACCTATCTTGAAATGGATTATACGCCGCTTCTATTGATAGGTTAAATATATAATAATTATAGTATTAATAGTTTTTATCTATAAATCATCTTGTCTGCTGCCATATGATTATATGGCTCATTATCCCTTTTATAATGGACATACTAGGAATACAAAAAAACTGCCCTTTGCAGACAACAAGCTGCTTTTGGACAGTCATTCGTAAGGTTGTGCATTTCGAAATGGTGTTACCCCATAATAAGACCATATACAATCCCCGGCCCATGAACACCAATCGTCAAATCATTTTCAATATCAGAAGAACGACTAGGACCAGAAATAAAATGAATACCTGCTGGAAGATTCTCTCTTCCCGCTTCATCGAAGCGATCAAGCGTTTCACCAAGTCTGGTGTAGAGCCGTTCAATTGGAATAATAATGATGAGTACGGTGGGCAATAGACTCACAGAGCGCCCTTTTTCTGGCGAAGAAAGCACCGTGACGGAACCCGTATATGCTGTAGCATAATCCGCCATCACTACACCGATATCTGCCTCGGCTGCCCGTGCCTTCCAGTTCTCCTCTGCTTGGCTGTTCCATACAGAAATTTGCACATCGGGAAGTTTCTCTTCCAATCCAAGATCCGTCAGCGCCTGTTCATTCTGACGTATGATATATTTCGCACTCAATTCATGAGATTTGTTAGCGATGAAATCCGAGGCTTCGCCAATGTCTCTTACCCGCGCAATATGAGCACCTACACTCACAAAATTATCGGTGAATGCCTGTATGCGCTTATCTATGTCCCACTCCAAATCCGTCCAGAATGCGGGTGCACCGCGAAAAGGTTGAGTCGGAGCATGTGTCTGCCGTGGTCTTCTCAATTTGGAGGCGATGTCATTCATAAAGTGTTCCTGCTTCGCTCGAGACTTCTTCTCCAATTGCTCCAGCCATTCTTGATGTTCAGTGTTCATGTTGACCACCGCCCCCCTCACGCTCACGAAGAATCTGTTCCATTCGGTCCCGAACGGAAGAATCCATCTCTTTCTTCTCCTGATTCAGCTCCTGATCCAGCTTGTTCCATTGCTGCCGGAAGGAACGCTTCGCGAGGCTTGGCGCAACCCGATAGCTGTTCCAGCCTTTGAGGGGCCCAAGTTTAAGTGAAATTCCGTTATTCCTCACAACGGCTTTCTGACCAATCTGTCCGAGACGTATAGCCGCTCCGAATCGCTTAGAATTGGATACAACCGCTGCAAAACCTTTCATGCCAGCGCTCTCAAGCTTATTGCCATGGCCCTCTTCCACCTTGCGTCTGCGTAGATATACGAGCATATCATGCAGCGGAATTTTGACCGGACAGGCTTCATAACAGGCTCCGCACAGACTGGAAGCACCCGCGATGTCGTTCCATTCATCAATATTGCCATTCAATGCAGGTGTAAGTACCGCTCCGATTGGTCCGCTGTAGGTTCCACCATAGGCATGCCCGCCGATATGACGATACACTGGACAAGCGTTCAGACATGCACCGCAGCGAATACAGTTCAACAGCTCCTGAAATTCGGGATCACCCAACTGAAGTGAACGTCCATTATCCACGATTATAATGTGCATTTCATCTGGTCCATCCCCGTCTTCTGTTCGGCGAGGGCCGGTTATGCCTGACATATACATCGTCAATTTTTGACCTGTCGCGGAGCGTGGCAGTAAGGTTGCCATCACCTCGAGATCCGTCCAGGATGGAATGATACGCTCCATGCCCATTAAGGTAATCTGTGTTTTTGGCACGGTGGATACCATGCGGGCATTGCCTTCATTTTCAAATAGGACCATGGAACCCGTCTCCGCAATCGCAAAATTGCAGCCGGTCATGCCAATATCGGCTTCAAGAAACTTCTCACGCAGCTTTTTGCGTACAAATCCGGCAAGTACGGTGGTGTCCGGTTCCAGAATTTCTCCTGCTTCCTTGGATAACAGGTCCGCAATCTGGTAACGGTTCTTGTGAATAGCCGGAATGACGATATGAGATGGGGCTTCACCCGCCAATTGAATGATATATTCGCCCAGATCGGTCTCTATTGCTTCAATGCCTGCGGATTCCAATACATGGTTGAGATGCACTTCCTCGGACACCATCGACTTGGATTTCACCACGGTGGAAGCCTGCTTGTGAGCTGCAATATCCAGTGCAATCGCCGCTGCCTCTACCGAAGTATCGGCAAAATGAATATGAACCCCATTGGCACGTGCATTATTGACGAATTCATTCAGATAATAATCCAGATGTGCGATCGTATGCAAACGAATCTGACGTCCACGTTCACGCCATTCTTCCCAGTTGCCATGTTCTTCGGATGCGGACTTCTTGCCATTACGTAATCGCTCTGTCGTAAACTTGACGGCTTTCCGCAGGAAGTCATCATTTAAAGCCAATTCCGCACGTTCTTTGACAGTGACATCCATTACACCGGGTTGACTCATCCTGTTTGCACCCCCTCATACAGCAGTTCAGCCAAATGCATCACACGCACTGGTTCATTCCGATACCGCAGGTTACCTGCGATATTCATTAGACAGGCCATATCCAGTCCTACTAATACTTCAGCTTCCGTCTCTTTGATGTGATCTACTTTTTCTGTGACCATGGCACCAGATATATCTGGCATTTTGATAGCAAAGGTACCGCCAAAGCCGCAGCAGTCCTCTCCGAAAGGAAGGGGAACAAATTCCAAACCTTTTACTGCCGAAAGTAATGCCATAGGCTCATCCTTTACACCTAACAAACGGCTGCCATGACAGGAGGGGTGGTATGTAACCTTATGCGGAAAATGTGCACCCAAATCCGTGATGCCAAGCACCTGAACGAGAAACTGCGTGAATTCGTAGGCTTTGGCTTCCAATCGTTTAGCCTTCTCCAGCCATACAGGTTCATCGACAAACAGCTCGGGATAATGATGAATCATGTACGTACAGGAGCCCGAGGGACAGACGACAAAATCACTGTCATCAAAGGCTTCCAGAATCGTTTTGGCGGCTACCCGTGTCTCATCCCAATACCCGCTGTTGTAGGAAGGCTGACCGCAGCAGGTCTGCACGGGCGGGAAATCCAACCGAACGCCATGAGCGGCGAGCAATCTCACCATCGCCTCCCCCACACGGGGATATATGGCATCGCTGAGGCAGGTAATGAATAAGGAGACCTTCATGATTACACGCTCCTATAACTGATGAATTGTTGTTATAACGCATATAAGTATCGAATACCATATTGTTTTATACCCTTGTGATTGAGATATCATAGCTGTTCAGACGTTCTATAAAATCATCATCAAGCGACTGATCCGTGATCACCGCATGAACCGCATTTAACCCGGTTACCCGGGCGAATGCACGAACCCCAAACTTGCTCGTATCTGCAAGCAAAATGACCTGGTCGGATATACCGACCATTTTCTGCTTCAAGCGTGCCTGAAGCTCATTAGATTCACTGATTCCGCCACCTTCCAGATGCACACCTTTACAAGACAGGAACAATTTATCGACATGATATGTCTCCAGAGAACGTTCGGCGAGCGGTCCAACAAAAGACAGAGATCGTTGGGCCAACTGGCCACCAGTCGAGATGACTTCAATCTTGTCCCTGCTGCTCAGTTCGGTGGCTACCTGTATGGAGTTGGTCAATACGGTCAATGGCATATCTGGCATATTGGCCGCCATATAACCTGCTGTCGTGCTGGCATCCAGAAGAATTCGATCACCCGGACGAATCATGGATAAAGCAGACAGGGCAATTTTTTTCTTTTCCTCAGCATGTGTTGTTTCCCTTACCCGGTAAGGGATCTCCGGCTGCTCTTCCTTCACGCTGACAGCGCCACCATGGGAACGGCGCAGTCGCCCTGCTTGCTCCAGCCGGTCCAGATCACGCCGAATGGTCTCTTCTGTTACCCGGCAGTGCTCACTAAGCTCGGATACACGAATACTGCCCTTAACATTAACCATCTCCACAATCCGGTCATAGCGCTCTGCTGCCAGCATGTTACACCTCGCTCCCAGCTTGTGATTTGGGCGAAGCTGTCAACCTTAGGAATCTACCGTAGGCCTCTTCCCAGATTGGTCTGTCCTTTGGCTCATAATCGGTAACTGGGAATGAATCACGTATGACCTTGCGGGCTTCCCATATATCCTTAAAGGCTCCGCTTGCCATCCACTGTACAGCCATGTTCCCAATCGCACTACCTTCTGCTGGCCCCGCCCATACCGGTTTGCCAATGGAATTGGCTGTCCACTGACATAACAGGCGATTCTGAATGCCACCACCGACCATATGCAATCCATTAAAAGACTGTCTGGACAGTTGTTCTGTCCATTCCAGCACTCGCCGATACTTCAGTGCAAGGCTCTCCAGAATAGAACGGGCAATGGCCCCCTGGTCTTGCGGCTCAGCCTGCCCTGTATCACGACAATATTGTTGTATGCGAGAGGTCATATCCCCTGCTGGCATAAACCGGTCATCATCGGGATCAAACAGGCTCGAAAATGGAGGAGCAAGTTCCGCCCTGCTTAGTAACTCCGCATAGCTGATTCCCTGTCCCTTCCGTTCCCATTCACGCATGCATTCCTGCAAAATCCACAGGCCCATGATGTTCTTGAGCAAACGGAACGTACCACCTGCCCCGCCCTCATTCGTAAAGTTGAGCGCCAAACTCTCGGAACTGATGGCGGGGTGATCAATCTCCGTGCCCATAAGTGACCAGGTTCCGCAGCTTAGGTAAGCAAATGAACGCTCTGTTGCCGGAACAGCCACAACCGCCGATCCTGTGTCATGCTCTGCAACCGCAATAACCGGAATGGCAGATAATCCAAGATCACTGCAAATGCTGCTGCGCAGCTGCCCCACTCGAGTACCTGGCATGACTGCTTCTCCAAAAAGCGTCTCCGAAATACCAATATGTGCAAGCAATTCACCGTCCCAATGTCCTGTGGTGGGATTGTACAGCTGTGTTGTGGTGGCGTTGGTAAACTCATTCACCGCTTCACCGGTTAGAAAGTAACGAAGCAGATCAGGGATCATGAGGAAACGCTCCGCTTCGTTAAGCAGTGGGGAGCCACTTCGCTTAAGAGTTGCCAACTGATACAGTGTGTTAAAGCTAAGAAACTGGATGCCTGTGCGGTCGAAAATTTGCTGAGAGGTCAATTCCTTACGCACCTGATCCATCATGCCGTTAAACTGTGAATCACGGTAATGATATGGATTGCCCAACAATTCACCATGACTTCCAAGCAGTCCAAAATCAACCGCCCAGGAATCAATCCCCAGACTTTCAGGCTGTTCTCCCTTTTGTTTAACAAGGTTCAGCCCTTCCAGCAATTCATGGTGCAACCTTAATATATCCCAGTGCAGCCGCTCCCCCGCTTTTACCGGCTCATTCTTGAACCGATGGATCTCCAACGTTTCCATTCCCCGATCATTCAGATGACCCAGCAGTGCTCTCCCGCTTCCAGCACCCAAATCATACGCCAGCACACTCACCGCTCTTCACCAGCCCTTCATCCCATACTATATTTCGCCCTTGAACATTTCTTGATTTCATTGATGACTGCTCTGTACTTTATTCTTTATTTTTTTGTTTGTTTATTTTTGTTTTATACTGTTTAGCTTTATTTTACGAGTATATCATCAATGTAAGCGTTTGAATACCCTGTGATTGGTTTCTTTTACTCATACCAAAAACGACTCTCTCCACTCGGGAGGAGCCGCCTTCCTGTTATTTTACGTATAAAAGCTGTTTTTACTAACACCGGACTGTGGCTGCACATCTCTTTCAAAATGCTTAAACCTTGTCCCCTGATATGTCAGCATGCCTCGGTCATGTTCCACAAGCATACCGTAGTCACTCCCACCTACTTTCAGTTCTACCCGTTCACCGTTGTCGAGCTCAAACGTAATGTAATAGTAGGTGGAAGCCCTGCTGTCCCCTGATCCCCCGCTAACTCTAGTTCGCTTTGCCACAATGGTTGAATGCAAGGTTAACAGCGCTGAAGCATTATTCGATGACCATGTGCGTACCCCTGAAATAATGGCATAAACAATAACACCGGCAATGATGAGAAAAACGCCACCGATAAAAATGGATCCAAACGCACTCATTGCACCAAACTCATTGAATCCAGCAAAAAAACCACTCTGATTGCCCTCAAATCCCGGAACATCATTCATGTCATCAAAAATACCGAAGCCATCCATGCTTAACCAGCCCAGTGATGAAGATATGCTCAATGACGTCATTCATCATCGTTCCCTTCTCCCTGCAAATTAAGATGCACCGCCCCCTGCCAAGGAGACGGTGCACGCAGACAACCCTACAAGCCTTGTCCGTATACTATATGAACCTGATTACGAATACAGACGTTCAAGTTCATCGACCAGACTGCCAACATAGGCAACAGCAGCACGAATCGGCTCAGGTCCAGACATGTCCACACCCGCAAGCTTCATCAGCTCTTGCGGATCAAGGCTTCCTCCCGCTTTCAATGCTTCAAGCCAGCGATCCACGGCAGGTTGCCCCTCTTCCCGAATCAGCTGTGCAGCAGCGGTAGATGCCGTCAGACCTGCTGCATAGGTATATGGATACAATCCCATATAATAATGAGGCTGTCTCATCCATGTCAGTTTCGCCCCTTCGTCAATAACCAGGTCAGGCCCCCAAAACTCGGAGAGGATGTTGCCTTTCAACTGACTTAACGTCTTCGCTGTAATAGGTTCATCCTTGGTTGCAAGTGCGTACACCTGACGCTGCAATTCACCTTCAAGTAGATGCGTAACAAAGTTATGGTAGTACGTATTGAGCAATTGCAAAATGACCCAACGACGCATTCTCGGATTATCAGAACGTTTCAACAAATGATCTGCCAGCAGCATTTCATTCATCGTTGAAGGCGCCTCTATGAAATAGAGAGACGGTCGTGTATTCGTAAGACGTTGGTAATGCCCGGCAAGCATGAAATGTCCGGCATGTCCAACTTCATGGGCAAGTGTAAACGCTCCGCGCATATTGTTTGCCCATGAGATGAGGATATAGGAATGAGAACCATATATGGACGAACAAAAAGCTCCTGTCGATTTGCCCGCATTATCAGCGTAATCTACCCATCGCTCACTAAATGCACGTTCCACAATGTCGCCATATTCCGGTCCCATCACGGCAAGAGCTTCACGAATGAGCGTGCAGGCTTCCTCATATGTAATGGCTGGGCTGAATTCAGGGTCCAGTGGTGCTTTCAAATCACAGAACATCAGCTTGTCCAGGCCTAACTCACGCTTCTTGAGAGCTGCCAGTCTGCGCATATGAGGCGCAAGTTCCTTCTGGATGATATCCAGTACATTGTTGTACATGTCTTTGCTTACCTGCTGCGGGCTGAGCAACATATCCGTAACATCATCATATCCACGCAGCCTGGACATAACGACCTGTTTCTTCACTTCGGTGGCGTAACCTTCAGCGAACGTATTTTTGTAATCGTTCAGCTTGGAGCTGAACGCGGCATACGCAGAGCGGCGCAGCTTCGTATCTGAAGACATTTCATAATTGTTCTCATAAAATGACCAGGACAGCGGGCGATTATTGTCATCGCCGTCAAGTGCATCGTCAAAAGTCATGTCTGCCAGTTTACCGCGTAGATAGATCCGGTATGGCGAGTCCAGCACTTCCCCAAGGGAAGCGAGCACCTTCTCTGTTTCGGGCGAGAGACGATGTGCTTTTTCCTTAATTAGACGATCCAGACTGCGAGCATACGGCTGCAAACCCGGAAGTTCTTCAATATAACGTTTAACCGTTCCATCGGGAAGATTCACGATCTCGGAATTCACAAAAGACAAGGACGACGACAAATTCGATAAAATGTCTCCCGCCTTGGCTGAATTCTCAATATTCACGGGATTGGTACTGTCCTCCGACTGTTTAAGTCGGGCATATGAAGCTGTTTTTCCAATCCGTTCATGAAGTGCTTCACGGGCATCCAGACAGGCCAGCAGCTGCTCAGCGCCTTCGCCCAGATGTCCTTTGAATGTTTCGATATGGGCAGCAGCTTCAGTCAATGATCTAAGCTCCTGCTCCCACTCTTCGTCAGTCCCAAACAAGTCTCGCAAGTCCCAGGTAGTCTCTTGGCTTACTTCATCGCGTGTACGTATTTTTTCCATCGTTAAATGTCCTCCTCCTTGCATTTCCAATATCTCTCATCGTATCATATTCGGAGCATTTATGCCTTAGATATCCTAAAATGAGCCTTTTGGTTCAAGGGACTATAGATTGAACTAAAGAATATTCACACTTCCCACTCCGATGACAGAACAACCTTCCGATCGCTGTTATCCCCAGATTT